>NZ_JBVJHH010000070.1:0-33433 GCF_055586905.1 Streptosporangium sp. NPDC048886
CCGGGCTACTACTGGGGCAGTGCCTCCATCCGCTGTACCCGCTGACGCCGGCGGTCGCAGTCGCGCCCGTGCCGCGCCGCTGACCACCGTCAATCGCCCGGAGGTGGCGCCCCCGGCCCACCTCCGGGCGATTGCCCTGCCTGCTCACGACGTACCGGCGGCATGGATCACGGACTGCCCGGACCGACCCTGAGCCGCGCAGCGCGTCGGGAAGGCTCAATCGTTGGCGGTTGCCACCGAAAGCGCCCCGGCCACTGCCAACGGCGGGACGCCGTCCCGACTTGGCGCTCCTATGTGCGGCCCCGCGCTCACCGTCGCTCACTCGTGAGTGAGCCGGCCGCTACTGGCTCAAAAACTCCGCCACCTCAGCTTGGCCACCGAACTGTGCCCACTCCAACGGGGTGGCGTCGTAGTCGTGATCCCGTAGTGACCGGTCAGCTCCCAGCTCCAGAAGCGCTCGCGCCATCGGCAGGTCGCCTGCCCGCGCAGCCTTGTGCAACGCCGTCGACGGGAGGCGTGCGTTCACGTCGAAGCCCAGCGCGCAGGCCAGCCGTACGGCCGGCACCCGGCCGTACTCCGCGGCCTTGATGAGCAGGTCCCGCCGCTTTGTCAGCAGGCGCCGGACCAGTGCGTGGTCGCCGCTCACCAGGCGTTCGAGCTCCCCGCGATCCCCTCGCATGATCGCCGCTTCCACGGCCTCCAACCCGCCTAGCGTGCTGGAGGTGCCGGCGTCGGCAAGGAGCCGCGCAACCTGCGTATGCCCACCGAGCAGAGCCAGCTCCAGCGCCGTGTGCCCGCCGAAGAACGCATGCCTGTCGTCCTTGGCATCTGCGGGCGCGCCGTGCGCCAGCAGGCACAGCATCCGGCGTGCCTGGCCGCGCAACGCAGCTGTCAGCACCGTGTTCGCCAGCATGCGGACCGGCGAGTCCTGTATGCGTCCCAGCCTGGCCTTCCATGGCCCGCCGTTCCCGCGGCCGAGGCCGAACTCCAGCAGTAACTCCAGGTAGCCGGTGTCGTCACCCCCGACTCCGCGATTGTACAGGGCTTGGCCGTCGTTGGCGTCCGCCCCGGCCTCCAGGAGCACTCGGGCCAGTTCCAGCTCCTGCGGGTGCGGCGGTTGCCTCAGTTCTCCCCCGCCCAGTGCCCCGGTCAGAGCAGTGAGCGGCGGCCCCAGCCCCTCAGGCAGGTAGCCGGTGTTCGGATCGGCTCCCGCCGCCAGCAGCACCCGTGCCGCCCCCACCGCGTCGGCCTGTGCCACTCGTGAAAAGGCCAGATACAGCAGCGGCTCCCAGCCGAAGGGGCCACCGGATGCCCGGACCGGCGCGGGGTCGACCGCGACCACGCGGGCTATCCCCGCCGCGTCGCCTACTGCCGCCATCGTCCACACCGACGCGTCGGCTATCTCGGGATGGGCGGCCAGCCGCCGCGCCGCGGCCTCGGTGCTCGCGGGTCCGCCGTAGGTCAGGCAGGCCAGCCGCAGGAACTCGGTTGCGGGGTCGGCCGAAGGGCCCACCGCGAGTGGCCGGCGCGCGAACGTGCCCACCATCTTCAGGTGGGCCCGCAGCCGCGACCAGCTCGTGAAGCCGTACTTGCGGGCCACGATCAGTTGCGCATCGGCCAACCGCAGGTCCGACGGCGGTTCCGGACGCAGCCACCCTCCGGCCGTCGCGAGCGCGCGGGCCTCGCCCGCACGCACGCCGCGCAGCAGTTGCTTGGCCTCGTTCTTCAGGTGGTCAAGGCTGGGGTTTTCGGGCAGGCGGTTCACCACGAAAGCCTCCCTTTCGGATACTGCCCGACGTCCGCATCTTCGGGCCGAAAAGGAGGAATGGCACCATGACCAGCATGCTGAGGCTCGGGTGGGCTGAGCCCTTTCCGCGGACCGGTTGCGTCCCGAGACGCTGATCCGGATCGTACATCCTGTTCCGGGGTGTCCGCCATTGCATCCCAGGCCCTTCCCCGAGCTCCCATTCCGCCAGCGTGCGGCCGGGTTCCGCTGGACCCCCCGCTTGCCGTTCCCTGTCGACGGGCGGATCCGCGCTTTCAGAACGCGGTGTCGAAGGCTGAGGTCAGGGCGTGGTGCATGAGGGTGGGGAGGTCCTGCCGGCCGTCACCTTCAGCCCAGCGGATAAGGGCGACATGGGTGGCGGCCAGGCATGCGGCGGCCGTGCTGCGGACACGGAATTCCAGGTCGGGATCGGCGGCGCCGGCGCAGAGGGTGTCGACGATGGCGATCTCGGTGGCGTACTGGCTGTCCAGGTGGCGGGCTTGCAGGGCAGGTGTGGAGATCATCAGGCGGAGGCGGGCGAGCAGGAGGTCCCGGTCGGAGTCGACGGCCGTCGCGGCGGTCTGCACCAGCGCCCGGCCGATCCGCTGACGCAGTGACTCCTCCTGGTGCTGTGCCGCGAGCGTCGCCGCGGTCTCCCGGTCGTACTCGTCGTAGAGCACCAGGTCCTCTTTTGTCGCGAAGTGCCGGTACAGGGTCATCACGGACACCCCGGCCGCCTGCGCGACGTCGTTGATCGTGGTCGCGTCGTAGCCCCGCGCCATGAACAGGCGGACTGCGTGCACCTGCAGGGCGCGCCGGGTCTCTGCCCGGCGCCGCTCGCGCAGGCTTGTCGATTCCTCTGCCATCCGGTACAAACTATCACAGTGATAGTTATTAACATGTTTGCGAGGCACGCAATGAGACGACTGACGGACAAGACGGCACTGGTGACCGGGGCCTCACGCGGTATCGGGCGGGCGGTCGCCGAACGTCTCGCCGCCGACGGGGCCCTGGTCGCCGTCCACTACGGAAAGGACGCGGCGGCGGCACAGGAGACGGTCGAGCGGATCGAGCGGGTCGGCGGGCGCGCATTCCCGATCGGCGCGGACCTGGAGACCGAGGGAGCCGTCGACGCGCTGTTCGCCGAGCTGGAGGCCGGCCCGGCCGGACGGCGCCTGGACATCCTGGTCAACAACGCCGCGGCCGCCCCGGCCGGTCCGATCGAGACCGACACGGCCGAGCAGTTCGACCGGCTCTTCGCGGTGAACGTCAAGGCGCCCTACTTCATCATCCAGCGCGCGCTCCCGCTGCTGGCCGACGGCGGACGCATCATCAGCGTCTCCTCGGCCGTCACCCGGATCGCCAACCCCGCACAGACCTCCTTCGCCATGACCAAGGGCGCGGTGGAGACCATGAGCCGCACCCTCGCCCTGGCACTGGGCGAGCGCGGCATCACCGTGAACGTCGTCGCCCCCGGCGCGACCATGACCGAGGCGAACACGTCGCTGTTCCCCCCGGAGGCGGCGGCGTTCCTCGCCGGGCAGGCGGCGCTGGGGCGAGTCGGCCGGGCCGAGGACGTGGCCGACGTGGTGGCCCTCCTTGCCTCCGACGATGCCCGCTGGGTGACCGGGCAGGTGCTGGACGCCAGCGGTGGGCTCCATCTCGGGGCGCGGGTGGCGCTTGCCGCGCCGGCCGTACAGGATGAGGAATTGCCGTAGGGCGGCCCTCGGGGAGTATCGGAAGGGAAATTGGCGGTAGAAGACCGATCTTGGTTCCGGTTCGGTGACGGGTCTCGTTTTTCCTGCTCAGCGGAGCGCACGGTCCTCGGCATGCCTGTCGAGTATCTGTCTGCTGAGCAAGAGGCCCGCTATGGGCGGTCCGCTACCGAGCCGTCGCCGCGGGAGAGACGGAGCTGCGGACCTTCCTTGCCGCCCGGGTCTGCTCCTCGATTGAGGGGCCGCGGGCGCTGTTCGACCGGGCGGTGGTGTGGCTGGTGAACAACCGGGTGCTGCCGCCAGGGATCACGACACTGACCCGGATGGTGGCGGCCGTCCGCCAGGAGGAGAACGACCGGTTCACACTACCGATCACGGTTGGCGCGGAAGTGCCCCTGAGCGGCTTGTCGCGCGCCTTTGAGGCCGCGCCACCGGTGGAGGCTCGAGGCTGAAGGGCGGCTGGACCGCGCTCGTCGATATGGCCAGCACGCCCGCGCTTCCCCGGCCCGCGCCGTCGGCGGCTGCGGCGGCGGGCGTGAGCGCGACCAGTAGGGCGATCGCGGCCGCGACCGCCCCGCGGCGCGGAGAACCGGCGCCCGCGGAGGGTTTCTGAGGTCTCGTGGATGCCATGGCAGAACCGTAAGACACGCTGCTATTGCGATGGAAAGCCGGTATTCGAACTGGAATATGCGAGAGGTAGAGTGAGGGCTTGTCGGGAGTGGTGGCGGTCATCGTGATCAAGTCCATCAACGTCGTCGTGGAGATATCCGGTCGCGAACGCGCGGCCAGTCACTTGTGAGGAGCCCCCCTTGGTGTTCAGGCGTCTTTCCCGATGGGCGATCGCCCTGCCCGTCGCACTCGCGCTGGCGGGCGTGTCCGGGTGCGGATCCGGCGGGCCGGCCACGACCTCGGCGTCGGCTTCCGCGGCCGGTGGCGGGGCCAAGGAGGTGACGGTGTTCGCGGCGGCGTCGCTGACCGGCACGTTCACCGAATTCGGCAAGACCTTCGAAGCCGCGCATCCAGGTACGACGGTGAAGTTCAACTTCGGCTCCAGCGCCACGCTGGCCCAGCAGATCACCCAGGGGGCGCCGGCGGACGTGTTCGCCGCCGCCAGCCCGGCCACCATGAAGACCGTGACGGACGCGTCGCTGGCGAGCGCGCCGACCACGTTCGTGCGCAACAAGCTGCAGATCGCCGTGCCCGCCGACAACCCGGCCAAGGTGGACGAGATCAGAGACCTCACCGATCCGAAGGTGAAGGTGGCGCTGTGCGCCGAGCAGGTGCCGTGCGGCGCCGCGGCGGTCAAGGCACTGGACGCGGCCGGGTTGAAGGTCACCCCCGTCACGCTGGAGCAGGACGTCAAGGCCACCCTCACCAAGGTCGAGCTGGGCGAGGTGGACGCGGCGCTGGTCTACAAGACCGACGTGATCGCCTCGGCCGGCAAGGTGCAGGGCATCGCGTTCCCCGAGGCGGACAAGGCCGTCAACGACTACCCGATCGCCACGCTGACCAAGGCGCCCGCTGGTGACCTGGCCAAGCAGTTCGTCGATCTGGTGCTGTCACAGCAGGGCAAGGACGTGCTGACCAAGGCCGGCTTCGAGGCTCCCTGACCCGCATGGTCACTCCCGCGCGCCGATCCGGCGGCCCCGCCCGGCGGAGCCGCCGGACGCGTGATGTCCTTCCGGCAGCGTTCGGGCCGCCCGCCGTGGCGCCGTACCGCTCGCGGCCGGACGGCAGCCCCCGCGACGCGTGGCAGGCCACGATCGGCGACGTCGAGCGGCACGGCGACAACGCCCGTGTCCACCTCGATGGCCCCGTCGCCGCCTTCGCCGACCTCATCCCCGCCGCGCCGGCCGAGCTCGACCTGGCAGCCGGCCGGCAGGTCCGGGCCTCGGTCGAGGTCACCGAGACCCACGCCTCCCCCGCATGAACGAGCTCGCGCCGGCCGGCCACCACGACTGCAACGCCATCTGTCTCGGCGGCCCCTGTCACGGCCTGCTCACCCACGTCGACCAGGACATCGGCATCCTTACCGTCCCCGTCCCGCGCCACTCGCCCGACCAGCCGGAGATGCACGCCCGCTATCGCATCACCCGGGAGCGGGTCCGCTACTGCGGCCAGGCCGAGCCGTACGTCGCCCTGCACTGGGCCGACCCGCCATGAGGCGGCCAGCCGCTTGACGTAGGCGATGGCATCCTCGGGGGTGAGGCCGCCGTGCTGGGCCGCGATGTCGCGCAGAGCTTGGTCGACGTCCCTGACCATCCGGCTGGCGTCGCCGCCGGCTCGGACCCGAAGGAGACTTGCGGTTGGCGACGCCGGCGACCGGGTTGGTATCGCGCGCAGCCGCCAGGCGGTCGCCGCGTCGATGCCCGTCCAGAAACCTACCTCCAGAAAGTAGCGGCGGCTGTCGTCCCACGGCCTTGTCGGGTAAGCCCACTTTCGGGACTACTGGTTGCGGATCAGATCCAGCAGCGCCGCGTGGGTCTCCTGGTCGGCCGCCACGACGAGCCCGCCTACGCCGGCGTGCGGCGGCCGGCCGTCGAGGCCGGTCACCACGCATCCAGCAGCCCGGCATAACGCGATCCCGGCGGCGAAGTGCACACTGTCATGCTGTCGGCCGTCGGTGACGTAGGCGGCTCGCCGACCGGCGGCGACCCAGGCCACAGCCAGGGTGGTGGAGACGACGCGCGGGCGGAACCGCTCGGCGAATCCCGGCTCGGCGAGCAGTGCGGCAGCACGGAAAGCGGGCGAGTTCGGGAAGGGCGGGTCGAGGTTGACGTCCACCAGCCGTGAATCGGGCGACGGCTGGAGCGGCTTGTCCAGGCCGTCGCGGCGGACGTAGGCGTGGACGCCGTCGGTCCAGAACACCTCCTCGGTGAACGGGTCGGCCGAGGCCGCCGCCGTGATGTCCGATCCCACACGCAGGGCGACGTTCACCGCGACCAGCATGCTGTGCACGGCGTAGTTCAGCGTTCCGCACAGAGGGTCGACCAGCCACCTGCGCTCCGCCTCCGCCGAGCCCGTACGCCCGCTCTCCTCACCGATCACGGCATCGCCGGGCCGGGCGGCACCGATCGTGTCAAGGATGGCCTTCTCCGCTTCCACATCGGCGACCGTGGCGAAGTCACCACCGGATTTCTCCAGGCGCGCCAGCGGTGTGCCGAACATGGTGCGCACGACGGCTGCTCCTACCTGCGCTGCCGTACAGGCCAGCTCAACATCTGTGATCAGCATGGGTCGCAGGATAGATCAGGCGGGACCGTCCGCCACATGACGCCGGGTCGGTTCCCGGCCATGAGGGCCCGGCGGCTACCCGAACTATCGGTCCTCAGCCCGCGGTCTTGGGTTTGATGAGCGGCGCGTCCCGCACGGACTCCCGGAACCCGACGCTGTAGAACAGCCCGCGCGCCTTGGGATGCCCCGGCGCACCCAGGCAGGGGACCGTCATATGAGTGGCCCCGGCCGCCCGCGCCAGATGCATCCCGTGCAGAAGCATCGCCCTTGCCAGCCCCAGACGCCGGTAGTCCGGATGCGTCCCGACCGGCTCGAACTCAGCGGTCTTGTTCGCTCCGTCGAGCCACATGATCGTCGAGGATGCCATCGTCCCGTCCGGCGCCTCCACCAGGATGTGCAGGTCGCCGCGGTACCCCGCCGTCTGCCGGACGCCCTGGTAGCCCTCGACCGTGTACGTCGAGGGAGCCCAGGCGTCCAGATGGGCCTGGACCGCGGCCTTCGGCCCGGCCTCGTCGGCGGTGCGGAACCGGAATCCGTCTGGCAGCACCGGCTGTTCCACGTCGGCGAGGTCCCGCTCGTTGAGCTGGGTCCAGTGCCCGGTGTCGCCGAGCGAGGCCGGGTCGGTCTCGTAGCCGTGCGCCGCCCATCGCTTCAGGGCGAACTCATCTGCGGCGCTCGGCCTCACCGTACGCTCGATGCCCGCCGCCGTACCGTCGTACCAGTCGATCACCTCGTCAACCAGCCCGGCATGGTCGGGATGGACCTGATACGCCAGATAGGCGCCGGTGACGTCCTTCACCGACCCGTCGCTCAACCTCACCTGGTGCGGAAGATGGGCCCAGCTCCAGGCCACCAGATCCCCGCCAGACAACCACAGCCGACGCGGCCAGCTTGCGCCGTCGCCGGCGTGCCCCTTGCCCCAGTTCCAGGCCAGCTCGCCGAACGTCGCGTCGCTGTTCACCAGGTCCGGGCGGGTGGCGGTGACACGCTGCGCCAGCCCCTGCATGAGCTGCACGTCCGCGTCGGTCACAAGCTCGAAGTCCGTCATAGTGCGCCACTGTGTCAGGGCTCCGCAGAGCCGTCGAACCGTTTTCCGGGGCCGCCTTGCTGCCGGAGGCCGAGGTGCTCGAACGGGCCCGCATCCTGGGCCGGCCGAGCCGCCCGGCCCATGACGACGCCCGCCCGCGGCCTATCCGCGCAGCTCTGTCAGCCGGTCGGTGGCCTCGTGGGGTGTCATGTCGGCGCCCCGCCGGTAGGCGGTGTCGTATCCGGTACGGCCGAGCCGTTCCGCGAGTACCTCCGCAAGGGCGCGCAGTTCGGTGTCGCCGTGGTCGAAGGTGCCGCGGATGGCCCGGCTCAGGCCGAGCGCGGTGGCCGCGCCGGCCGGATCGTCCTCCAGCAACAGCAGCCGGGCCAGGAGCTGGGCGGCCCAAGCGGTGTCCATGTGCGCCTGCGCCGCCTGCACGGCACGGGGCAGCAGCTCGCGCGCGGCGGCGGCGTCCCCGGCGGTGAGGAGGTTCGCCATCCTGGCGGGCACCAGTAGGTTCTCAACCGTCCCCGCCGTAAGGCGCAGCCGGCGGGCGAGTGTCTCCATCCGGTCGAGTTCTTGGTCGGCCCGTTCGATCTCGCCGGATCGGCGGTACAGCTCGGCCAGGCTGCCCAGGACCTCGATCTCCAGCATGGGCTGACCACGCTCCCAGGCCGCTCGTTCGGCGGTTTCGATGTCGTGCCGGGCGCCGGTCAGGTCGCCGGCGCGCATGCGTTCGGTGGCGAGCCCGAGCCGGGTGGAGACCTCGTCCTGCGAGCCGAGGTCGGTGGCGATCGCGATGCTGTGCTCGTAGGCGGCGATCGCCTCGTCGTGCTCGCCGCCGATGGCGTGGATCTGCGCCAGGCCGTACAGCGTCTTCGCCGTCCACCACCGGTCGCCCGCCTCCCCGAAGGCGTGCAGCGCCGCTGCCATCGCGGCCGCGGAGCTTTCCCGGTCGCCCCGTTCGCGATGCCGCATGGCTTCGATCACGAAGGTGCAGGCGACCGCCCAGCGGTCCGAGCCGCTGCGCACCCGGGCGATCTCCTGGTCGACCAGCTCGTCCAGCCCGAGTGTCGCCGCCATCATCAGCGCTGTCGTCAGCAGCATCGGATAACGCCGCAGCGCGCCCGTGTGCGCGCAGTCGTCGATGAGCGCGCGCATCCGCTCGGGGTCGGTGACCGGCCCGCCCTCGCCGACTACCAGATGGATCGCGGTGAAGGCGGCCCGGGCGTCCGCGGGCAGCGCGTCGCCGAACCCGGCGACCTTGGCGACGTAGGCATCGGCCCGAGCGTCGTAGCGGAGCATGACCCAGTACCAGTACAGCGGGCCGAGGAGGCGGGCCGCCGCATTGGCGTCGCCGGTGTCGACGGCCGTTTGCAGGGCGAACATCAGGTTGTCGTACTCGGCCTGGAACAGCCGCAGCGACTCCGCCTGCCTGTCCGAGCGCAGCAGCGGCTCGTGTTCCTCGGCCAGGTCGGCGAAGTGCCGCGTGAGCCTGCGCAGGACGGCTCCGGCTTCCCCCGCGAGGCGAAGCTTGTCCGCCGAATGGGCCCGGATGGTCTCCAGCATCCGGTAGCCCTCGCCGGCCCGCTCTACGATGGACTTGTCGACCAGGGAGTCCAGCAGATAGACGACCTCGCCCGCGGGGAGCGTCTCATCCGAGCAGACCGCCTCGATCGCGGCGATCCCGGTTCTCGCCAGAAAGATCGACATTCGGCGGGCCAGCGTCCGTTCTTGATCGGTGAGGAGGTCCCAGCTCCATTCGATGACCGCATGGAGTGTCCGCTGCCGCGGCTGGGCGGCCCGGTTACCGGTGCTGAGCAGCCGGAAGCGGTCATCCAGCCGCCGGGCGAGCTGGTCGGCGCTCATGGTCCGCAGCCGTGCTGCGGCCAGCTCCAGGGCCAGCGGCAGCCCGTCCAGCCGGCGCACGATGTCCACTGCCGTGGCCGCGGTCGGCGCGTCCAGCGTGAAGCCGGGCTGTACGGCTACCGCGCGATCGAGGAACAGCCGCACCGCGGCCGACTCGCTGGCCTGAGCGGAATCCGCGTGCGCTGGCGGCAGTTCGAGCGGGCCCAGACGGCACAGCGTCTCACCCATGACCTCCAGCGGTTCCCGGCTCGTGGCCAGGATGGTCAAGTACGGCTGGCGCTCCAGCAGCTGCCCGGCGAACTCCGCGACGGGTCCGGAGATCTGTTCGCAGTTGTCAAGCACCAGCACGCCTTCGCCACCGGCGAGCAGATTGACCACCCGCTCCAGCGGTGTGCCGGACGGCCGGGCATCGGCGACACCGAGCGTGCCCAGCACCGCCTCGGGCAGCCCGTCCGCCGTGGTCACCCCGGCCAGGGGGACGAGCCAGACCCGGCCACGCCGATGGGCTCGATGCCGGCTCACCGCCTCCACGGCCAGCCGGGTCTTCCCCACTCCCCCGGGGCCGACAACGGTGACCAGCCGAGAGGTCTCCAGCAGCCCGGCCAGCGATCTCAGCTCCTCCGCCCGGCCGACGAAGCTGGTCAACTGGGCCGGCAGGCGTCCCGGCACCGCCTCCGGCCGGGCCTGTTCCGCCTCGGGGATCTCCAGCTCGCCCCGCAACACGGCCAGGTGCGTTCTGCGCAGTCCCTCGGACGGGTCGACGCCCAGTTCCTCGGCGAGCGTGCCGCGGACCCGCTCGAACACGGCCAGCGCATCGGACTGGCGGCCTGCCGCGTGCAAGGCTCGCATGCGCAATCCGGCCAGCCGTTCGCGCAACGGGTGGCCGGCGGCCACCGCCGCCATATCGGCCAGGATCCCGTCGTGGCGGCCCAGTCGCAGCTCCGCCTCGAACCGGTCTTCGATGGCCGCGACGCGCAGCTCCTCCAGCCGCGCGCCGGCCGTACCGGCGAAGGGGGCATCGCGCACGTCGGCCAGCGCGTCTCCCCGCCACAGCGCCAGCGCCTCCTCCAGCAGCGAGTCCGCTCGCTGCGCGGCGCCCGCGGCCAGTTCGCGACCGCCCCGCTCCGCCTTCTCCTCGAACCTACAGGCGTCGACGTCCTCGGCGCGTATGTGCAGGCGGTACCCGCCGGCCGCCCTCTCCACGGCCCCGGCCCCGCCCAGAGCCTTGCGCAGCCGATGCACCAGCCCATGCAGCGCATTGACGGTGCCCCCGCGCGGGTGCTCCCCCCACAGGCCGTCAACGAGTGCATCCACCGACACCGTCTCGCCCTCGGCCAGTGCCAGCCGGGCCAGCAGCGCACGGACCATGACACCGCCGACATCGATCGGCGCGCCGTCGTCGGCATAGACCCGGACCGGTCCCAGCACCTCAATCCGCATGCCCAAAGGCTATGAGCACAAAGTCGCGCACGTGCCGCTGAAAGTGGCACCACGCCGGCTGAAAGAGCGTTCTAAGAGGCATGTAAGCGCCGGTGGACACCGTGGAGGACGTACCGAAGAAACGTCCTCCCCGGTGGACACCGTGGAGGACGTACCGAAGAAACGTCCGAAAGGCAGTGCAATGACAGCACACGAGAAGGTGCAGCAGGTGCTCGACTGGAGCGTGGCCGAGGTCGGCGTCCCCGGCATCGTCGCCGAGGTCAAGGACGGCGACCGCACCTGGTTCGGCACCGCCGGCGTGGCCGACATCGAGACCGGTTCCCCACGCGTGCCGGGCGAGTACTTCCACGCCGGCAGCAGCGGCAAGGCCTTCACCGCCGCCGTACTTCTGGCCCTGGAGGCCGAGGGCCGGCTGAGCCTCGATGACACGGTCAACGCCCACCTGCCCGGCGTGCTGGACGTCAACGGCTACGACGGCAACAAGATCACCATCAGACACCTGCTCAGCAACACCGGTGGCCTGTTCGCCACCGGCCTGGCCCCGGAGATCAGCCACCGCTACGCCACCCGTTCCGGGTTCGACCAGCATCGCTTCGACACCTTCACCACCGCGGAACTGCTGAGGGTGGCGGTGTCCCAGCCGCCGGTCGGCGCGCCCGGCGAACGCTTCGAATACGCCAACGGCGGCTTCTACCTCGCCGGCGCGATCATCGAGAAGGTCACCGGCAACAGCTACGCCGACGAGGTCGAGCGCAGGGTCACCCGGCCGCTCGGCCTGACCCACACCCGCGTGCGCCCCGCCCAGGACACCGGATACCCCGATCCGCACCCGCGAGGCTACTCCAACCTGTTCTTCAAAGACGGCGTCGACCCGGCGACAGTCACCCCGGAGAACTGGGAATCGCTGATGGAGGAGCCCGGCCTGCCGCCCCTGGACGTCACCGAGTTCAACTCCGCATGGGGCTGGTCGGCCGGCAACGTCGTCTCCACCACGGCGGACATGATCCGCTTCTTCAACGCGATGACCACCGGCAGCCTGCTGCCGCCCGCCCAGCACCGGCAGATGTGGACCACCGTCTCCACCGAGGGCAGCTACTGGATGCCGCACACCCGCTACGGCCTGGGCCTGTTCGAGTTCGACAAGCAGGCGACCGGCGGCCGGACGCTGCGCGGCGTCGGCGGCAGCCTCTGGGGCTCCTGGTGCTTCGTGGTCGGCACCCCCGACGGCCGGCACACCGTCGCCGTCCACACCAACACCGAGTGGAAGTCCTGGGACCCCATGTTCAAGGTCATCGAAGCGGAGTTCGGCACCTCCATCGGTGCGTAAGCACGCCGCCCGCCACCGGGAGCCGGCCGGGACGCGGGCGCGTCGGCTCAGCTTCTGGTGAGAGCTTCGCGGCGGATCCACTGGAGCAAGGTGGGGTTGTCGACGGTGGTGACGACGCTGACGGTGGTGCGGAGGCAGCGGTCGTCGTCCAGCAGGGCCGGCATGCTCGCGGCCAGGTCGACACGGGCGGTGAACCTGCCGTCGGCGTGGCCTTCGACGAGGGTGTGGTCGGCGATCGACGGCAGGCGGTAGAGCCCGCTCGGGCGCAGGATCGTCCAGTCGAGATCGCCGGCGCGGACCAGCGCCCCAATGCGGCCTGATCGGGCGTCACGCCCATGGCGGCAGCCTCGCGGAGCTCCTTCGCGCAACACGCTGGTTTTGAGGGGACTCTCGTGAGCGATCACCTGCGGAAACGTGATCGAGGCCGAAGGGCTCGCAGAACTCTCACAGATGACCATTTATGAGAACCGCTTCGTTCATGCGCCTAGTGACGTCGGCCGGGGCCGCGGCGATGACGTCATTGAGCGCGTTCATGGAGGTCTGAAGGTCGGTGATGATCCGAGCGATGCGGTCGCGCTCTCGGTGGAGGTTGGCGAGCAGGTCTGAGCAGGTGGGGACGAGACGGTCGCCGGTGTCCCGCAGGCACGGCAGGACCGTGGTGATCGTTGAGGTGTTCAGACCGGCGGCCAGGAGGCTGCGGATGCGGCGGACGACGGCAACGTCCTCTTCGACGTATTCCCGGTAACCGCTGGGACGCCGCTGCGGGTGGAGCAGGCCCTGCTCCTCGTAGTAGCGCAGCAGGTGCACGGCCACGCCGGTCCGCCGGGACAGCTCGCCGATACGCACAAGAACCTCCTGATGGCCGCGCGGACCTTGTCTGCCCGACTTGACTCTCATATTGATGTGAGACTTTAGCGTCTGCAGCATGAACGTGAACAAGGGTTTCGCGACGCTCGCGGCATTGTGCGCGAGCGTCTTCGTCGTGGGTACCTCGGAGTACCTGATCTCCGGCCTGCTGCCCCAGGTCGGAGCTGATCTGGACGTCTCCGTGGGAACCGCTGGACAAGCGGTGACCGCATACGCGCTCGGAGTGGTGGTCGGAGGGCCCGTCATGGCCCTGCTGACCGCGCGTCTGCCGCGCAAGGGGCTCGCCGTCGGCCTGATGGTGCTGTTCGCGGCAGGCAGCGCGATCAGCGCCCTGGCGCCTTCGTTCGGCCTGCTCCTGGTGGGCCGCGTGGTGTCCTCGCTCAGCCACGCCGCCTTCCTGGCCCTGGCGCTGGTGACGGCGACCCGGGTGGTCCCGGCCGAGAAGACGGGCTCGGCCATCGCCACCGTCGCCTCCGGCTTCACCGTGGCCACGCTCCTCGGGGTGCCCCTGGGGGCGCTGCTCGGGCAGAGTGCCGGATGGCGGGCTCCGTTCGCTGTGCTGACCGCTCTTGCCGTGGCGGGCACCGTTCTCCTGGCCGCGGTGCTGCCCCGGCAGGAGGCGCCGGCCACGCGACTGCGTGACGAGATACGCGTGGTGGCGCGTCGGCCGGTCATGCTCGCCATCGCCACTACCGCGGTGGGTTTCTCCGGGGTCGCCACAGTGTTCACCTACATCGCCCCGCTGCTGACCCGTGTCTCCGGCTTCTCCGCCGCGGCGGTCTCAGGTCTGCTGCTCGCCTACGGCGTGGGCAGTTTCCTCGGCAATCTCACCGCCGGAAAGCTGACCGACAAATCGATGAGCGCAACCGTACGCGGGGTCTTCGGCGGGTTGGCGGGGACGCTCCTGCTCATTCCGTTCGCCGCGGTGTGGCAGCCCGCCGCCGTGGCCGCGGTCCTGGTGCTCGGCCTGCTCGCCACCGCGACCATCGCCCCGCTGCAGGGACTGATCCTGCACCACGCGGGCGCCGCCCCGACCCTGGCCGTCTCCGCCAACGTGGGCGCCTTCAACCTGGGCGCCGCAGCCGGCTCGGTCATCGGCGGCGCGATCGTCGCCGTCGGCGCTCTGCGCTGGACCGGCCTGGCGGGCGCGGTGCTGAGCCTGATCGGACTGGCCCTCACCTATCTCGTCCTGCCCCGGACACGGACGGCGCAGGACGCCGAACCCGAAGTCTCCACCCTCACCGCCGCCTGATTCCCCGTCCATTCGCCCCGCAAAGGAGGTCGCCATGCGCGCGATCCGGATCGCCAGCCACGGCGGGCCCGAAGTCCTGTCCGTCCGGGAAGTTCCCCAGCCCGCTCCGGGAGCCGATGAGGTGTTGATCCGTACCGTCGCCAGCAGCCTGAACCCGGTGGACTGGAAGACCCGCGCATGGGAGGTCGGGCCCGAACTCCCCGCCACCTTGGGGTGGGACCTGGCCGGAGTCGTCACCGCCACCGACCACCCCGGCTACCGCCCCGGGGACCAGGTGATCGCGATGTCCGCGCAGATCGCCACCGGCCGCGGTACCTGGGCCGAGCAGGTCGCCCTGCCCGCCCGGCTGCTGGCGGCCGCCCCCACCACGGTTCCGCTGGCGGATGCCGCGGCGCTTCCGCTGGCCGGAGTGACGGCGCTGCAGGCCCTCAAGCAAGCAGCAGTCACCGACGGAGACCACGTTCTGGTCACCGGCGCGGCCGGTGCCGTGGGCGGCATGGCCGTCCAGCTCGCCCGCCACACCGGGGCCACCGTCGACGCCCTGGTCTCACGTCCCGAGCACCTCGAAGCGGCCCGGGAACTCGGCGCCGAACGCGTCTGGCACACCCCGGCCGATCTCCACTTATACGGCAGTACTGGACACCGCAGGCACCGCCGCGGGCCCCGCCCTCGCCTCAGGGGGACGGTACGTCTCCATCGCTGACCACCCCCTGCCCGACATCCCCGGGGCCGCCAAGAGCTACGTCCAGGAAGACCGGGATCACCTCGCCCACCTCGCCGCCCTCGTAGACAGAGGCGAACTCCGGCTACGCATCGCGCACCGCTGCCCCTTCCACGAGGTCCGCAGCGCCCACGAGCGGTTCGAAGCAGGCGGAGCGCTCGGCAAGATCCTGCTCACCTTCTGAAAACGACCGTGCCACACCCTTCTCCGTCGCGAGCAGGCCGCCGGCAGGAGCCCTCGGCTGGTCCTCCTGCCCTGTCCGGTACGCCTGCATGATCTGGCAATGCTTGCCGTGGCAGACGTCGCGGGCGAGCTTGTGCCTCGACCCCTGGACAGTCAGCTGCCGGTTCAGCTGCCTTCGACAAGTGTCGTCGACCGGGTCGACGGCCCGCAGCAGGCGCAGGGTCTTGGCGATCCGCCCGCACTCGGCGAACGCCTGCCCCAGCGGGCCCGGCCGTCAGCGGCGCCGGGCTCGGCGCAGCTCCTGCACGCCGGCGACGATGCCGAAGGCGATCAACCCGGCGAGGTAGGCGATGACGCCGAAGACCAGGCTGTTGCCGTCGACGTGGTCCCACTGGGTGATCAGCAGCACACCGACGCCCACGCCGAGCACCGGCTGCAACGGCAGCAGCGTCACAGCCAGCAGGAGGCGGTGCCGCGCCAGGAAGGTGCGGCCCCGGACGGCGACGATCCGGGCGGTGACGGCCACCGCTGCGGCGGCGAAGAGGACGGCGAGCATCAAGGGGAAGTCCATGCTCAGCTCCGTCTCGCCAGCAGGCGCAGCACCAGCGCGATCGCGCCACCTGCGGCCAGGCCGGTCAGGATCGTGGGCCAGAACGGCAGGCCGTCCGTCCCGGGAACGGGGATGTCCGGCCACTGCCGGGAGTCAAGCTCCGCGGCGATCAGGAAGACCACCGCGGCGGCGAGGGTCGTGATGATCTGCGCCGCGAAGGCCAGGCCCCAGGGCCGCTCGCCGGCCGGGTCAGGCTCCTGGCCCCGTGCCACGGCCTGCGGTCCGGGCGGCGCCTCCTCGCCGACGATGAGCCGCACCAGCCCGCTCGCGTCCGGCCGGTGGTGCGGCTCCTTGGCCAGGCACGCGCCCAGCAGGCCGCGTAACTCCGGCGGGACGCCGGTCAGGTCGGGCTCGTGGTTGAGGATGCGGTTGAACACCGCCGGCATGCTGTCCTGGCCGAACGCCGGCCGCCCGGTCGCGGCGAACACCATGGTGACCGCCCAGGAGAACACGTCCGACTCCGGCCCCACGGCCGCGCCGCGCAGCTGCTCGGGCGACATGTACGGCGGCGTGCCGACCACGGCGCTGGACTGCATGGTCGTGCCCTCCAGCGCGCGGGAGATGCCGAAGTCGATGACGCGCGGCCCGTCCGGTCCGAGCAGCACGTTGCTCGGCTTGAAATCGCGGTGCACGATCCCGGCCTCGTGGATGGCCTTCAGCGCCGCCGCGGTGGCAAGCATCAGGCGCCGCGTGCCGCCGGCGGCACGCGGCCCCTCACGGGTGATCAGCTGCTGGAGCGATTCGCCGGGGATGTACTCGCTGACGATGTAGGGCTGGTTGCCCTGGACGTCGGCGTCCAGGATCTGGGCGGTGCCGAACGGCCCGACCCGGCGGGCCGCCTCCACCTCGTGCAGGAAGCGGCGGCGGTTGCCGGCGTCGTGGGCCAGCCTGGCGTGCAGGAGCTTGATCGCCACCCGGCCGCCCGACGGGTCGACACCGAGGTAGACCGCGCCCTGCCCGCCTTCGCCCAGCAGCCTCTCCAGACGGTAGGGGCCGACGTGGGAGGGGTCGACGATCATGCACCTTCTTATATCAGGTGGGGGCAGAGTGGGCCCGCGGGAAGACTGCCGCAGCGTGTGAGCTCAGCGTCATGTGCGCCGGCGGGGATGAAGGCCACGGCGGCATGGACGGGCGCTCCTGTCAGGGCATCAGCAGGTCGTCCAGTTCGGCCGCGTAGAGCAGGGCGGGGTCGAATCCCATACCGGTGAAATGGCCGGAGAGCTCCAGGGACAGGACGCCGTGGAGCCGTGTCCAGAAGCTCAGGGCCTGGTGGAGGACCGCGGGCGGGGCGGGGTGGCCATCCGCCCAATCCCGGTGGCGTTCCAGGTGGATGTCGAACGGCGTGGCGGGGCGTTCCCGGGGTGACGTCGAGCCGGCGTCGAGCAGGATCATCATGATCTCGGATGAGACGGCCGTGATGTCGTCGGGCGCGTGGTAGCCGGGGACGGGGGTGCCGTAGATGAGGAGATACCGCTGGGGGTCCTCCAGGGCCCAGCCGCGCACGGCGTGTGCCAGTACGGCCAGGCCGGCACCTGCGACGGAGGCCGAGCGGAGGGTGTCGGCGAGGCTTCGGTACGCGTCCCGGACGAGTTCGGTGATCAGCTCGTCGCGGTTGGCGTAGTAGCGGTAGAGCGCTGGTCCGCTCATGCCCATCTGCTTGGCGATCGCGTTGAGGGAGAGCGCGGACGTCCCCGTCGCGGCGATCTGCTCCCACGCGTGTTCCTTGATCTCTGCACGCACCTGAGTTCGGTAGCGCTCGCGCGGGGTCTTCGCGTCCGTCTCCGCCATGCCCTGCCGCCTTCCCCACCCGTGAAGCTACAAGTTAAAAAGATAGTTAGAGGCTATCACGAAGCTTATTGACACTCCCCTTCTTGTTTAGTTATAACTTCTAACGAACACATGAGCCTCTAGCTCGTCGTGGTTGCGCGGTGCGGGTCCGTAGCCATGGGCCCAGCCAGACGAAGGGAACGCCATGACCACCACATCCAAGCCACCCATCCGTGCGGGCCGGAGTACTCCGCCGGCGGTGACCGTCGCCTCCTGGGCGGTCCCCGTCATGGTTCTCGGCCAGTTCGCCCTGCTGGCGATCGTTCCGGTCGCGATCGCGCTGGTCGGCGCTCTCCGCCACGCCCGCGACCGGACGGTCCGCTGGGCGGCCACGCTTCTCGCCCTCACATACGCAATCCCGCTCGTCGTATGGCTGACGCGGCCCGACGGCGCGCCAAGCCTGTCCAAGGACATGCACCCCGCCTCCGTGGGGCTGATCGTCACCGCGTCCGCCGCACTCATCGTGACCATCCTTCGAGCCCCCCGGCGCTGACGGAGCTGGAGCGAGCACCCGCCGTCGGCGAGTTTCTCGCGGTCTCGGCCGGCGAGCTCGCGTACCGCCTCGCTCCGGGCCGGACCGCGCGCCCCCGCACTCACCCTCCGCGCCAGCACCCCCTCCCGAGCATCCGATCCCGATCCCAGAATGAGAGGAACACCATGTTCAGCAACGGCCCCGCGAACTCGCCCGCTCAGCAGTCCCGCCCCCGGACCCGCGTGCGCACCGCCGCGCTCACGATCTCGCTCGCCGTCGCCGGCGTCCTCGCAAGCAGCGTCCCGGCCGCCCAGGCTGCCCCTGCTCCGTCCCGGACCGCTCCCCTCGGGGGTGGGTCCCAGTGCCGCGGCGAAGGCGTCGACACCACCGCCCGTATCCGCTACCGGTCCGACATCGTGATCAAGGCGCCGCTGAGCACCATCTTCAAGCTGCAGACCGACGTGGAACGCTGGCCCACCTGGCAGGCCCCCGTCCGCACCATGGAACTCCTCGACCCCGGCCTTCTCCGCAAGGGTTCGCGGTTCCGGTGGACCACCCCGGCGCCCCCCACCCCCACGACCCCCGCCACCACCATGCACATCACCTCCACCGTCCGGCAGCTCCAGCGCGACGCCTGCATCCTGTGGAGCGGACCCGCGATCGGAGAAGGGGTGCGCATCGACGAGGGCGTGCACCTGTGGACCTTCACCAAGGTCAAGGGCGGTGTGCGCGTACACGCCGAGGAAACCTGGACCGGCACCCAGGTCGAAGCGGACGTTCCCACCGCCACCAAGATCCTCGGCACAGGCCTCGAGGCGTGGCTGCGCGACCTGAAGACCACCGCCGAAGCCCGCACCGACGGCAAGCCGTGAGACCCCGCTGACATAGGACCCCGGTCAGCGGAAACCACGCCCGAAGCGGTCGTCCCCCCGCCCTCCTCAGCCCGTGCATGAGGAGGGCGGAGATCTGTACGGTCCAACCAGCCCTGTCCCCGGAAGGGCGAGATGTTCGAGCAGCCTCGTCCCTGGAAGGGTGAGACGTTCGACTAGCCCTGTCCCCGGAAGGGTGAGACGGGCGCCGTCTCGCCGGAACCGCCGGACGGACCGGAGGCGGCGAGGTCGAGGAGCGTCATCGCGTCGTGGTCCGGGCTGCCGGGCGGCGCCATGTAGACGATGAGGCGCTGGCCTTGTGCGCGGTTCAGGGACAGCCCCTCGTGCGAGAGTGTCATCGTGCCGACCTCCGGGTGCCGGAGCGTCTTCTCACCGTCGCCGATCGTGTGCACCTCGTACCGCTCCCAGAGCCGGTTGAAGTCGGGGCTCTTGACGATCAGCTCACCTACGAGTGAGGCGAGATTCGGGGCATCCGGATCGGTGCCGGCGATCGCCCGCAACTGGGCGACGCACCCCTTGGCCTTCTGTTCCCAGTCCACCCACAGCTCGCGGGCAGCCGGGTGCAGGAAGGTGTACCGGACGGTGTTCCGCTGCCGCTCCGGCCAGTCGGCGATGCCGTGGAGCAGCCGCAGCCCGCCGTCAGCGCCTTTCCGGCCAGCAGATGCGCCACGGGGGCACCGCGCCCCGAGCCGGGAAGGAGGCGGCGCCAGGACCGTCGACTGGAACGAGCCCGGACGGGCCCGCCCCCCGAGCCCCTCGGAGACCGCAGGGCAACCCCCGTCCGGCCGAAGGCATTGGGCGGCTCTGCCGACCGAGTGCCCCCGCTCCTCCATTGCCGAGAAGATCGACAACCATCGGCAACGATCTTGAGTGTTGATTCCCGAGTGAGTCCTAAGTTCGGGGTTGAGCAGGAAGGTGGTTCCGGCCTCGTTGACCAGGGTGGGACGCAGCGGCCGTCAGTCGTCGTCGAGCTCGGCGAGTTCGCCTTCGATGTCGACCTCGACGAAGCCGAAGAAGTCGATGTTCTCGCGGTGGCCGGGGGCGATGAACGACAGCAGTTCGTCGGAGACCTCGCGGCCCTGGGCGGGTGGCGGGGATGATCTGCCTGGGTGTCTGCTGCCTCGGCAGGCTCAGTGTGACTGATGATTCACATCCTGTGTCACATCTCCCGCCCCGCCGTCTCCCCCGCGGGGTGCACTCCGGTCAGCGCGAGGGTGAGCAGCCGGTCGGCCTGGGCCAGGCCGTCGGGTTCCCGCTCGACGGCCAGGCAGATGGCATTGACGAGTTTGAGCAGGTCCGTGATCGAGACGTCGGGTCGTGCGGCGTTCGCGCGGCAGGCGCGGGCCAGCAGACCCGCACCGGCGTTGGTGATCATCGTGTGGCAGGTGGCGCCCAGCGTGGGATCGCCGTCATGGGCTCCCGGCATCAGCGAGGCGGCCAGGCCCCGGTTGGACACGGCATGCCGGGCGACGGCTCCCAGCCAGGTGGTCAGCGCGTGTCCGGGATCGGGGTCGGCGGCCAGGTCGGCGGCGGTGGCGCACAGGGCCTCGACCTTGTCGCGGAAGACGGCCTCCAGCAGTCGCTGCCGGGAGGGGAAGTGCCGGTGCAGCGTGGCCGAGCCGACGCCGGCGCGCCGGGCGATCTCTTCCAGGGAGGCCTCGGCCCCGTGCTCGGCGATGGCCTCGGCGGCCGCGGCCAGGATGCGGTCGTGGTTGCGTCGCGCGTCCGCGCGCATCGGCCGTGCGGGCGATGTCGTAGGGCTGTCCTGCGGCATGTGATCTCCAGCGGGCTTGCAAAAACGGGGTGGTCCTCCATATCGTACTCACCCAGAATCGGAGGGCCACCCCGTTTATGCGGGTGGCCTCCGCATGCCTACCGTCTGGAGACACATTGTGAAGACCATCGTGGTGGTGGGGGCGACCGGCCTGCAGGGCCGGGCCGTGACGGCGCAGCTGCTCGCCGGCGGCTGGCGGGTACGGGCGGTGACGCGCGACCCGGACGCCGCAGCGGCCCGGGCGCTGGCGCAGGCGGGTGCCGAGCTCGTCCGCGCGGAGATGGACGACGTCGCTTCGCTCGTCGCCGCGGCCGAAGGCGCCTACGGCCTGTTCAGTGTGCAGCCCACCGTCGGCTCCCCGGGCACCCCGGCGGGCTTTTCCGCCGAGGACGAGGTCCGCTGGGGCCGCAACGTCGCCGACGCGGCGCGCGCCGCCGGTGTGCAGCACCTGGTCTACACCTCGCTCGCCGGCGCGGGCCGCCACAACACCGAGAAGCTGCCGCAGAACACGATCAACAAGTGGCGGATCGAACAGCACATCACCCGGCTGGGCGTGCCCGCGACCTTCCTGCGCCCGGTCTCCTTCATGGAGAACTACACCGGTGCCTACCACCTGCACGACGGCGCCGTGGCCACCGCGTTCGCCGCCGACGTGCCCCAGCAGATCATGGCCGTCGACGACGTCGGCGTCTTCGCGGCGCTGGCCTTCGCCCAGCCCGGCGAGTGGATCGGGCGCGCGGTCGACCTGGCCGGGGACGAACTGACCCCAGTGCAGATCGCCGCGGCCATCTCCGAAACCATCGGCCGCCCGCTGCCCTACGTCCAGATCCCGATCGAGGTGATCGCCCAGGTCCGCGCGGAGTTCGCCGCCGCCTACACCTGGCTCAACGAACGCGGCTACCGCGCCGATGTCGCCTTCACCCACGCCCTGCACCCGGGCCTGATGGACCTGCGCACCTGGCTGGAGCGGACCGGAGCGGCCCAGATCGCCGGCTTCCTGGCCGCCCGGGATACCGCCGAGCAGGACCGATGAGCGCGCTCCCCCTCGGGCGGGTCGGCATCTGGGCGGGTGAGATGGACCGCTATCCCGCCCTCGCCTTGCGTCAGGCGGCCGCCGCCATCGAGGACCTCGGCTATCCGGCCCTGTGGTTTCCCGAGGCGACCGGCCGCGAGGCGATGGCCCAGGCCGCCGTGCTGCTGTCGGCCACCCGGCGGACGGTCATCGCCACCGGCACCGCCAGCATCTACGCCCGCGACGCGATCAGCGCCGCGGCCGCGCAGCGCACCCTTGCCGAGGCATTCCCCGCACGGTTCCTGCTCGGCCTCGGCGTCAGCCACCCCGCCCTGGTCACCGACGTGCGTGGCCACCGCTTCGGCCCACCGGTGGCGACCATGCGCGCCTATCTGGACGCGATGGACACCGCCCCGTTCGGCCCGTCGATCCCCGCAGCGCCTCGGGTCCTGGCCGCGCTGGGCCCGAAGATGCTCCAGCTCGCCGCCGAACGCGCGTGGGGCGCCCACCCGCTGGGCATGCCGATCGAGCACACCCGTCAGGCCAGGAGCCTGCTCGGGCCGCACGCGCTGCTGGCGGTCACCCAGCTCGTCGTCCTGGACCCGTCCCGCGCCCGCGGGGCCGAGTTGGCCCGTGCCCACGCGGCCGCCGCCCTGCCCAACCGGCTCGCGCTGCTGGGCGACCTGGGATTCGACGACGCCGGATCCCTCGACGACCGGCTGGTCGACGCCCTGGTTGCCACCGGCGGGCCCGAAGACGTCGCCCGGCGGGTTGAGCAGCAGTTCGACGCCGGTGCGGACCACGTCAGCCTGCACGTGCTGACGGCCACACCAGATGAGCCGCCACTGCGTCAATGGCAGGAGCTTGCCGCACAGTTGCTGTGAACGGGCCTGGTCAGGCTATCGAGGCACAGGGTGGGACGTATGGGGCCGAGATGTCGAGGGAGGCGGGTCGGGTGGCGTAGGTGTGGCGGAGCCGATGGAGGTGTAGGCCGGGGAGTTCGGCGTCGTTGCCCACGGCCAGGACGGCCTGGACGATCTCGGAGATAGTGAGGACTCCGTGCTGCCCCGGTCCACAACAGGCCTGGCCAGAGCCGACCAGGAACGCGTGGTGCGCCTGCAGGACGTGAGCACGACACCGCGCCGGCCGCTGATGATGAGGACGGCGCGCGCCGCATCCGCCAGGAAATGGCACAGATCAGCGCGGGGACGTTCCGGCGCGGCGGTAGGCAGGTCGAGGAGATCCACCGCCAGTGGCGGGACGAGGGCGTGCGGAGGGAGGAGGGCGGCACACCATGACGGCTGAGACCTCCGCCCCGGCGGCCGGCGGAGACAGGCGGGTCAGGTGTGCGGCTCAGATCATCCGCCGCAGGGCGGTCTCCACGGCGTCGACGAGCGCGTCACCTTCGGTACCGGGGTGGCGGGCAAGGCCGAGTTCGACGTCCGGCAGAGCAGGCGACGCGGCCGTGTCGTGGCAGGCCATGGCCGGCTCGAGGTTGGCGGGCAGGAGCGCCGCCGCTCCGAGCCCGGCCCGTAGTGCGGCGAGCACTCCGGCGAGACTGTTGCTTTCGAACGCCACCCGCCGGCGGCGCCCTGTGCCTTCCATCGTTTCCAGCACCGACGTCCGCCAGGCGCACGTGTTCGAGAACAGCACCACCGGCAGCGGATCGGCGTCGCTGGCGACACCCTTGTGCCGCAGTTCGTGTTCTGGCTGACCGTGCCTGCGCTGCCGTACGTGATCTTGCTGGGCGCCTCCTTCGCCGCCGGTCTGCTGATGGTGCCGGTCCAACCGGTTACCAGGCAGGCGATCGCCGCGACGACGACGGCAGGGCAGCGGCGGGCAGAGTTCGCGCTGGAGTCGGTGGCGGGCGAGCTGTCGTACATGGTGGGGCCGGCGGTGGTGATCCTGTGCGCGGCGAAGGTGTCCCCCAGTGTGGTGGCATGGGGAGTGGGCGCCGTGATCGTCGCCGGCGGGGCATGGGATCGCCCTGCTCAACCCGCCGCTGCGGGCCGAGGACGAGGCGGACGGCGAGGCAGCAGGCCGGCCCCGGCGCCGGGAGTGGCTGGGAGCGCGCATGGTCGCTGTTCTGACGATGGGGTTCGGCGTCGCGATGCCGCTCAGCGGCGTCGACCTGGCCATCGTCGCCACTCTTCAAGAAGCCGGTCAGGTCTCGTGGGCGGCCGTGGTCGTGGCCGTGTTCGGGGTGACATCCGTCGTGGGCGGTCTGGTGTACGGAGCGCTGCCCCGGCCGATGCCCATCTGGCTGCTGCTCGGCCTGCTCGGGCTGGTGACGATTCCGGCCGGACTCGCCCATGACTGGCCTTGGCTGTGTGTGGCCGTCATCGGTGCCGGGCTGCTCACCGCACCGGCCCTTTCCATGGTCTCCGACGCGGTGAGCCGGCTGACGCCGGCCGGTGTGCGAGGTGAGGCGACCGGCCTGCAGTCCTCGGCGGCGAGCGCGGGGTTCGCGCTCGGCTCCCCGGTCGTGGGGGCGGCGATCGACGCCTCCGTGCCGACGGGCGGCTTCGCGGCGGCCGGCCTGCTCGCCGCACTGACGGGATACCTGCTCTCGCGCCGGTCACCCGCCGCCGCGGCGTCCCCGTCGTCCTCGTCGCAGGCACTCGAGCCCTGCGACGCCGTCGCGCCGGCCCCATGACGTCAGCCCGGTACGGCTATGGGCGTACGACGCCGGTGACGAGCCGGGTACGGCCATGGGCACGTTGCCCGAAGATCGTGATGTGTGCTCCTTGAATTTGATGGAGGAGAGGAAGTTTCACGCCGGACTGCCGGACCAATGGCCGGCAGCCGACCGCGAGTGCCGCCCTGTGGCGTTTGTCCTGACCGCGGGACAGGTCGCGGACAGCCCGCAGTTCATCCCCGTGCCGGGGAAGACGCGGGTCAGCGGGCCTGTCGGCCGGCCCCGCACCCGGCCGGACGCGGTCGCCGCCGATAAGGCCTACCCGTCCCGTGGCAACCGCCCCCACCTGCGCAGACGCGGCATCAGGCATGGCGAGGCATCGCCACCCGCTACGGCAAGACCCCGGAAAGCCACCTCGCCGGACTCCACCCGCGCGCCTCGATGATCTGGATCAAAGACCTCACCCAGGCCGTCTCTTGATCATGACCCGCTACACGCCCTGGCGCAGCCACCGTACAGCGGCGTCGGCGCAATCCTCGGGGCTGCTGTTGAAGGCGATGGCGGCGTCGGGCGCGTGCCGCCGGACCAGGTTGACCACCTTCTCGAAGAATTCGAGCAACGGCTCGTGCGTGCGGATGCCGCCCCCGATCACCACACAGGCGTAGTCGTTGCGGGTCAGCGCCTCAACGACCGCTCCTTCGGGGTTCTCCTCGAGTGCCACCAGGCAATAGTCGGCCTCGATGCCCTGATCGTCGAAACGGGCCTGACCGCGTGCTATCGCCGCCTGAACCGGCTCCGGGTCCCAGCCCTGGATCTTGGCGGGATCAAGGCCGACCACCAGTACTCGCGCCACTGCGCCTCCCTGCCCTTGCCGGAACGTCTCCACGCCAGTGCGATGGTCGAAGGTGGTGCCTGGAGTCATCGTCGCACACGCGTCACGCAAGACGACCTAACGGACCAGGCCCCGCCGTGAGGGCGAATCCCGCAGATTGATCACGACTCGATACGCGGCCTGGCTGGTGGCGCCGGAAGCGGGCCAGAACGGATCGTCGGCCGCCTCGGCGCCCTCGTAGGCGATGGCCGCGATCCGCTCGGCACTCATGTACTGGGTGAACAGGCTGATGCCGTCATGAAGGGTCCGCTGCGCGCTCCCGTGCAGGCCAGGCACCCCACAAGTTCTCCCGCTGCCCTCGGCGCGGACGACCAGCGACGGAACGTGGTCCAGGCGATGTTGCCGCCGGACAAGACCACACCGATTGTGCCGGAAGAGATCTGTGTGGACATCCGCACCGTTGCGGGACGCCTCGGCCACGCATGCGGGGAACGGCTACTTTGCCGGTCTACGCCGCATGGGTAGAAGAATCAGACCGACACGCCGGAGGTTCCATGCGTCTGATCTCGAGTGGCCAGCACCATGCCACGTTCGAATTCGGCGATCTGCAGGTGATCTCGTTGCGAGACGGGTACATCGACATGCCACCGACACGGCTCCGCGACGAGGATGGGAGCACGCTCGATGAGCTGCCGGCCGCCGTCCCGCTGGCGGGCGAAAACTTGCGGCTGTCGGTCAACGCCTTCTTCGTCACCGACGGCACACGGTCGGTTCTCATCGACACCGGCGCGTCCAACGCCTGGCACGACCCCACCATGGGATTGATCTACGATGCGCTCGACGAAGCGGGAATCGACCGCGCGCATGTCACCGATGTGGCCATCACCCACAGGCACGAAGACCACGTGAGCGGCCTGATCGCGCCGGACGGTTCAGAGGCGTTCACCAAACTCGAGCGCGTGTGGATCGGCGCGGGCGACACCTCGGTGTTCACGGGGCGGCTCGAGCCGATCCGCGACCGGGTCGTACCCGTGTCGGAGAAGGTCGCGATCAACGACTGGACCACCGCGATCCCGACACCGGGCCACACACCCGGTCACACCGTCTACGACGTCAGGAGCGGCACCGGCCACCTTCTCGTCTGGGGCGACACCGTTCACGTTCCCACGCTCCAATTCGATCAGCCGAACGTGTCCTGGGAGCTCGACGGCGACCAGTCCCAGGCCCGCGCCGCGAGAGCGGCCCTCCTCGAACAACTGACCCAACCACACCACTTCGTAGCCGGCGCCCACCTCGACTCACCCGGCATCGCCCGCGTAACCCCCTCCGGCGACGGTTATGCGCTGGAATACCTCGCACCACCGATCGGCTGATCGAGCCTGTCGGCTCCGGGCCGCGCTCGACGACTTCCACCTGCGGCGCGGCCTGGGCAAGGCCGCCATCGCCCGCGCCCAGGCCGCCGGTTTGGAGGACCCCACCACCGCCCACATCGGCCGCCACCCCTTCGTCGCCCAGCTGATTCGCGGCGGCGAAGACCTCGTCACCGTCGCTGAACCGGCCGGCCACTCCCGCCTCGACACGCTGCGCATCTACAGCCAGCCCACCGACGACGAACAGGCCGCCCTGCGCCACCTCCGGCGTCCCGTGACCGGCGACGACAGGGCCAAGATCTGCAAAGCCCTCGAAGCCGGGCTGCCCGAAGGATCGCTCACCGAGTGCGGCCCGTTCCTGTGCTACCTCGGTGCGGTAGCCGTGGACGGTGCGTTCGGCGGCGGGCAGGATGCCGGCGTCCTCGTAGTCCCTGATCGCCTGGGTGGGCAGGCCGTGCTCGCGCGCTGGGTCGACTGGCCCCATGGATGCATCACCGATTGAAGGTTCATCGCGACAAGAGCGGGGATTTTCAGGGAAAAGTTTACATCGAATGTTCAACGATACCGTTGAAGGCATGGATATCAAGGACACAGCCCGTCCGTTCGATGGCGCAAGCGTCTCGGCGTTCCTGCGGTCGTTGCCCGCCAAGCCCCTGCTGCTCGGCCTGGGCGAGGCCAGGCACTTCGTGGGAGAGCTGGGCGAGTTGCGCAACGAGATCTTCCGGCATCTGGTCGAGCACGAGGGCTACCGGTCGTTCGCCATCGAGAGCGACTGCCTCATGGGCCTGGTGGTGGACGACTACGTCACGACGGGCGCGGGCACGCTCGACGACGTCATGGAACGCGGCTTCAGCCACGGCTTCGGCGCCCCATCGGCCACCCGCGAGCTCGTGCGCTGGATGCGGGCCTACAACGAGGAGCATGACGAGAAGCTCCGGTTCTTCGGCTTCGACGGCCCTCTGGAATATTGGGCGGCGAGCCCGCGTCAGGCGCTCACCGCCCTCTGCGCCCTCCTCGAGGGCCCGCTCCCCTGCACCGGGGAGACCCTCGACACGCTGCTGGGCCCGGACGACCGGTGGTCGAACGAGGCCACGGTCATGGATCCGTCCCAGTCGATCGGCCAGTCCGCCGACGCCCAGCGGCTGCGACTGATCACCGACGACCTGGTGGCGCTGCTCGACACGCAGATGCCGCGGCTGAGCACGGAGGACAGGGAGCGGGCGGCACTGTACGGGCGCACCGCCGTCGGCCTGCTCCGCTACCACTACTGGATGGCCGACGCGTCCCCGGCGCGGGTGGCGCGGCTGTCGGCCCTGCGGGACGCGATGATGGCCGCCAACCTGCGTGCCGTCGCCGAGCGCGGCCCGGCCCTGGTCTTCGCCCACAACCTCCACCTGCAGCGGAACAAGAGCCTCATGCCGCTCGGCGACCAGCTGCTGGAGTGGTGGAGCGCGGGGGCGATCACCGAAGCGCATCTGGGCGACCGGTACGCCTTCCTGGCCTCGGCCCTCGGCACGGCCGGCGACAACACCCCGCCCCCGGACACCGTCGAGGGCATCCTGTCCACGCTCCCGTGGGATCACTCTCTCGTCGACGCCCGCCGCCTGGCCGAGGCCGTCACGGAGCCCGCCCCGCGCATCTCCCACGATTTCGCCTATTTCCCACTGGACCCGGCCCAGCTCGACATGATCGACGGCATCGTCTTCCTCAAGCAGGCTGTCAGGCTGGATTGACAGGCGCGGTGTGTGTCAGCCTGGGCTGACACACACCGCGCATCAGCAACACCGGAGCCCCCTGCACATCTCACGCGGAGGAGGCTCCTCGCCGTCAAGGCACCCGGGGGCAGCTCGGGTTCATGACCTGCGACGACAGCGATGAGCCCGATGGGCCGCGCCCGCGAGCAGCCTGGGCGGGCGGGCCTGCACACCTCCGTTCAAGGGGTCGCGTCAGTGGAGGTCGGCGAGGTCGACGGCGTGAGCCGTCGCGCGATAGCCGATGTCGTTGAGGTGCAGGTGGTCACCCAGGTCGTAGGCGGGGTTGAGCTGGTCCCCGTCGGAGGGTGAGGCCAGTGTGCGGTCGAGATCGACCACCGCGTCGTACTCGCCCGACGTGCGGATCCAGGTGTTGACCTCATCCCGCTTGGTCTCGCTGCGCTCGCTGTGATACCGCGATCCCTTCATCGGCGGCAGGGTGGCGCCGATGACCCGCAGCCCCTTGGTGCGGGCCTGCCGGATCAGGTCGCGGTGCCCGGCGATGATCTGCTGGGCGGAGACGTCGGTGGGTGGCGCGCCGATCGGGGAGGGGGCCTCGCTCATGCCGATGTCGTTGATGCCCTCCAGAATGATGACCGTGCCCACGCCGGGCTGACCGAGGACGTCGCGCCGGAAGCGGGAGACGCCCTTGTCGCCGAGCCACACGGAGTCGACCGTCACCCGATTTCCGCTGATGCCCTGGTTGAGTACGGCGCGAGGCCGACCGGCCGCGGCCAGGCGCTCGGCCAGTTCGTCGGGGTAGCGGTTGTCGGCGTCCGCGCTGGAGCCGTAGCCGTCGGTGAGGGAATCGCCGAAGGCGACCACGCCCTGGCGTCGCGCGCCGCCGACGACATCGACTCCGCTCAGGTAGTACCAGGACTGGGAGGTCTCGGTGAACGCCGTGCCGCCGACGTCTGCCCGGTGGTCGCCGGCGGACCGGTAGCTGGTCGCCGTGGCCTGGGCATGGTAGGTCGCCGGGCCGGTCGGTTCAGCCAGGTAGAGCGTGATCGTGACCGAGTTCAGGGCGTCCAGCGGCAGCGGTACCGCATCGCTGGTGATCTCGGCGCCGGCCGGTACGGTGAAGGCCCGGGCCCGGTTGACGGTGAGATGTCGGAGCGACCCGCGCCGGACGGCGGCGCCACCCGCAGTGCGGGCGACGGTGGCCCCGGCAACCTTCAACGGGGTGGTGCCGTAGGCGTTGGACAGGCGGATCCGGGCCGCCACGCCACCGGCACTGACCCGGACCACCTGGCGGATCGTCTGATGGGCGAAACCCTGCTCCGACCAGTTCGGGGTGTAATTCACGCCCGGTCGCTGCGGTGAGGCCGCCCAGGTCGCGACCCAACCGCTGGGCGCGCCAGCGGCAGAGGCCACCACGGACGACGCGGACGCCGCCCCGGAGCCGGCCGTCACCGCGGCGAGCATGAGGGCCAAGGCGGACGCCAGTCGCCAGGGTTGGACATGCATGGGTGTCTCCTAACTGTTGCCCGCGCGCGGAGCACGTGCGCGGGCACTCAGGATGGTCAGGATGGATGGGGAGTTCCCGCCACGGGTCATCTCCACGAGGAGGGACACGGATCGCGGCGTGGTCTCGGGGAGGCAGCGAGGCCGCCGTCATTCAGCGGTGCTGGGCTTCTTGAGCCGGTCACCGACGGAGACGAGCAGGACGACGAGGAGGAACGCGACGAACGCGGTGGTGGTCCGCAAAAAGTGGAACGCCTCCCACCGCTGCAGGATCGTCGCGTGATCGGCTGGGGCCGAGGTGACGGCCCACCGCTTGATCTGGCCATTGATGGGGACGTTGCCGAACCGGGTGACCAGGAACGAGGTCACGGCCAGGGCGGCCGCGCCCGCAGCGAGGAGCCGTGGGACGGCGTGCGTCATGACGGCGAGCACGAGTGAACTGGTTATCGCCATGGCCATCAACGTCTGCATGACGACGCCGTTCACCTGCATCAGCGCCGTGTGGAACGTCAGGCGCACATCGAGGGGCACGATCCGGAACGCGTAGGCGACGTTCACGGCCCCATAGCCGAACGCGCCGGAGAGCAGGCCCGTGGACAGCAGCGCGAACGCTTTGACGGGTCGGACGAGCACGTTGGGATCTCCTGTGAGAGCGAAGAGGACAGGCGCCCCCGGTGGCCGGGGCGGCGAAAGTCGGGCGGTGCTCGCGGGCCACGACGACGTGACTTCCGCAGAGGGGTCATCCGGGTTTCTTCATGGAGAGATCGTCGCCGTGCCGAGCACCCGCGGTCGTCGTTCGTGGGGAGTGCGTTCGGCTACCACGCTGGGAGTAGGTACGGGTTCCCGCCTGGCGTGGATGAAGGAGGTCCGGTGTCATCGCCCAGCTGGCCGGGGCTCCACCGTGGCTGTGGTGGAGCCTGCACCTGGCCTGTCACGCAGCCGGTGGATGGGAGCCCGGGCCGGCCGGACTGCGGGCGCTGCGCGACAAGACGCTGGACGTCGATCTGCTCACGGTGGTCGTGGCCATCGGCGCCGCCGCGATCGGGCAGGTCTTCGACGGCGCACTGCTGGAGGAGCTGGCCGGCCTCCTGCTGTGACCGACGACCGCCATACACCGGACGTAGCTCCCAGCCGCACGCGCTCCCGCGCCGGCGTGACCGCGCACCCCGGACGGCGCGGGTCCGCAACCTGGTGATGGCCGAAGACCCGTCGTCACAAGCGTGATCAGCGAATACCACCACGCCGCCTGACCACGGCTCAGGACAGCGTCTGCCCGCCCGCCCCACGTTCTGCCCGCGCGCGGTCTTCTGGGACGTCGGCCGCTTCGACGGCTCGGCGTTCGATGAGGCAGCTCGTCGACGGGCTTCACCGGCGAGTTCGTGGCGGGGCGCCAGAATCGGCCTGCCCGCCGCTGGCTATCCTGTGGCACGTCGAGCCAGGCACGGCTCCCCACCACGAGCCCACCGGAAGGCGACAACCGTGACAGCCCCCCAGCGCCGGAGCACATGGCCGGCGACGACGGTGGTGGCGCACGTGGTCCTGGCTCTCCTTACGGTGATCATCCTGGCGGGCGTCTGGCACCTCGGCGCGGACCTGTGGCAGATCTTCGCCGCGGCGGGTGCTGTCGTCCTGCTCCATGTGGGAGCGGTGGTGGCCCATCGACGGCCGTGGGTGGGGTACGCGATCGGCGCGCTGGCGATGCTCGTCCTGGTGTTGACGCCCTCCCTGGGTTGGTCACCGAGCATGCTGCCCTCGGCTGTGTGCTTCCCCCTCACGTTGTGGCGGCTGACCAGCCTGGTCTCGGTCAGGTCCTCGGTGGTTGCGTTGGCCGTCGCCGCGCTCGGGGTCGTCCTCACCGAGCTGGTGGCGTGGGCCCGGCTGCCCCCTGACACCCCTTGGTGGACCCGTCTGGTCGAGGGTGGGCTGCTGATGCTCGTGGTCGGCGGTGTGTGGCTTGCGGCCCTGCTGGTACGTCGCAGGCACGAGGCCGACCGACGAGCCGAGAGCGAACGACTGGCCGCGGCGGTCGCGGACGAACGGGCCAGCATCCGCCGCGACCTGCATGACGTGATCGCCCACACGGTCACCGTCATGGTCGCGCGGATCGAGGCCGCGGCGGTGACGACGGCGGATCCGGCGACCCGCCGCGAACTCGGCGACATCGCCGAGGCCGGCCGGGACGCCCACCAAGGTCTGCGAGCGATGCTGGCCACCTTGGGCCCGGCCACCGTGGCGCCGCGCGCCGATTCCCGGCCCAGAGAGGTCCCGATCTCGCTCGATGCCCTCCCTGACCTCGTGGCCTCGGCGGCGAGCCCGCTCCATGCGGTGACCTTCGCGGAGGTGGGTGAGCGACGGCCACTGAGCCTGAGTGCCGAGGTCGCGGCGGTCCGGACCGTGCAGGAGGGCATCACCAACGCGCTGCGTCACCTCGAACCACCGGTCGAGGTGACCGTTGGCCTGCGCTGGACCCCGGCCGAGGTGGTGGTGGAGGTGCGCGACGACGGCGGCAAGGCGCTTCGCGAGGTCGGCAGCCAGGGGACCGGCTTGATAGGGATCGAGGAACGTGTGCGTACCGCAGGCGGCACCCTGTCGATCGACGACGGGGACGACGGGTGGGTGCTGCGGGCGCGGCTCCCCACGAAGGAGGGGTCATGACCGGGATCCATGTCATGCTCGTCGACGATCAGGAGTTGCTGCGGGCCTCGCTCCGTACGGTGCTGTCGGCCGACGAACGCATCGAGGTCACCCACGACGTCGCGAACGGCAGCGACGCGATCGAGGTCGTCCGGCGGCACCGCCTCGACGTGGTACTGATGGACATCCGCATGCCGCGCATGGACGGGGTCGCCGCCACGGCGGAGATCGTCAGGATCGCACCGGCGACCCGGGTGCTCATGCTGACGACGTTCGATGACGACGAACTGGTCGTGGCTGCCATCCGGGCCGGCGCGAGCGGCTACCTGACCAAGGACGTCCGGCCCGCCGCCCTGGCCCAGGCCGTGTGTGACGTCGCCTCCGGGACGTCGGCGCTGGCCCCGGGGGTGGCCGCGACGATCCTCGATCTCGTACGGCAGGTGCCGATGCGGAGGACGGCGGCCCTGGACGGCCTCACCCCACGTGAGGCCGAGATCTTCGGCCTGCTCGCCCGCGGCAGGTCCAACAGCGAGATCTGCGCGGAACTGGTGCTGAGCGAGAACACGGTGAAGTCGCACGTCCGGGCCATCCTGCAGAAACTGAACCTGCGCGACCGCGTGCACGCGGTGATCCACGCGTACGAGAACGGGCTCGTGGGCCGCGGCGATCTGCCTGACTGAGATTCCATCCTGCCGGGTGGTGCCGTCTCACCCCTTAGGGTGATGTCGGCCGGTGACGCCCGGCCTAGGTTCGACGTCG
>NZ_JBVJHH010000071.1:0-33244 GCF_055586905.1 Streptosporangium sp. NPDC048886
CCGGCCTGACCAGCGCGAAGGCCACAACGACGAAACCCAAGCCCAAGAAATCCACTAATCCGCGACCACGACGCACAGGTTAAAGATCAAGCTAGTCGTGACAGCCTGGTGAGTCGGCTTCAGCGCGGGTCGGCGCGGCGAAGGCGAAGGCTGCGGCCCGGTCCCGCAGCAGGGCGGCGAGCTCGGGGGAGTCGATCACCTCGAAGGGCCATCGCACCCAGAGCAGGCCGCCGGCGAGGACCTCGAGACGTACGTCGGCGATGCGCCAGTGTGTCGCCGCCTGACCGGTGGCGGTTGTCGTCGGGGAGAAGTCCGTGGCGAAGCCACCCATGTACGCCTGTACCTCTTCGATCGGGGCGTGGATCAGGATCGTCGCTGTATGTTTCCGGGGCGGAGCGCCGAGCTGGCTGGTGACGAACGCGACGGGGTCGCCTCCGGGGACCTCCCGCGGCTCGAAGCGCACGCCCGTCGCTGATGCCCGCGTGATCCGATCGACGCGCAACACCCGCCAGCCACGGTCGAGGTCGCGGCACACGAGGAACCACCGGGTCTGCCGGGGTACCAGGGCGGCAGGCTCGACGTGACGCGGGGACTCCCGTCCGATGTCGGCACCCTCGGTGCTCATCACACGCAGCCGGACCCGCTCCGCGTCCCGGCACGCCAGCGCCAGGACTGCCAGCACGTCGGCGTTCATCGGAGCCGGATACGCGCCGGCCACCGCATTCGGCGTGCCGCCGAGGGCGACCGAGGAGCGCAGCGCCCGCACCCGCTGACGCACCGCCGGGGGCATCACCTGCTCCATTTTGGCCAGAGCGGTGAGCGCGACCTCGCCCCCGCCGGCAGCGCCGTTGGCCGCCGACGAGGCGAGGGCGGCGGCCACGGCGAGCGCCTCGTCCGGGGTGAACACCAGCGGCGGCAGGTCGCTGCCCGTGGACAGTCGGTAGCCGCCGTCGGGGCCGCGACGTGCCTCGATGTGATAGCCGAGGCCCCGCAGCCGCTCCACGTCCCGCCGGAGTGTGCGGCCGTCGACGCCGAGGCGGTCGGCGAGCTCGCCGCCGCTCCAGGACCGGCGGGTCTGCAGCAGCTCCAGCAGGCGCAGCGCCCGCTCAGTCGTGGTCTGTTCCGACACACTCGTCGAGTCTAGGAGAAATGCGGGCAGAAAATGACCTAAACCGTCCTTAGGTTGGAGTTCAAGCCGGACGGACCGGCCACTTCCCTAAGGAGCGCGTCTTGACCATCCTTGTTACCGGCGCGACCGGCGCTGTCGGTCGTCACCTCGTCATGACTCTGCTCGCCCGCGGCGCCGCCGTACGTGCGCCGACCCGCAAGCCCGATGACGCAGACCTGCCGGCCGGGGTCGAGGTCGTCGCCGGTGACCTGGCCGACGCCACCACGCTCGGGTCGGAGGTGTTCGACGGCGTCGATCGTGCCTTCGTCTTCCCCGCCCAGGGCGTCGACGCGTTCGTCACCGCGGCCGCCGCCCACGGCGTCCACCGCTTCACCGTGCTGTCCTCCCTCGCTGCCGCGAAGGAGTTCCAGCGCGACCACGGCTCGGCGAGCCAGCTCCACCACACCGCGGTCGAGGCCGCCGTGACCGACCGCACCGATGCCTGGACGATCCTGCGGCCCGGCACCTTCGCCAACAACCTGCTCTCCTGGGCCTGGCAGATCCGCTCCGGCGCACCGATCCGGGCGCCGTACCTCGCATCGGCGCAGGCCCCGATCCACGAGTACGACGTCGCCGAGGCCGCCGCCGAGACCCTGCTCTCCGACGCCCATCTAGGTGACGCGATCTCGCTCACCGGCCCGCAAGCCCTGACCCGCTCCGAGCAGGTGGCGATCATCGGCGAGACCCTAGGACGGGAAATCCCGCTCGTGGAGATCACACCCGGGGAGTTCCGCGCCGAGACCGCACAGTTCATACCCGAACCCGTGATGAAGATGCTGCTCGACTACTGGCACGACACCCTCACCGTCCCCGACGTCCCGCGGCCCGTCACCGCGGTGACCGGGCGGCCGGGCCGCACTCTGGCAGAGTGGGCCGCCGACCACCGGGCCGACTTCGAGGCCGCCTGACGGGACCGGGCAGACGCGATGGCCGGGCAGGAGCCGCCGAATCCGAATCCGCCCGACCATCGTGAGCCGCCAGGACTGAGCGGACGGGGAGGGGGCGCCTGGACCCGCGCCGCCGGCCAGGTGCTGTCGACTGATGAGCTCTGCTGGATCCGCGCCTGCCTTACAGACCGCGCGAATAGGGCTTGGGTCGGAGGGCACAAGTGGCTACGTGCCTCGGCTGTCGATCATCATCGTGACCAGGCTTGACCTATGCTGAGCCAATGACCGACAACGGCGCACCCACGAGAAGCTCGGGCGCTGAAGAGCCTGGCGTTGACGCGAAACTGCCCGCGACCGTGCGTATCGCCGGGGTTGTGTTGAGAAGGATGGAGAGCCCTTCATCGCTGGCCTGCTGGACCGGTTACTTCCCGGAGCCGACAGGCGCGGTCGAGACCGGGATGAGTCTGGTGATCGAGCCAGCCGCCCCGCCAGAAGAGGCCACCCTCCATTTCGCTCACGACGTCGTGAGCCACTTCGATGTCTTCGTCGACCAAGCTTTGGAGTACTGCCGCACCCGACTCCGGGAATCGCACTTCGAGCTCACAACTGAGGAACTGAGCTGGCTCGACCTTCCGGAGTTGCCACTGGCAGTTCCCGAAGCAACCGTGTGGGCCGACCAAACCTGGGCAATCCGTTTCACGGAGAGCAGGCTCCGGCTGGCGGACCCCTACGGAATCCTCGTGACGTTCAACGGAAGGCAGCCTGTCGACGTTGAGGGCCTCGACGACGAGCAATGAACCGCTCGACGCGCCATCGGGCGTGTGTTCACGGGTGGCGGTTGGGTCGGTTGTCCCAGCGGTGGGTTGTCCAGGCCCGGCGGATCAGGCTGCGTACGGTGATGACGGTGTCGGCGAGATCGAAGAACGCGTTAATGACCGTTGCGTGGTGTTCGTGGCAGCGGGCGAGGCACTGGAAGGCGTTCTGCCAGGCATGGGTACGCTCCACATGCCACCTGTCGCTTGCCTGGACCGGTGCCTTCTCGCCCTTGTGCGCGATCCGGCCGTCCAGGCCACGTTCGGCAAGCAGGGCGCGGGTCTTGTCGGAGTCGTAGCCGGCGTCCAGGTGCACGGTGATGTTGTCGGGCAGGGGCCGGAGGTCGTCCAGCAGGTCCAGGGTCGCGGCGAGCAGCGGGGAGTCGTGACGGTTCGCTCCGGCCAGGACACGGCCCAGCGGAATGCCGTAACCGTCCGTCATCCCGGAACGCTTCAAGCCCTGCTTGCCGCGGTCGACCGGGGGACGCCCCGCCACCTCACCACCACCAGGCGCCTTGGTGATGCAGCCGTCCACAGCAATCCGGTCCAGGACCAGGCCGACGATCCGGTCGTAGGACTCCAGCGCGATCCGCTTGAACTGCGCGAAGACACCCAGACGTACCCACTCGTCACGACGGCTGCGGATCGTCGTGGCCGAGCACGTCGCATCCGCGATCGCCTCGTAGGAACAGCCGAAACGCAGCAGCTGCAGCAGCTTGTCGAAGACGACCCGGTCACCGATACGCCTGCGATGACAGCCCAACGGATGGCCCGGGTGGAACTCCGGCCGCATTGGCAACAGGGCCGCGAACTACTCCCACAGCGGTTCGGTCAGCCAGGACGGCAGAACAGGCACAAGTCTCCCCAACGATCACACAATGTCGCCACTCCATGATCGCCAGGACTCGTACCCGCTCTGCCACCAGTCTCCCCAACCGCCCCTATCCGCGCAGCCACTTAGGTCTTCGGCCTTGGGGGGTGTCGGGATTAGGCGGTTTCCCGACAGGTCGCCGAAGTGGCGCTCGACGGCCCTTACGGGGCTCCGACCTGCGTGTCCGGCGAAGATTTCCCCCGCACTACCGGACCCCTTGGAGCGCGACGCCGACCGACGCAAGCGATGACTGCGGCGCTCGGTCGGGCACCACCACGGCCGAGCCGAGCACGAGCGGCTCGCGACACCGCACCAGCTCAGAAAAGGTATGCGTGTTTCGGTGGTAGCACGCCGGATAGCGGACATAACGTATTAATTCCGACTCTCGACATCTAAGAGAGCAAAGAAGATGAAATATCATTACTAATCCTCAAACCGTACCGAGCCAGGCATCCGCTCGCCCGGCTGCCACAGCCCGCGACCGGCAGACGACGGAGACACGGCCGGCGTTCAAGACAACCGAGTTCATGGTCTACATCGCCGCGGTGGTCGCGGTAGTGATCACGGCCCTGGTCGTCGGCGACGAAACCCGAGGCCCGGGCGGCGACCCCTTCGGAGCCGAACAGGCCATCAGATACATCACCTTCCTGACCATCGGCTACATGCCGGCTCGTGGGCTGGCGAAGGCCGGCAGCTGGACACGGCGCGACGACCGTTGACGCCGGCGGGCACGACCAAGCCGGCCCGTCACGGCCCGGCGATGTGTAGTGATCGTCCGCGTCAAATGGCGACTCCACCGATATGCACCGTCATCGACGGGGTCGCCACGCCACCTGCATGATCATCCAATGGGACTACATAACTGCCCCGGAAATCCCTATAAGCGGACAGTGCGCCGCCCGATTGTTGGCGCTCTGCTCCGCCCCGGACGTTTGCGCAGTTCAGAGCGTCGCGTGTCGTTTTCGGTACCGGACAGAATGCACGCGCTGTCGGGTATGCGCCGACACCGAGTTTCACCTGGGTGACAGCCATCCCCGGGAGTTGGCCAGGGCAGGATGGGACCCCAACCCTTACATGTCGACTTGCTGGACATGTCGAATCAGTCGACAGATGGTCGAGGAGCGACAGCGAACACTCCGACGCAGGCGGCCCTGGACGCGTTGAGCACGTGGGCCCGGCAACAGAGCTCCATCCGCCCTCGGCTCGTCGCCACCGTCTGGTAGGCCGGGATGCGCAACATCCGCGCGATCGCCCAGGCCGCCTGTGACCACCCGCCCAGGCGCGCCCGGCCTCGAGGCGGCCCGTCGAGGCCGGCGCCGACCGGCTCGCCGGCTGGTCCACCGCCCGCTGGGGAACGAGGGCCGCGGCCGCCTTCAACGCCTGCCCGGACGCCCTCGGCTCCGCCTGCGCCCGGTGGCGCGAGCCGGCCCGCTCGAAACCGGCACGCCCACCCGTTACCTAATGCGGGCCGGGGAGACCGGCTGAACTACCTATACGTGCCGGATTCCGCGTCCTCCGGCTTTCCGTAACGTCATGACCGGCAGCGGGGCCCAGAGGCCCGCGGCTTCCGACAGCGTTTGCAGCACCACCGGACGACCTCGGTCGGCCATCCCCCGCACACCCTCCGCCACCAGCGGCCGGAAACACCCGTGAGGACGACATGACCACCCGTGCCACCGTTGAAGAACTCCTCCGCCGGATCGGCGAAGGAGACCCCGACAAGATCGCCGAACTGTACGCGGAGCAGGTCGACTGGCAGGTCGACTGGCCGGCTGTCCCCTTCGGGGCGGTGCCCTGGATCCGCCCCCGGTCGACCCGGGCCGACGTCGCCGACCACCACCGCACCCTGTCGGCGCACTGCGTGCCCGGACAGGGGTCGGCGTCGGTGACGGCCGTCCTCACCGGAGGAGCGGACGCCGTGGTGATGGGAGAGACCTCGCAGACGGTGAAGTCCACCGGCAAGAGGTTCACCATACGGTTCGCGCTGCACCTCACCGTGGACGACGGTTTGATCACCCGCCACCATGTGTACGAGGACAGCCTCGGGGTCGCCGAGGCGTTCACAGACTCCTGAGACCACGTTCCCGGCCACCACGTGGCGGTCTCGGCGTGACCTTCCTGGACACCGCGGAGGTCTACGGTCCGTACGCGGACGAGGAACTGCTCTCCGCAACCGCTGACGTACGCCGTCCGCAGGCCGTACCGGCCTTCCCGTCGGGCCGCAGCGGGCATCGCCGTACGCGCGGCCGCCTCGCCCCCTCCTGGCCCTCCCCGCGCGGACGGTGCGAACGGCCCCGCCGGGGTCCGGCCGGTCACCCGCATGTGCGGGAGATGGTCGCAGCATGCCCGCGCGGGACGTACGGTGATCGGCACAGCTTTCACCTCCCGGAAGGTGCGCCGCCGTGACCATCACCGCCGATGACGATGTGCTGATCCTGTCCGACCACGACGACGGAGACGACCACTCCCCCACCTCCCCCACCGCGGGCGCGGGCGCCAGCGCCGACGTGGTCAAGGACTACCTCCAGCGGATCGGCCGGGTCGGCCTGCTGTCGGCCGAGCAGGAGGTCGAGCTCGCCCAGCGCATCGAGGCCGGGGTGTTCGCCGCCGAGCGGCTCGGCCTGCACGGCAGGGCGATGCCCGCCGAGATGCCCGCCGAGATGCCCGCCGACATGCGGGCGGAGCTGCAGTGGCTGGCCGACGACGGCCACCGGGCCAAGGACCATCTGCTGGAGGCCAACCTCCGCCTGGTCGTCTCGATCGCCAAGCGGCACACCGGCCGCGGCATGGCCTTCGCCGACCTGATCCAGGAGGGCAACCTCGGGCTGATCCGCGCGGTGGAGAAGTTCGACTACACCAAGGGATTCAAGTTCTCCACCTACGCCACCTGGTGGATCAAGCAGGCCGTCACCCGCGCGCTGGCCGACCAGGCCCGCACCATCCGCATTCCGGTGCACATGGTCGAGGTGATCAACAAGGTGGCCCGGGTGCAGCGTCAGATGCTGATCGCCCTCGGCCGCGAACCGTCCCCGGACGAGCTCGCCGCCGAGCTCGAGATGCCGGTCGAGAAGGTCGTCGAGGTGCAGAAGTACGGCCGTGAGCCGATCTCCCTGCACACCCCGCTCGGCGCCGAGGGCGACACCGAGTTCGGCGATGTGATCGAGGACTCCGAGGCGATCGCCCCGGAGGAGGCGGTGGCCTTCACCCTGCTGCAGCAGCAGTTGCACGCGGTGCTGGGCACGCTGCCGGAACGCGAGGCCGGCGTGATGCGCCTGCGGTTCGGTCTGACCGACGGGCAGCCGAAGACCCTGGACGAGATCGGCAAGGTGTACGGCGTGACCCGGGAGCGGATCCGGCAGATCGAGTCCAAGACCATGGCCAAGCTGCGCCACCCCGTCCGCGCCCAGGCGTTGCGCGACTACATGGTGTGACACCGCGACGCGCTCCCCATGGCGCTCGACCGGGCCGCCGGCGCCCCGGAGCGCCGGCCCCCGCCCGATCCTCAGGAATGCGGCCGGCGCTCTGAGGTGGCGGCGGACAGCAGGGTGAGCGCGGCGCGGCGGGCCTGCTCGCCCGTACCGGCCGCGCCCTGGTGGTCGGCGACGACGGTCGCACCTTCGACCAGCATGAGCAGCTGCCGGCCCAGGGCGTGCGGATCGGGGGCTCCGGCGCGGGTGGCGATGCCGGTGAGGAGCTGGAGGTAGCGGCCCAGATGGCGCGCGGTGACGGCGCGTACGGCCTCGACGTGGTGCTGGGCGGCCGCGTTCACCATCGCGCAGCCGCGGAAGACCGGCTCGTCGTACCACTGCTGGAGGGCGTCGAACACCGCGGCGAGCTGGTCGTCGGGGCTGTCTCCGGCAGCCGCCACGGCACCGGCCAGCCAGCTCGACACCCGCTCGCTCCGGGCCTCCAACATGGCCTGCACGAGCCCGTCCCTGGTTCCGAAATGCCGGTAGAGCGTCTCCTTGGACACTCCGACGCGGGCGCACAGCTCGGCGACGCCGATGCCGTCGAGCCCGCGCTCGTACAGCATCCGGGTGGCCGCTTCGAGGATGGTGGCGCGGGTGCGCGCCGGGTCGATCGTCGAGCCCTTGGCAACTGGCATTCCACAGATGGTACCTACCGGTTCGATCGACTGCTAGCATCTCAGATCGTACCGATCGGTTCGATCTATGGAGCCTGCGATGCCGGACCCCCGCGCCATCGGCCCGCCGTGCGATCGTGGCGTCCGGCCCGTGTCGGCCCGCGGCGGCGGCCGGGTGACCTCGCCGGCGCGGGATCGATGAGGCCGCCGGCGTGGCAGGCGGTGCGGCCGGCTCTCGGCACAGCCTCGGCGCTGGGCCTGGCCGTCGTGGCGGCGCCCGCGCGGTGGAGCCGCCCGATCACCGAATGGTCCGGCGACCTTCCGGGTGTGTTCGAGAGATGCGACTCCAAGAGATAAAGGAGCATGATTGTGGCAACTTTTGTCCTGATTCCCGGTATGTGTCATGGCGGCTGGTGCTTCGAGGAGCTCACCGAGCAGCTACGCCGCCACGGGCACCGCGTCCATCCGCTGACGTTGACCGGCCTCGGCGAGCGCGGCCACCTGCTGCACGGCGGAGTGAACCTCGACACGCACATCCTGGACGTGGCCGGCGTGCTGGAGGCCGAGAACATCGAGGACGCGGTGCTGGTCGGCCACAGCTACGGAGGGATGGTGATCACCGGGGTCGCCGACCGCGTGCCGGGACGGGTGGACTCCCTGGTCTACCTGGACGCCATGGTGCCGGAGGACGGCGATTCCTGCTGGGCCCTCGTCTCCGACCAGGAGCGGCGGTGGTACATGGACGTGGTGGAGACCGGCTACGCGGTGCGGACGCTGCCGTTCTTCGACACGCGTGCCACGCCGCACCCGATCGCCTCGCTGCTCCAGCCGCTCCGGCTCACCGGCGACCTCGCGCGGATCCGGCGCAGGGACTACGTGTACGCGGCGGGGTGGGACGGCCGGTCCCCGTTCACCCCGGTATACCAGCGGCTGCGTGAGGACCCCTCGTGGACCACACACGCGCTGGACAGCGGGCACAACCTCATGCGGGACGCCGCGGAGGACCTACTGAAGATCCTTCTAGCGGGCCGTTGACCCCGGGGCCCCCGGACGCCGCAGTCCGAGACCGTCCTCGGCGGTAGACGCGCCCGCGCCCGCCGGCGCGCAGCGCGGCTACCGCTCCTCCTCGGACAAGTGCCGTTCGGCGGCGCCTGCGTGGTGGACCGCCCACGGATCGGGCGCCGCGGGTGACCGGCTAGCGGCAGACCTGGGCGTCGTCGATGTCGACCGGGAGGGCGGGCCTGCCGTCCACCGGCGGTGTGGGCCCCTCCGGAACGGGCTGGATGCCGCCGGCGGCGATGCGGTCCAAGGTGGCGAGCCCGGCGGCGTCGACCGTCCCGAAGATCGTGTAATTGGGTGACAGCCCGGAGTCGGCGTAGACCAGGAAGAACTGGCTGCCGTTGGTGTCCGGTCCGGCGTTGGCCATGGCCAGTACGCCGCGCGCGTACGTCTTGCGCTCCCCGGTGGGGGTGCCCGGCCACGGCGGCAGATCGGTGGGCAGCTCGTCCTTGTACCGGTAGCCCGGTCCGCCCTCGCCGGTGAAGCTGGGGTCACCGCACTGCAGCACCTTCAGCCGGTCGTAGGCGGTCATCCGGTGACATGAGGTTACGTCGTAGAACTTGTGCCGGATCAGGTGCACGAAGCTCTGCACCGTGCATGGCGCCTTGGCCGGGTCGAGGGTGAGCCCGATGTCACCGTGGTTGGTCTTGAGGACCGCGGAGACCCGCCGGGTGGGCGTACGGCGCGGGTCCGGCGGCAGCGGCACCTTGCGTACGGCCGGCTCGTCCGGAGTCTCGGTGTAGCGGCACGGGCCTTTCGTCGTCCTCGGCGGCCGGTCCCCGGTCGCGTCCGTGGCCGCCGAGACGGGTACGGCTCCGAACGCGACCAGCGAACCCGCCGTCGCCGCGGCTACCGCGGCACGTGCCGCGAGTCGTAACAAGGCTCTGTCAGACATGGCGTCCTCCATGGGGGTGATCAACGGGCTCCCTGTGGTCTAATCGATCTGACCGACGCCGTCAAGGGAGGACAGGCCCGCCGGGATCTGCGCCCCGGGCAGGCCCGGGCCGGCGTCACCCGATCCGGACGATGCTCTTGCCGTGGGTCGCTCCGCCGGCGAGATCGGCGATGGCGGCCCCGATGTCGGCCAGCTCGTATTCGGCGGTGATGTCGATGCCGACCCTGCCGTCCGCGGCCAGTTCCAGCGCGCGCCGTACGCTGTCGGCGAGCCGCTCGGGATGGGTCTGGCCGAGCAGGTTGCTGTTGTAGGTCAGCATCGACGTGCCCTACGTCAGCAGATCGTTGGCCGAGACCGAGACCGGCTCGAAGGTGGCGATGTTGCCGTAGACCACGATCCGGCCGTGCGGTGCCGGGCGTTCCAGGTTGGCCAGCCGAGTCTGGCCGCCGATGGGATCGAGAATCACATCGAAGTGCTCCCCGTCCAGCGCTCGGGGGAACTCCTCGCGGCTGAGCACCTGGTCATACCCGGACTGCCGCGCGTAGTCGACCTGCCCCGGACCGCCCACGACACCTACGACCCGCCCCGCGCCGGCGGCCCGGGCGAACTGTCCCGCGAGCGTGCCGACGCAGAGCATGGCCACGGTCCTCACCGGCATGCAGGCCAAGGGCCTCATCGACCGGCAGCCGTCACCCGTGCACGCCAAGGTCATGATCGCCACCCTCACCGGTGCCGGCCGGCGCCTCCTCGACGAGGCCTACCGGGAGGTCGACGTGCTCGAGAAGGCCTTCGTCGACAAGTTCACCCCGGCTGAGCACAGGCAGTTCTGCGACCTCCTCGATCGGGCCACCGAAACCCTGATCGAGCAGACCCCCGCAACGCCGTACGGCACGCGCAGGCGTCCGATCCGTCCAAGGCGTCAGGCCGGCCGTGAAGAAGGGGCGGTCATGGTGCGTTTCCGGCCCACCCCGTGCGCGTGCGCAGCCACTCCAGGGCGGCCCCGCCCTGAGCCGCCTGGAAGGCGCGCAGTGTCGGCAGGCCTGGTGGATCGGGCTGACGGGACTGCCGGATGAAATACCCGGTGAGTGCGGCCAGCACCGCGGTCACCGCCGCGGGATCGGCATCCCGCCCGACCGGATGGGCGGTGAAGACCTCCTCAGGCGGCGGACCTCCCTGCATCCTCACGCTGGGCAGCATCTGCAGCAGGTCGAACCAGCCGGCTCCGACGAACGCCCACGGCCAGTCGACGACCACCACCTCCTCAGCGGTAAGCAACAGGTTGTCCGCCCGGATGTCACCGTGCACCAGACTGTCTCCCTCGATGGCGTCCGGCCAGCGCGCCTCCAGATCCGCCAGCGCATCCAGATGGCGCGCTGCCCACGCGTCAAGGCCGACCAGCTCATCACCACCTGTTTCACGGTCCGCGACCAGGCGCCGCCATCCCCGGAACTGCTCGCCGAAGCGCTGTCGCGCGGGCGGGGCAGGGATCGGGGCGGGGGTCAGCGCGGTGGCCAGCCGGGTCAAGGCGTCCAGAACACGTTCCAGCTCAGCGGTCCGCCATGGAGCGGCCGGCGGGTGACCGTCCACGTCTTCGAACAGCAGCGCGACCCAGCCTCCGGATTCGAACGAGGCCAGCATCCTGGGTGCGGGCACTCCAGGGGGGAGCGAAGCGGCGATGCGAGCTTCGGCTCGATAGATGTCGGCGGTGAGTGGATTCGGCTCGGGACCAACGGCTTTGGCGAACGCGCGTCGGCCGTCGGCCAGCCTCAGCCGCACGGCGGCGCCCGGCGAAAACCCGCCAGTCTGCGTCACCGCCCTGACGACCGGGGCACCCAGCCGGGTTTCGACGGCTCGGCGGATCTGTCCGGGTACGGCATGCCACGGCAGGCGCGTCCCGGCTGCGGGGGCGTTCATCCTGCCATCTTGGTGAAAATCGCACTCGACGGCGACTCCGACGGGTCATCCGACCTGCAGCGGGCCGCCTTCTCATCCCTGACACGCACGTGGCCGCGCCATCGGCAGGTGACGGGACCGATCGTTCCCGAAGGGGTCAGGCGAGAAGGGGGAAGCCGACCGCTCGTTGTGGATCGCACGGTCCGCAGGCAGCGGAACAGGCGGCCGAGCGGCCGGTTGAAGGCGGCGCGCTGGAAGGCCGGTCACCGTCGGCGGTACCGCCCTGTCGCGCCACCCACGCCGGTGGAGTCCCTGACGGTCCGTCAGCCTCCGTCCGGCTGCCCGCCCACCCCTACCCCCGCCGTCCGTCTACCGCCACCCGGCTCCCCGCCCACCTGCGGGTCCCGGTGTCGGCCGGCAGCCGGCGCCATCAGGGTCACGACGAGTACGAGCAGTCCGCAGCCGGCGACGAGGAGCCAGCCGGGACGTAGTGCCTGGGCGAAATACGCGGGTGAGGCGTCGACGACGACGCTGCCCGCGACGGCGATGCCGAGGGCCGAGCCGAGTTGGCGGGCGGTGGAGGTGATCCCACCGGCGACGCCGGCGCGGGCCGGCGGCAGGCCGCTGACCGCGGTGTTGGTGATCGGCGCGTTCGCGAATCCGAACCCGACGCCGACGAGCAGGTAGGCCGACGACAGCAACCGGATGTCGGTGTGGTCGCCGATGCCCATGAGGCAGAGACCGCCGGCCGTGATGAAACCCCCGGCGAGCGCCAGCGGTGGGCGCGGGCCGAAACGTCCGACGAGCACCCCGGAAAGCGGCGCGCACACGGTCGCGGCGATGGCCATCGGGAGCGTGACCATCCCTACCGCCAGCGGGGTCATGCCTCTGGCGTGCTGGAGGTAGAGGGTGTTGAGCAGCAGGGTCGCGCTGAGGGCGACGAACACCACGACCGCGCCCACGACGGCCGCGACGAACGGCGGCCGGCGGAACAGCCGGGGGTCCACCAGCGGCTCGGCCCGTCGCGACTCGACCCACCCGAACGTGGCCGCGGAGACGGCGACGACGACGTAGCCGGCGATCGCCGCCGGCGAGTCCCACCCGATGTGCGGTCCCTCGATCAGTACGGCGACCGAGCAACCGACCACGACGGTCAGCAGCAGCTGCCCCGGAGCGTCGAGCCGACGCGGTCGCTGCGCGCGTGACTCCGGGACGAAGACCGCGGTCAGCACCAGCACCGCGGCGACGACCGGCACGTTGATCCAGAAGACCGACCGCCAGCCGACAGCCGAGATCAGAGCACCGCCCGCGACAGGCCCGGCGGCCATGCTGACGCCGAAGACGGCCGCCCACACGCCGATCGCGCGCGCCCGCTCCTTCGGCTCACTGATCACGTTGACGACGATGGCGAGCGCCACCGGGCTGAGCATCGAGGCGCCGACCCCCTGCACGACGCGGGCGGCGACCAGCGCGCCGATGGTCGGCGCGAGCGCGCACGCCACGGACGCGGCGCCGAACACCACCAGCCCGAGCCGGAACACACGTCGCCGTCCGATGCGGTCGGCCAGCGCGCCGGAGGAGATCAGCAGGCTGGCCAGCACAAGCGTGTACGCGTCGACCGCCCACTCCAGACCGCGGGTTCCGACACGCAGGCCGGCGCCTATCGACGGCAGGCCGACGTTCACGATCGTCGTGTCCAGTCCGACCAGGAACAGGCTCAGGCAGCAGATCGCCAGCACCGTCCAGCGTCTGGACGTGGCGGGTCGGGGGTCCATGGTTACTCCTTCGTGGCACTTGGCGGGCGCTCGCGGAATCGAGACCTCACGGGGGCCAGGACAGCAATGTCGGGCCATCGGGTGTCGATCAGGTAGGAATTTTGCGGAAACTGCAAAAAACCGGCCCAACCTTGCCGGACCGGGGCCCGGTCCGGCCAAACTGGTGGCGTGGATGCCGAACTGGAGCAGTTGCTCGCCACCATCGGGCCTCGGCTGCGCTCACTGCGCCGCGACCGCGGCATGACCCTCGAGGCACTGTCGGCGCTGACCGGCATCTCGGTCAGCGGCCTGTCCCGGATCGAGTCCGGCAAGAGACGCCCGACCCTTGAGCTGCTCATACCGCTCGCGCGGGCGCACCGCGTCGCGCTCGATCAGCTCATCGCCGCCCCGGCGACCGGCGACCCACGGGTTCACCTGACCCCGCTGCGGCACCGGCGCGGAAGCGTCCTCGTGCCCCTGACGCAATACCCGGGCCGCCTCCAGGTCTTCAAGCAGGTGATCGCGCCCTGCCCTCGCAGGCTCGTCACCCACACCGGCTATGAGTGGCTCTTCGTCCTCGCAGGAGAACTGCTGCTCGTCCTCGGGGAGCGCGAGCTCACGCTCCGTCCCGGCGAGGTGGCCGAGTTCGACACGGCCGAGCCGCACTGGTTCGGCCCCAGTGACGACCGCCCCGTCGAGATCCTCCACATTTTCGGCAGGCAAGGCGACAGGGCCCGGGTCCGTGCGCGCCCGGCCGCCCTCCCGGAGCACCAGACCGACTGAGCGCCGCCCTCCCGGCCTGTGCCCGGAGGTCGCGTCCTGATCGGGCCAGGAGCTCCCGGCCTTTCCAGGCTGGTGTGCAGGTTCGCGGAGATGAATCCGGGCAATGTCACGGAGATCCGGACCGAATTCCGGACTGTCAAGCGTGCGCGGGGATGCCGAGCGCAGCCAGAAGCGCATCCACGACCGCAGCGGGCACCAGTCCTCGACGACGGAGCGGCGGTCTCCCTCGGCCGCAGCTTCGGTCAGGCGATAGACCTTGCGGATCGCGGCCGACAGCCGTGGCTCGCGGTGGTGAGGACATCGGGGGCACCGGCGCCACGAGTCGGAATCAGCCCGGCGCGGTCATGGTCAGCCTCCGTGCGCGGTGAGGGTGTAGCCCTCGGGCCCGGCGAAGGTGAACGTGCGGCCGAAGGGACTGTCCTGCGGCGGGCTGATGATGGGCACCCCGGCGGCGGCGAGCCGGTCGTGCAGCTCCTGGGCGTCCGTGGTGCGGAACCACAGGGCCACCCCGAGACCGGGCCGCGCGACGCCGTCGAGGTCCACACCCGGCAGCGGCTCGCGGACGGCGAACGGGATCGGCTCGGTGGTGAACACCACGGCGCCGGGAGGCGAGGCCGGTGCCCGCCGCAGTCCGAGGTGCTTCTCGCAGAAGGCGGCCGCCGCCTCGACGTCGCGCACCTGCAGAGCGATGAAGTCAGGGCCGTCGACGATGACAGTCATGGGTTCCCCTTGATTCCTATATGTCAGGACTTTGACATGAAGGACTGTACTCACGGCGACCATCTATGTCAAAATCCTGACATGGAAGACCGGAAGCCCGTGCCCCCGCCCCACCCCGCTCAGGACGTCACCGAGCACGTGGGATATCGACTCAAACGCTCCGCCGCGGCGCTGCGCGGCGCTATGGACAGAGCACTGCGCGAGCACGGCCTGACGGTGCCGCAGTACGCGTGCCTCGAACTGCTCGACCTGCAGCCCGGCCTGTCCAACGCCGAGCTCGCCCGCGGCGCATTCGTCACGCGGCAGTCCATGAACGTCGTCCTCCGCGGCCTCCAGGACGCAGATCTGATCTCCCGGCCTGCCACCACCGACCACGGCCGCGCCCTTCCCGCCCACCTCACCGCGGAGGGCCGCAGCCGTCTCGACGCGGCCCGCTCCGCCGTCTACGCCATCGAACGGCAGATGGTCGACGCGGTCCCGCAGCGGCGCCTGGCCGCCCTCCTCGCCGACCTCGACCGCATGGCGGCAGCCCTTGGCGGCTGACCCTCCGGCGGTTTGCCCGGCACTCCATCCCAGGCATGCGCGAGCGTGCGGTCCGGGTCCTCGGTCCACGGACGCGGAATGTACGGCTCCGAATCGATCGCTGCGTGCCCGATCGCGATCACGTGGACGAGGTGGACGGCGACCTGCGAGTTCTCGATCCTGCCTGCCGTACCGGTGTACTGGCGCTGCGCGCCCACGCGCGGGTGCCCTTCTTCGGGTCACCGGTCTCGTCGGCGACGAGCACAGCGTCGGTGTGGGATGGCGTCCGTTTCAAGGCCCGGACAGATCCGATGGGGTGAGCGAGAACAGGACGAGGTCGACCCGGCCGGTGTGCGTGAAGCCGGCGTTTCGCATGATGCCTTCACGCTGCAGGCCGGCCTTGAGCGCCGTTCGCTGAGAAGCGACGTTCCCGGTGGCCGCCTTGAGCTCCAGGCGCTGGAAGCCCTGATCGACCAGCAGCCAGTAACCGACGGCGCGGGTGGCGGCCGCCGCGATGCCGCGTCCGCGTGCCCACGGGGCGACCCAGTAGCCGATCTCACTGACCCGCCCTCGCCAGTCGGTCTTCTTCAGTCCGGCTGTGCCCAGAAAACGGCCGTCGGCAGCGTCGATGATCGCGAAATGGATGCCGGCGCCGGACTCGCGCAAGGCGTGTGCGGTTTCCGTGCACCACGCGGTGGAGTCGTCGAGCGTGTAGGGCCGGGGCAGTGGAAGCCATCGTTGGATCAGCTCGTCGGCACAGGCGGCCTGGTTGTCCGAGACATCATCGCCGGTGAACGGGCGGAGGACGGACGACCCCGCGGACAGGACAGCTTCAGGGAAGATGTCGGCCACTGGCTCGCCTCCGGTCGCTTTTGATCATCACGGCACCGGCTGACGGTAACAGAACCCGCACCTTGCCGGCCTGCGGTTTTCTGGGGTGATGGAGGTGATGGAAAGGCCACGGGTCCGCGCTCTGCGCAAGCACGCGTCCGCGGGGAGGGCCGCGACGACCTGGAGCATCGGATCGGCCACGCTGTTGACCTCAACCTTGGTCGAGGCCACAGGATGACCGCATGAAACGTGCTCTCGTACTCGGTCCTGGCGGCGTCGTCGGTACGGCATGGCTGGCCGGGCTTGCCGTCGGTCTGCGCCGTGCGGGCGTGGACCTGGCCGACGCCGACCTGATCGTCGGCACATCGGCCGGCGCCATCGTCGGCGCCATGCTCGCCGTCGGTGAGGATCTCGACCGCCTGGCCACCCTCCCGGGGTCCCGGAACGGCGAAGCCGCCGCCGACCCGGCCAGGCTGGCCGAGGTCTTCGCGACACTCAGCGATCCCGCGCTGGAGCAGGAGGAGAAACTGCGCAGGATCGGGAGGGTGGCCCGCACCGCCGACGTGGTCCCCGAGCGGACCCACCTCGACCGGACGGCCGCCCTGATCACCGCCCGCGACTGGCCCGAACAGCCTCTTCTGATCACCGCGGTCAACACCGAGACCGGCGAACCTGTGGTCTGGGACCAGGACGGGGATGCACCGCTGGTGTCCGCCGTCGCCTCCAGTTACGCGGTGCCTGGCCTCTACCCGCCCATCACGATCAACGGGCACCGCTACATGGACGGCGCCTTTCGCGCGGGCGCCGGCGCCGATCTGGCGGCCGACGCCGACGTAGTGATCGTCATCGAGCCCCTGGCCCACCTCTTCCCCAGCGGTTCCCCCCTCTCGATCGCCCCTGACCAGGAAGCTCTGGAGGTCTTCGGCCCCGACCTCCACGACAGGTCGGCCTGGGAGGCGTCCTATCAGGCGGGCATACGGCAGGCGGCGCCGGCCGCCGAACGCGTCGGAGGGCTGTGGAACGGCACCGCCGGCTGATGAGCCCGCTCGCGTTGCGGCGCAGGCGCGACCAGCTCTCGATCGAGCAGCGGTGGTCGCGGTGGTGATCGGCGTATGGCCTACGCGGGTCTGGTCCTGGGGGCCGGCGACCATGATGCCGGACCGGCGTGTGGACAGACATCGAGATGCCGCCCCGGCCCGGAGCAGGCTATCGATCCGGTTCCGGTGGTGTGCCGGGCAGGGTGACGGTGACGCTCGCGCCACCGCCGGGAGGGTTGGTGAACTGGAGGGCGGCCCGGATGATGCGGGCGTGGCCGGACACGATGGTCAGGCCGAGCCCGTGCCCGCGGCCGCGCTCGGTCCGTCCGGTGCGGAAGCGCTGCGCCTGCCCGTTGCCCAGGTCGGCGAGCAGGTCGGGTGGGAAACCGGGTCCGTGGTCGCGGATGACGATCTGATGGGAGCGCACGGTGATCTGTACCGGGGCGGCGCCGTGCGCGTGGGCGTTGAGGACCAGGTTGGCGACGATCCGTTCGAGGCGGCGCGGGTCGGTGACGGCTGTCGCGTGGCCCTGCTCGCCGACGGCATGCAGGTCGGCGGGCACGCCGAGACGGTGCAGCGACTCCCGCACCAGGTCGGCCAGCGGCACCGGCTGCCGGTCGGGCTGCTCGCCGCCGGCGTCCAGCCGGGATATCTCCAGCAGGTCGTCGACCAGACCGCGCAGCACGCCGATCCGGTCGCGGACCAGGTCGGTGGCCTGCCCGTCGGGCAGCAGCTGGCTGGCGGTCAGCAGGCCCATCAGCGGGGTGCGCAGATCGTGCGCGACATCGGCCGTGAAGCGCTGTTCGGCCAGCAGCCGCCGCTGCAGGCTGGCGGCCATGGAGTTGAGCCCGGCGCCGATGTCGGCGATCTCGTCCCGGCCGCTCGCATCGGTCCGGGCGTCCAGGTTGCCGCCGGCGATCTGGCGGGCGGTGCGGGCGACGCGCCGCAGCCGCCGGTTGGGGAGTTCGGCCGCCAGCACCGACAGCGGCACCACCCCGGCCAGGGCGAGCAGCGCGGCTTTGACCATGTCGCGGTCGAGCGCGTACAGGCTGCGCAGCTCCGAGCCCACCGAGATCTGTACGCTCACCGCCCGGCGGCCGTCGTCGCCATACGGTTGGGCGGCCCACATCCACGGCTCGTCCCGGTGATCGAGCCCGTACCAGGTCACCGGCCGGCCGGTCCACAGCTGGGCGACCAGGGCGGCGGGGAGTTCCTCGACGGCCACCACGTCATCGGGCAGGCCGCCGGGCCGGCCGGCGGGGGGCAGTGACTGTTCGAGTGCCTGCAGGGCTTGGCTCTCGGCCGCGTCCAGCATCCGCTGCCAGGTCGCCCGGTGCATCAGGAGGCCGACCACGGCCGCGACGACGACGCAGGCGATCGTGACGAGCGCGGCGATCTTCCATCGCAGCGAAGCCGGATTCATCACCGGGCCCCTTTCAGGTGGTGCGCAGTTTGTAGCCGAACCCGCGGACCGTCTCGATGCGCTCGGCGCCGATCTTCTTGCGCAGGCGCTGTACGCACAGGTCCACCACGCGGCTGTCGCCGTCCCAGCCGTAGTCCCACACGGTGCGCAGCAGCGTCGCCCGCTCCAGCACGATGCCCGGGTGAGCGGCGAACTCCAGCAGCAGCCGCAGCTCGCTCGGGGCCAGTTCGACGCGTTGCCCGGCCCGCCGTACCTCCAGCGCGCCGGTGTCGATGCTCAGCTCGCCGAAGGCGAGCACGGCGCTCGCGGCGGCCTGCCCGGGCGCGTGCTCGGGCCGGGCGATGGTGGCCCGGCGCAGCAGTGACCGGATCCTGGCCACCAGCACCGGCAGGTCGACTGGTTTGACCACGTAGTCGTCAGCGCCGCCCTCCAGCCCGGCGACGACATCCAGACCGTCACCGCGCGCCGACATCATGAGGATCGGCACCTGGCTGGTCTCCCGGATCCTGCGGCACACGCTGATGCCGTCCAGGCCGGGCAGCATCACATCCAGCAGCAGCAGGTCGTGGCCGCCCGCCTGGGCCGCCTCCAGACCGGTCAACCCGTCAGCGGCGGTCGTCATCCGATAGCCGTAGCGTTCCAGAGCCAGGCCGACCGACGTGCGGATCACCGTGTCGTCTTCGACGAGCAGCAGAGATGTCATGAAAATGCACCATATCTACCGAAGTGCGTTGACCGGTTCCATGCGGGCGGCACGCAGGGCCGGGTACAGGCCCGCGAGCAGCCCGACGGCGGCGCCGGCGGCGGGCGCCGCGGCGGCCAGCCGTACGTCCAGCACCGGAGTCCACTGCTTGGCGGCGCAGACCGCGACGATCACGACGATCCCCACGGAGGCGCCGATGATGCCGCCGGTCAGCCCGGTGAGGGTGGACTCCAGCAGGAACTGGGCGGCGACGTGGCGGCGGGCGGCGCCCAGGGCGCGGCGCAGGCCGATCTCGGCGACGCGCTCCATCACGGTGACCAGCGTGACGTTGGCGATGCCGACCGCGCCGACGACCAGGGAGACCAGCCCGAGGATCAGGAAGAGGGCGTTGACGTCGCCTTCCACCGCATCGCGTGCCCTGGTGGGGCTGGGCGGCGACATGACCTGGAGAAGGCCCTCGTTGCCGGGGCTGAGTGCGGTCGGCGCCTGCTTGGCGATCATTTCCGCGGCGCCGAGACCGGTGTTGACCAGGACCCGGGTCACGGTGCTCAGGCCGTAGCGCTTGCCGATCGTCGGTGGCAGCAGGACGGCGCTCGCGAGGCTCTTCTCGCGTTTCGGGTCGTCGAGCACGCCGATGACGGTGTATGCCTGGGTGCCGATGAAGATGGCCGGGGCCCGTTCCAGCCGGGTGATGCCCAGCATCCGGGCCGCGTGCTGGCCCAGCACGACGACCTTGTCCCCGCGGGCGATGTGCCCGGCGTCGAAGTAGCGGCCCTCGACCATTCTGCCTTTGACCGCGGCGGGCAGGCCGGGGCTGCTGGCGACCACCGTGAGAGTCTGGTCGGTGACCCGGGTGGGGTCCACGACGTCGTTGGAGCGGACGCTGAGGTTGGCGCTCTGTTCCGACTCGGCGAGGGCGGCGGCGGAGACCACCCCGCGCAGCCGGGCCACCCGGCTGACGTCGGCCCAGTCGACCAGGGGGAACGGGTTGTCCGGGACCTCGACCGTGACGGAGGTGGCGGTCAGCTCGTCGAAGCGGCCGACGATCTGGTTGCCCGCCGTCGCGGCGACGCCCAGGGTGACCACGAGCGTGGTGATGCCCAGCACGGTGCCCAGCGTGGTCAGCGCCGAGCGCGCCGGGCGGGCCAGCAGGCCCGCCATGGCCTCGTTCAGCAGGTCGCGCGGGTGCACATCTACTCCTCCGTGAGGATGCCGTCGGTGATGCGGACCCGGCGCCCGGCCCGGTCGCTCACCTCGTTCTCGTGGGTGATGACCACGATGGTCATGCCCTGGGCGCGCAGCTCGTCGAACAGGTCGAGCACGGCGTCGGTGTTCCTGCTGTCGAGGTTGCCGGTGGGTTCGTCGCACAGCAGCAGCGACGGTCCGCCCATCAGGGCGCGGGCGATGGCGGCGCGCTGCCGCTCGCCGCCGGACATCCTGCCGGGCAGGAAGTCCACCCGGTGCGACAGCCCTACCCGCTCCAGCGCCCGCATCGCGCGCTCCCGCCGCCCCGTGCGCGGCCCCGCGCCGTAGATCTCGGCCAGCATGACGTTCTCCAGCACGCTGCGGTGCGGCAGCAGGTGGAAGGACTGGAAGACGAAGCCGATGCGACTGCCGCGCACCGTGGTCCGCGCGCCGTCCTTCAGCGTGGTGGTCTCGATGCCGTCGAGCCGGTAGCCGCCGCTGGTCGGCCGGTCGAGCAGGCCGAGCATGTTGAGCAGGGTGGACTTGCCGGACCCCGAGGGGCCGACTATGGCGACATAGTCCGACTTTTCGACTCTTAGGTTGATGCTGGAGAGCGCCCTGACGGGGGGCTCGGTGGGGAACTCCTTGGTCAGGTCGTCGAGCAGGATGACCGGCTCAGGCACTGTTGACCACCACCAGGTCGCCCGGCCTGAGGTCGCCGGTCACCTCCACGGCTCCGTCGGCGGCCAGGCCGGTGCGCACCTCGACCTCCTTGGTCCGGTCGGGCGCGGTCTCCACCTGCACCCGGGCCCTGCCGTCGGCGGCGGTGACGACCGCCGCGGCGGGGACCACGAGCACCGCCTTGCCGGTCGCGCCGATGGTCACACGGACGGTGACGGGGGCGCCGGCGAGCTTCCGGAGGCCCTTCATCGAGGCAGGAGTGATCATCACCGGCACGGCGCCCTTCGCGTCGCGCCCGCCGAGGGAGGTCACCGTGCCGGGGACGGTCCTGCCGTCCTCGGTTTCGATGGCCGCCTCCAGACCCGTCTTCAGCCGCCCGGCCTCAGCCGCGTCCACCGAGCCCGAGACCACGAAGGTGGAGCTGGTCACCGTGGCGATCGGCCCGTCCACCAACTCGCCCGCCCTGACGGTCACCTTGTGGAGGCGGGCCGGCAGCCTGGGCAGGAAGACGATCTCCCCCGGCGGGACGGTGGTGCCGTAGGTCCGGGAGAACTCGGCCAGCAGCGCCCGTGCCGCGGCCAGGTCACGCTGGGCGTTGGCCACCCTCAGCTTGGTGGGCGAGAGCTGCCTGGCCTGCCTGAGCGTCTGCTCGGCGGTGACGACGGCCTCGCGGGCCAGCCGGAGGTTCTTCCCCAGCTCGGTCAGCCGCCTGTCCCGCGCGATCCTGGCCTCCTCCAGCACTCGCTCCAGCGCCGACCGGGCGGCGGCCACATCGGCTCCGGCGTTGGCGACCCGGAGTTCGAGCAGGCGGGTGTCGGCCGGCGGCCCGGCCGGGGCGCCGGGGCTGGGAGTGGGCGCGGGGGTGGGCGCCGCGCCGGCCTGGGCGAGCTCCTGCTCGGCGGCCAGCAGCCTCTCCTCGGCCGCCCGCACGGCGCTCTCGGCGGCCTCGACCCTGGTCTCGTCCTCGGTGGTGTGCTCCTGCGCCCGCGCGCTCTCCAGCGCCTGTCCGGCCTCCTTCAGATCCCGCCGGGCGTTGGCGAGCTTCACCTTCAGCGGGAGCACGTCCAGACCCTGGTCAAGTGCCCTGCGCTCGGTCGCGAGCACTTCCTGCGCGGTCTGTACGGCCCTGCGCAGGTCCTCGCGCTTCTGTCGCAGCTCCAAGGTGGGCTGCTGCGCCTCGTAGCCGCGCTTGGCGTAGAAGCGCGACACCGCGGCGATGGTCGCCTGGTCGAACACTCCGGTCACGGGCGCGCGGTGGCCGAGCCCGCGCAGCGCTCTCTGCAGCTGCCTGACGTCGGCCCCCCTGGCGCCGGGGAGGAGGCCGCGGTGCATCGGCACCTTGCCGGAGAAGACGAACACCGGGCGCCCGTTCACCTCCATCACCACCGTGCCCTCCGTGATCGCGCCCGGCCGGGGAGCACGGGTGGCCCGCTGAGCGGCGTCGTCGCCGCCCACCACCCCGGCCAGCGACACCGGGTACGGCGAGCCGTACTCCAGGGCGCCGCTGACCACCACGGTGCTGACCAGCTTGCGCCGCTCGACCGGGACCGTGACCAGCGATGGTCTGGGCGGCTTGCGCGCCGCCGCCTCGTCGGCCGGGGAGCGCAGCGACCTGCTCACTCCCCAGCCGGCCCCCGCGACCACCAAGATCACGGTCAGCGCCAGCAGCAGCTTGCCGCGCGGGGTGCGCATCACCGCTCTGTGTACCCGAACTTCACCCTGGCCTCGTTGGTGAGCCGGGTGCTCAGGGGGATGAAGGCGGCGTAGAAGTCCTTGCCGCACTCCAGGTCGGCCAGCGCCGACTTGATCTCCTTGGCGAGGTACGGCCTGGCCGTCTCAGCCGTGACGGCGCCCTTCTTGCCGAGCTGATCGGCCTGCTCGCCCCATATCTCCATGCCGCGGCTGCTCAGCCCCAGCGGCCTGGCAGAGGTCACCCGCTCCCCCTTGGACCTCAGGCACTCGGCGAAGGGCGCGGCGAGCTCCACGAGCTTGGGGTCGCCGTCGAGATCCTTGTCGATGCGCTCGATCGCCTTGCTCATCTGCTCGTGGTAGTCGTCGAGCGAGGTGACCTTCAGGCCGTTCACCTGCCGGAGCGCGTCGACCCGGCACTCGTTCATGGTCTTGGTGTAGGCCTGCCGCTTGTTGGCGGGGAGGCTGTCGATCGTCGCCCGGTTGGGGTCGGGATCCTGCTTGGCCGCCGGGTCCGGGTAGATGAAGGCGGAGAAGACCCCGAAGCCGTACTTTCCGCGGGCCTCCTTCATCGCCGCGTAGTCGCCGGTGCCCGCGTCGGACCTCTTGGGCCGGCTGACCGAGGGAGTATAGGAGAAACCCTTCTGCTTCATGCAGGTGGCGATGACGTTCTCCCGCTCGCGGGCCTTGTCCACCGGGGCGCCGCCGCCGCCGGCCGCGGGGGTTGTGTTCCCCCCGCAGCCGGTCAGCACCGCCAGAGCGAGCAGAGCGGGCAGACCACGCGTCAACACACGCACAGAGGACTCCTTCACGGTGGGATCGCGCCGCCCCTCGCGGCGCCGTGGCCACTCTGGAGGCCGCTTTCCTCCGCTCCGCATCCGCCGGGTGTCCGTACGCGCTCAGCCGTGTATCCGCCAGGTATCAACACCACGGGCCGCCCGGCGGTGGTGCTTGGCGGGATCTTCCTCGCCGGAGGTCCCGACCTGTCTCTCAGGGCGCGGGCGTGGGACCCGCATCGGCTCGGCCGCCCCCGCGGCGGGCGGCGTCATCGGTGTGTCCACCGTGGCCCCGCCCCGGCCGGTCGGCATCAGGCACCTCCCAGTGCGTCACGGGCCCACCGGCGGGGTCGGCGCGGCACCGGTGCGCGCCGCGGTGACCGCCACCGTGGCGTAGCGCATCGTGAAGCCACCTCCCATCGCGTCGACGGCGGCGCCGACGCCCGCCAGCACCGCTTCCAGCGTGGCCGGCGGGAGCTGGGTGTGACCGCCGGTGGTGGGCAGCTGGTCCAGCCACTCGTCCCGGGTGTAGGCCCGCTCCCAGTCGAACCGCCACTGCTCCGGCTCGCTGAACGCGCCCGTCTCTCGGACGCCGTCGGCCGCCCTGGCGGACAGCGCCGAGTATCCGTCCGAGCTAACCGTCCATTGGCGGGAGGCGAGCGAGTCGGGCATCACCCGGCGGTAGACCTCGGAGAAGGCGCCGGCCACCTCGGGCGGAGGCTGGCTCACGTTCCAGAACACCGCCAGCCGGCCACCGGGCCGCAGCGCCTCGGCCGCCTTCGCCGCTCCCGCGACCGGTTCCACCCAGTGCCAGGTCTGCCCGGAGACGACGGCGTCGAACGCCCGGCCGGCGGGGTCCCAGGCTTCGAACCCGGCCACCTCGACCTCGAGCCCGCGCTGTCGCGCCCACTCGGCCATCCGCGCGTCGACCTCGACCCCGAGCACCCTGCAGCCGGCCGCCTGGAACTGCCGGGCCGCGATGCCGGTGCCGATGCCGACGTCGAGAAAGTCGGGCCCGGGGCTTTCGGCGACGATCCGCTCCACCATCGCGTCGGGATAGCGGGGCCTGGCCCGGTCGTAGCGTTCGGGGTCCGAGCCGAAGGACTCCGCTATCCGGCGGGCCAGGTGAGGACTGGGTTCGGAGGGAAGTGATCGCTCCGGGGGTATAGTGGGCATGCGCCCACCATAAATGGGCACTTGCCCACTCGTCAACGGTGGGCCCGGCGAGCGAAGGAGACACACGTGCCGACAGGGGTGGCCATCCGCGACGCGCGCGAGCAGCTGTTCGACGCCGCCGAACGCGTCCTGCTCCAGGACGGGCCGAGCGCGCTGACCAGCCGGGCGGTCACCACGGAGGCAGGTTGCGCCAAGGGCGTCCTGCACCGGCACTTCGCCGACTTCGACGCCTTCCTCGCCGAGCTCGTGCTGGACCGCATCGCCCGGCTCGACAAACAGGCCGCCGCCCTGCGCGACTCCGCCGGGACCGGTACCGTCGCCGGCAACCTCACCGGCGCACTGACGGCCCTGTTCGGGTCGGTCGCCGTGGCGATCGTCGGCCTCGTCACCTCCCGGGACGACCTGCGCGCCCGGCTCCGCCAGGCCAGGCCGACCGGCGTCCCGGTCCTGACGGAGGCCGCGGCCATGATCGCTTCTTATCTCATCGCCGAGCGGGAACTGGGCCGCGTCGCGGCGGACGCCGACGTCGACACGCTCGCCCCCACCCTGATCGGGGCCGCGCACATGCTGTTCGCCGACCGGAAAGGCATCCCGCCGGAGGCCGACGCCGTCCACAAGGTCGTGACCACGGTCCTCCCCAGCGCCGGGTGAGCGCCGCCGCGGACGGCCGGGCCGAGCCCGGCCCCGGGGCGGTCCGGGGATCTACGCCGGGATCCTCGACAGCGATGAGGCGTCGACCCTTTGGGCGCGCCGCCGCCTGTCGGCGCTCCGGTGCCGCGAGAGGGCCGGATCAGTGAAAGATCAGCTCGTACTCGACCTGCTCGATGGGGTTGCCGTCGCCGAAGTCGTGGCCGCGGGCCGCGCCTGACTCCGCGAAGCCGCTCTTGGCGTAGAAGCGGCGGGACTGAGGCGTGTCACGTAGCGTCCACAGATGGACCCGTCCGAAGCCCTGCTCACGGATCCCGCGCAGGGAAGCGGCCATCAGGGCATTCGCGACGCCGGTCCCCCAGCCGTCCGGGTGACCGTAGAAACCGAAGATCTCCGCCGACTCCGGCCGCGCCGGCGAGGAGCCGAAGTAGGAGAAGGCCAGCCGCCGGCCGTCCAGTGCGGCGAGCATGGCGGTGCCCTCGTCCTCAGCGAGCACGCCGGGCCACCTGTTGCGCCGCCGCCGCAGCGCCTCGGCGAAGAACTCCGGGGCGAAGAAGGAGCCGTAGGCGGCCTTCCAGGACTCCGCGTGGATCTCACCTATCGCGTCCCCGTCCTCTGGAGAGGCCTGGAACACCGTGAAGACTCTGGTCACAAGATCACAGTACTGAACCCTGGCAACTTTTGCAACTATGATGCACTTGCTTGATTTTAGTATTTGCAACTTATTCGCAATAGATGGCAGGGACACCCGTCCGAGCGCTGGGCACGGAGAGCCGGACCCTCCCGCGAGCCACTTCGCCGTCGAACAGACGTGATGATCACCTCGTCCCGTGACCTCCACGCGTAGCCGATGTCCCCCACGCCCGCTCATGAGACATGCCGGGGCCGGCTGCCGGCTAAGAGTGCTCTGTCTGCAGGGTGCGGAGCAGGTCGAAGGCGGGGCGATCCAGCGACCGCTGCGTGTTGCCGAGCATGGCGACGGCCACGCCCTTCTCGGGGTCGAAGCCCACGAACGAGGAGAACCCTCCGGTCATCCCGTTGTGCCAGATCTGAAGGTGGGCGCCCTGTCGAGGGTGCAGACGCTGCCCCGTCCAGCCGAGATGCGCCCAGGTGAAGGGATTGATCCGGTGCTCGATCTGGCGGCTGAGCCGGATCGCGTCGGCGACCGCGCCGGCGCCGCCGTCCAGTTGGGCGCGGACGAAGGCAGCCAGATCGGCCGGCGTCGATCGCAGCCCGCCCGCACCGGCCATGTCGGCCATGTGCCAGGCCGCGGCGGGTCCACCACGCCGGGTGTGCCCCTGTGCCAGGCGCGCCGAGCGGCCGCCGTCGACGGTGATGCCGGTGTCGGCCAGGCCCAGAGGGGTACAGATCTCCTGGTTCATCAGTGTCTCGTAGTCGGTGCCGGCCCGGTGGGCGAGCGCCAGGCCCAGCAGTCCGGCGCCGAAGTTGGAGTAGCGGAACCGGCGTCCGGGCGTGGCGCCCAGCCGGGTCCCGGCCAGCCCCCGCAGCAGGAACTCGGTGCTGCATCGGGCGTAGGGATCCGGCTTCGACGGACGCAGCAGCGCCTCCAGCAACATGCCCTTGGGCAGGCGGGGCAGGCCCGAGGTGTGGGTCGCCAGGTGCCGAAGGGTGATCTCCTCACCATCCCGTGAAGGCACGCTCGCTCCCTCGGGCAGCAGCGCGGCCAGGGGCTCATCGAGATCGACCGTGCCCGCCACGGCCAGCCGCGCCAGGGCCAGGGCCGTGAACACCTTGGTCACCGAGCCGATCTCGAACACCGTGTCGGCACCGGGCGTGCCGCCGTTCTCGCCACCCACGCGCCCGGCGCCCCGGATCTCCGTCGAGCCGGGGGCGAGCGCGACGACCACCACGCCGAGGTGTTTGGCCACCAGCCGATCGGCTGTCTCCTGCACAAGGCCGTCTAGATCTGTCATACCTGGTCATTATTGGGCGTACGGACGTGTGATCCGGACCACCCTTGATCCCTGACCGCGTATGTACGGCCGTCCCAGCCTGGAATTCCCGGACCGGGAGCCCTCGCGACAGCGCCCGGCAATCATGTGCGGATGCCGCGGAAGGACACCGGCATCATGGCCGCCGCGATCGAGGAGGTCGTCAAGCGGTCGGCGTGAGTCACCCGCCGGTGAAGCCGGTCGCCGCGTGACCGGTGCCCGGCGGGCCGGCCTCCGCCGGCCCGCCGTCCGGGGCCGCTCAGTCGTCGTCCTGCTCGTCGTTCTCCTGGCCGTCGTCGGTGTCGGCCGCCTCGGAGAGGATCTTGCCGGTGGTGGCGTCGACGACGATCTCCCGTCCGGCTCCCGCGCCGTCGGCGACCTCGATCTGCCACGAGGTGGTGCCGCCCTCGGTCTCCAGGTCGGAGGAGGTGACCCATCCGCCGCTCACCCTGGCGAGCGCGGTCTGCTGCGCCTGCTCCGCCAGTACGGCGGGCTTGCGCGTGACGTCCGCGTCGTCGTCGGCGTCCTGGGCGGGGGTGGCCGTGCCGGGGGTGGAGGTGGCCGTGCCGGCGGGCGAGGAGAGAGCCGGGCCGGTCCCGTCCGGGTCGGCGAAGGCGACGCCGCCTCCGACCGTGAGCACGGCGAGGGCGATTCCGGTAAAGATGATCACTGGCTTGCGCATCAGGGGTGCTCCGTTGTCCGGGGGAAGCCGCGATTTCGGGGAATCGCGATGACTCTTCGAGACTGCCCGCCCGGGCGATAGCGAGATGCTGCGAGGTTCCTAAGGAATCGCTAAGTCAGGCCGGGGCCGAGTTCGAGGGTGACCTCGGCTCCCCCCGAGGGCGACGAGCCGGCCCGCAGCCGCCCGCCCGAGTCCTCCGCGGTACGGCGGGCGATGTCGAGGCCGAGACCGGTGGAGGATCCGCCGCTCGACCCGCGACCCACCGGGTCCGGGAGGGCGAAACCGGCCCCCTCGTCGGCGATCACCAGCCGGGCCCCGCCCTCGGGCCCCGGTGTCAGCTCGACGGTGAAGGGCGTGCCGTCGGGGGTGTGGGCGAACACGTTCTCCAGCAGCAGGTCGACGCAGGCCGCCAGCTCCGGGCCGCTCACCCCCACGGTGATCGGGCCGTCGGCCAGGCCGAGGCGCAGCGGCCGGTCCTGGTCCTCCGCCAGCGCCGACCAGAAGGCGACGCGATCGCCGACCACCTGGGCGGCGTCGCAGCTCGGCGCGCCACCCCGGTCGAAGCGGCGGGCCTCCCGGATGACCTGGCTGACCATGCGCTCGACGCCGTCGACGGCCTCTCCCACCCGGGCCGCCTCGTCCTTGTCGCGCAGGGTCTCGGCCTCCAGCCGCAGCGCCGTGACCGGCGTGCGCAGCCGGTGGGACAGGTCGGCGACCGCCTCGCGCTCGCGGGCGAGCAGCTCGCGGATACGGGCGGCCAGATGGTTGAGAGCGGTCCCGACCTCACGGATCTCCGGCGGGCCCGCCGCTTCCACCCGCGCGTCCAGGTCGCCGCGGGCCAGCCGGCGGGAGACCCCGGCGACCTGCTTGACCGGCTGAGTCAGCGAGCGGGCGAGCCGGTCGGCGACGACGATGCCGACCGTGAGCAGCGCCAGCCCGATCAGGCCGAGCACCAGCCACGCCCGCCCCACCCCCTGGCGCAGCCGCTCGGTGCTCACGAACGCGCGGACGACCATGGTGCCGCGCTCCCCTCCCTGGACGGCCACCAGGATCTCCCGGCCGGCCGGCGTCTCGACGGTGACGCTGCGCCCACGCGCGGCCAGCTCGACGCCGGGACCGCGGGGCGCGGGCACGCCGAGGAACTCGTGGCCGGCCAGGAAGACCGTGATCGGTGTGCCGCCGGAGCCGTTGGCCTGCCGTACGGTGGCGTCGAGGGTGTCCTGGTCGCCCAGGGCCGCCGCGGTGGCCACCGACTGCGCCCAGGTGGTGGCGGCGGCCGTGGCCCGCTCGGCGGCCAGCGTGCTCACCAGCATGGCCAGCGGCACGAGGAAGGCGACCAGGACCAGCGAGGTGGTCGCCACCGCGAGCAGGGCCAGCCGCCGTCTCATCCGGCGGCCCTCATGCTCCCGGGTCGACGAGTTTGACGCCGACGCCGTGGACGGTCTGCAGGTAGCGGGGGGCCTGGGCGCTCTCGCCGAGCTTGCGGCGCAGCCAGGACAGGTGCACGTCGACGGTCTTGTCGGCGCCGCCGTAGGCCATCCGCCACACCTCGGTGAGCAGTTCGCGCTTGGAGACGACCTGGCCGGGGCGGACCGCGAGATAGTGCAGCAGGTCGAACTCCTTGGGCGTCAGGTCGAGGCGGACGCCGTCGAGGGACGCCTCCCGGCCCGCCTGCTCGATGAGCAGCCCGCCGACCCGCACCGGTCCCGTCTCCGCGTTGTCGTCGCGGCTACGGCGCAGCACGGCCCGGATCCGGGCGTCCAGATGGGCCGCGCTGAACGGTTTGACGACGTAGTCGTCGGCCCCGGCGTCCAGCGCCCGGACGATCTCCGGCTCGTCGTCGCGCGCGGTCGCCACGATGACCGGGACGGCGCTGACGGCGCGCAGCATGCGCAGCACCTCGCAGCCGTCGAGGTCGGGCAGGCCCAGGTCGAGCACGACCAGGTCGGGCCGGTCCTCCAGCGCGAGGGTGAGCCCCGGCATGCCCGCGGCGGCCGACGTGACGGCGTGCCCGCGTTCGGTGAGCGCCCGGGTCAGCGCGGACCGCACCTGGGCGTCGTCCTCGACGAGAAGCAGGTGGGCCACGGCAACGCGCCAGCCTCTCTTGAACTGGATAATAATGCTGGCAAAGGTAGAAAGTTCCCCATGAATCGTAAAGGACACCGAAGGGTGGTCGATCGATGCGCCGGCGTGCGCTCCTGGGCCTGGGCGGCTGGCTCGCGGCCGCCGTCCTCACCACGGCCACCGGCACCTGGGCGGTGTCCCTGATCGGCACCGACATCACCGGGCAGGTCGTGCGCTCCATGACGCTGGAGGAGGTCGAGCGGGCCCTGACCACCACCTCCGCGGGACCGGCCGTCGCGCCCCCCGCCTCCGCCGGGCCGTACGCGGAGACCGGCAACTTCTCCTACGCCGAAGGGTCGGTGACCGCCGCCTGCGACGCGGGCCGGGCCGTCCTGCTGTCGTGGAGTCCCGCCCCCGGGTACGGCGTCGACGAGGTCGAGCGCGGTCCCGCCTCCGCCGCCTCGGTGGTCTTCGAGTCCGACGACCGCAAGGCCGCCATCAGCCTGACCTGCCCCTCCGGGAAACCCGCCGCCACGGTCCGTTCCGTGACCGAACACGACGAGGACTGAGGGCGCCGGTGCCCGCGACCGGCGGGCCTACGCGTTCTCACCCGGGAGTTCCCGGCCGGACAGGTACAGCCGGGCACCGGCCCAGATGGCCGCGGGTTCGCACCGGGCGACCTGCCAGGTGACGGACGTCAGCCGCCCCCGCCGACGGTAGCGTCGCACGATCGTGAGGTGTTCCGGCCACGCCACGAACCGCTTCAGGGCCTGCTCGCTCTGCCAGATCGACACCGAGCCGCACCTGCGCTCCAGCAGTTCCGCCCACAGCCACATCCCGACCGCGCCGTCCAGCCGGGGCCAGCCTCCGCCCAGCGCGCGCCCGGAGCGGTAGATGCCGGGCAGGTCACGCGCCCGGTCGGCCCGGAACTCGGTGATGGCGACCAGTACGGGACCGGTGACGTCCGCGGCCGGCCCGGGCGTCCAGGAACTCCTCAGCATGACGGCGCCCACGCCGGGGAACGGCCGAGCAGTCCGAGCAGCCGGCCGAAGCCGGAGACGTCGGCGGACACCGGAACCCGGGCGCCGAACGGGCCGCCGGGGCCGCGCAGGCCCGGGGCGTCCGGCCATCGGGAGGCGATCGCCAGCGCGACGGCCGCCGACTCCTCATCGGGCGAGTACGGCGCGCCGATGGAGGCGGCGATGTCCCATCCGTGCACGAGGAAGTCGACGAAGTGCATGCCCACGGCGACGCGGCCGGGGAACACGCCGAACTCGCGCACTCCGACCTGCCGGTCGTAGACGTCCTGGTCGGCGAACGCGGCGGTGACCGCGGCAGCGGACTCCTGGTAGGCGCGGTGCGGGTCGGTGCCGAGCTCGCCGCCGTCCCACGTGGACCGGTCCGTGGGCAGGCCGGCGGCCGCGGCGGCGAAGCCGCGGTTCTCGCTCACCATGTGACGCAGCAGCTCGCCCAGATCCCATTCCGCGCAGGGGGTGGGCCCGGCGAGGTGCTCGGGGCCGGCCTGGGCGATCAGCCGTCCGGCGGCCTCCAGCGCCCGTTGGTCGAGGTCGCGCAGGTCCACGGATCCCAGGTCGGCGAAGAACGTACTCATGATCACTCCTTTTGGAGCACGAATTCAAGCACGAACGTTCGTGCTTGAATTCGACGCTATCACGTGCGGCATAATTAAACGAACGTTCGTCCATGAAAGGGGCTGCGATGGCGGGCCGGCCACGAGACGACCGGGCGCGGAAAGCGATCCTGCGACGAGCGGCGGACATCGCCTCCAAGGACGGGCTGGAGGGCCTGTCCATCGGGCGGCTGGCCGCCGACCTCGGCGTGAGCAAGAGTGGGCTCTTCGGCTACTTCGGCTCCAAGGAGGAGCTCCAGCTCGCCACGGTCCGGACCGCGGCGGGCGTCTATCTCGACGAGGTCGTCCAGCCCGCGCTGGCCCTGCCGCCGGGCCTGGGACGGATATGGCGGCTGTGCGACAGCTGGCTGAGCTACTCGCAGCGGCGGGTCTTCCCCGGCGGTTGCTTCTTCTTCACGGTCACCGCCGAGTTCGACGCCCGTCCGGGGCGCGTGCGGGACGCCGTCGCCGCCGCCGCCCTCGAGTGGAGCCGCCTGGTCGCGCGCACCATCGAAGAGGCGCGCCGGCTCGGAGAGCTCACCGAGGACACCGGAGCCGACCAGCTCGCCTTCGAGCTGATCGCGTTCTTGGAGACCGCCAACGCCGTATCGCTGCTGCACGACGATCCCGTCGCCTACCAGCGGGCCGGGACCGCCATCCGGAACCGCCTGCACGCCGCCGCCACCGGTTCCACGGCACTACCCTGGCTCGATTCCGCGGTCCAGAGCGGTCGCCGATAGATGGCCGCCGGGGGCGGCATGATGGGGGTCGGACATCCCGGCGGTAGCGGGGTCCTGCTCGGCGGATGAGTGCGCGGACGGTGACGGACGCGGCGGCCAGGTGGAGACAGGGGTCGACAGCCCCGCCGTTGCGTCCGGAACCCTCGCCGTTGCGCCCGGAGCACCGGGCGGGCCGATGGCGCGCAGGCGCATGTCAGCCCGTCTGGTGCGCAGGCGCGTTTCAGCCCGTCGTCCAGGGCCGGAGCTTGTCGGGGTTGAGTATCGCCCAGACGTGCCTGATCCGCTCGCCTGCGATGTCGAACGCCAGCACCGACACCGTGACGCCGTCGATCTGAGCCACCAGGCCGGGCTGACCGTTGACCGTACACTCCAGGATCGCCACGTCGGGTGCCGCGATGGCCCGATCGGTGAAGAAACGTGCGATCTGTTCGGCGCCTTCGAGCGGGTGGAGCGCGGCGCTGACCAGGCCGCCGCCGTCGCCGGTCGCCGTGGCGTCGGGGTCGAGGAGGGCGATGAGGGCGTGGAGGTCCTTGGCCTCCCAGGCCCGTTTGAAGGCCCGGACGATATCGGCGGGCTGGG
>NZ_JBVJHH010000072.1:0-32537 GCF_055586905.1 Streptosporangium sp. NPDC048886
GCCTCAAACGAGCCCTCTCCCGACAACTGTTCAAACTCCTCGAACGCGACCCAGAACCCCTCCAAACAGCCGCTTGACAGATATAGCAGCCTCGAAAACCGGCGCTAAGGGTCCGTCGGGCCTGGTGGGCGGCTGAAGGGCCATCGGTTGTCGGACCCGTCTGAAGTCGTTCCACGGATAACGCTCTATTATCTGCGGCAGGCTGATTCGCGGCCTGCGGCAATAGTCTCGGTGCGCCGTATGAGCCGCCCCGTTATCTGTGGCAAGGGGATGCGGTGTCTGTGCTCGTGCAGTTGCCGGTTGGCAATGCCGCCACCGTTCAGGCATCGGCCGATGCGTTCTTGGACTCGCTTGGTAACCCGAACACCGTCCGCAGCTACGGGATCGGTGTCGGGAGGACTGCCGAATGCCTCGGCGGGTCCCGGCTGCTGGCGGCGGTGACCGACGACGAGGTCGGCGAGGCGCTGGAGTCGTTGTGGGGCACCGCGGCGGTCGGCACCTGGAATGCCCGCCGGGCCGCTGTGTTGTCGTGGCTGGCCTGGCGCCGCGAGCGCGGTCATGACGCGCCGGCGGTGCCTGGGTGGGCGAAGCGGTTGGCGGTGCCGGACTCGATGACCCCGGTGCGGTCGAGGATGGCGATCGACCGGCTGATCGCGCGGCGGGATGTCGGCCTGCGGGAGAAGACGCTGTGGCGGATGTTGTACGAGACCGCCGCGCGGGCCGAGGAGATTTTGGGCCTGAACATCGAGGACCTGGACTTCGCCGGGCGGCGTGCCCAGGTGAAGGCCAAGGGTGCCCGGTCCCGGGTCCGGCGGCGTGGGCAGGCGCGCGAGGACTTCGTGCTGGAGACCGTGTTCTGGGACGCCGGCACCGCGCGGCTGCTGCCCCGGCTGCTCAAGGGCCGCACCCGCGGTCCGGTTTTCGTCACCGCCCGCCGTGCGGGGCCGGGGAAGGTCATTGGGCCCCGGGACGTGTGCCCATACACCGGGGCGGCGCGCCTGTCCTACGGCCAGGACCGCGCCCTGCTGGACATCCACACCGCCACACAGGGCCCAGGGACGGGCTGGGACCTGCACGAATACCGCCACTCCGCGCTGACGCACCTGGGCGAGGCTGGCGCGTCGCTGCTGATGCTGATGGCCAAGTCCCGGCACCGCAAGCCGGATAACCTGCGCCGCTACTTCAAGCCGTCGCCGGAGGCCATCGCCGAACTCACCAGCCTGCTCGCACCCGGCGACACACGACGAGGCGGCGGCACGTGACCGAGCCGGCCGACCCGTCGATCCTGATCATCCCGACCGGTCCGAAACCACCGAGCCCTGGAGTTGACATGGCTGACATGATCGTGCCCGACCCCGCCACGCGGGACATTCTCGCGATCTTCGAAAACGTGCGATCCCGGCTGTTCGAGCGCCTGAAGGATCTGACCGACGCCGAGTACCACTGGGAGCCGGTCAGCGACTGCATCGGCATCCGCCCCGGTGACGATGGCGTCTTCCGTGTTGCCACGCTATTTCCGGAATCGAGTCCGGAGGCGCCGGACCCCGTCACGACGATCGCCTGGCGTATCTGGCACATCGGCAACCTCTGCCTGCGCGGCTATGTGATCCACTGCTTCGAGGACGTTCCCGAGTTCGGCGACCGCCACGAGTGGCCGGGCACCGCGAAAGAGGGCGTCCAGGCGCTCGCCGAGGACTGGGAGCACTTCATCTCCCGTATCGCAGCCCTCGGCGACAAGCGCCTGTTGGCGCCGATAGGCCTGGGCCCCGGCGGTTGGGCCGATGAGACCTATCTGAAGCTCGCGCTGCACGCTCTGAAGGAGGTCGCGCATCACGGCGGCGAGATCGGCCTGCTGCGCGACCTATACCTGCGCGAAGGCGTCTGATTTCGGCGGCGGAGCCGTCATCTGGCGGCCGTGTGCCGCCAGATGACGGGCCCCTTCGACGTCTATGTCCCCCGGCGGCCTACCCGTCTGCGGCGTCCGGGTCGCGCAGAGGTCTCATCCCGCCGGGCAGGTCGGGAAGCCGGAAGGACGCCAGTACTGCTCAACGGCCTGCCGAGTCTGCGCGCATCTGACAACGACAGGGCCTGAACTACTGCGCTCCGATCGAGGGCGCGGTGCTCGATCCGCCGAGGGGCAGGCGCTTGGCGACGTCCAGCCGTACCTCACCGTAGGGCTGGACGTGCTGCCAGAACAACGGTGTCAGCCCGCGCTGTTCGGCGGGTTTGAGCAGTTTGGCCCACTCCGGGTCGGCCGGGACGTCCTGCGGCATCAAGGTGTTGATGTACACGAGCGCGGCCTGCAGGGTCCGCAGGCACAGCACGGTCATCTCCAGCTTCTTGCGCCGGTTGGTGGAGATGTCGCCGCCCTTGCCGTAGAAGATGACGCTGCTGGCTCCGTTGGAGGACTCCACCACGTTGAGACCCTCCTGGATCTCCCGCTGCGGTTCCCGGAGACGGAGGTAGCGGGCGACGAGGATGGTCTTCTGCGCGCGGCCGACCTCCAGCATGGCCTGGTAGATCGGGTGGGAGGCGGAGTCGGTGAAGCGGCGCAAGATTGCCTCGGTGGAGGCGGTGCCCTGTTTGATCGCGGTCGCGTACTTGATCATCTGGTCGTAGTTCTGCTCGATCAAGTCCCAGCGGATGGGCCGGGTCATCGCCGGAGCCAGCCGCGGGTACAGGTCGCTCTCGCCGCTCTCAACCCGGTACAGCCTGACCTTGTTGATCTGCTTGACGCGCGGCAGCAGGTCGAAGCCCAAGAGCCTGGTCATGCCGAAGGTGAAGGTGGCGTTCGCGATGGCGACCGCGATGTCCTGGGCGATCTGCGGGGTCAGGTAGCGGCGCCGTACGTAGCGGATGCCGTCCTCGTTGTGGGCGTGGCTGCCGGAGGCGACGGCCCGGATCCCGGTGTTGGTGCCGTACCCGAAGATGGCCAGCATCAGCCGCTCGGCCTTCAACTCGGCGATGAAGTCTTTCGGATCGAGCGGCTTGCGCAGCTCGGCGTAGTTCTCCACGCGGCGGGTGGTGAAGTCTTTGGGCAGGTCCTCCTCCAGGTCGCGAAAGGAGTGCGCGCCGACCGTCCAGACCTCCTTGCACCGCAGGGCGTCGCGCAGCGCCTGGCTGGAAGGTGACGACCTCGTACACCACCCGCACTACGGTGGTGCAGGTGCGAAAGCCCAGGTGTGTCCGGATCTGATTGCGGTGGTATTCGATCGTGGAGCCGGACCACTCGTAGAAGCCGAGCTCCGAGGCCTACACCTGGACCTGCTTGGCCACGTGCTCGATGACCTCGTCGGCCAGTTCCGAGCGCCCTCGCGGGAAGCGGCCGTACTGCGTATGGAACTTCAGCGAGATCGCAAAGCCGAGGCGGGTGGTGCCACGCTTCCCGGCGATCAGCTCACGCTCTTCGTCCAGGATCGTCCGGTGCTCGGCCAGTCCGTCGATGTGGATCGGGGGTGCGTCATGGAGAACCAGCATTGACCAGATAAATCACAACAATATCAACGCCGTTTGGGGCTCGTGACACGTTTCTTACCGGCACCCCTAATACTGGCCGACCGTATCCCCATATATAAAGATATGCCTTGACACGAATATTTACTTTGGTGAATATTTCTTGGCATGGACACACTACTCACTGCACTGGCCGACCCGGCCCGCTGGCGGCTCGTGGGCCTGCTGGCCGAGCGGCCCCGGTCGGTCGGGGTCCTCGCCCAGCTCGCCGAGGCGCGCCAGCCGCAGACGACCAAGCACCTGCAGGCCCTTGAGCGTGCCGGCGTCGTCACCTCCCAGCGCTCCGGCCAGCGCCGAATCTACGCGCTCCGGACCGCGCCCCTACAGGAGCTGGCGGCTGCGCTCACTCGACTGGCCGAAACCACGGACCAGGTCGGCAGCCCGCACGAGACCTATGACCGCTACAGGCTCAACCTCCACGCAGAGCGGCTCGCCGCCAATGAACCGGGGTGGGCCGACGGCCGCACGTTCACGTTCCACCGGTCGCTGGCGGGGCGCCCGGAGGAGGTCTGGCGCCACCTGACCGAGGCTCCCCTGCTCGCCCGCTGGTGGACGCCCGACGACCTGCGCGTCTCCGAGCTCGTCTTCGAGGCGCGACCGGGCGGGCGGATCGTCCAGGAGTACCGCGATGCCGAGAATGTCTTGGATCTCGAGGGTGTCTCGGATCTCGGGGGTGTCTCGGATCTCGGGGGTGTCGAGGGCGTCTCGGATCTCGAGGGCGTCGAGGGCGTCGACCTGGTCGCCGGGCGCGCGCAGGGAGTCGTCGAGGACGTACGCGCCGGTGAGCACCTGGCCTACCGGCTCTCCCCGCTGCTCGCCGACGGCAGCCCCGCCTTCACCGCCCACCTCCACCTGGACCTTCGGCCCACCGACACCGGCACGGAACTCGACGTCCACTTCCGGATCACCGACAGCACGGTCGAATCCGCGGACTTCATCGCGGGCCTCGAGATCGGCTACGGCCAGAGCCTCGACAAGCTCGCGGTGATCCTCACCGCGGATTGAAACAGCACCGGCAACGCCGGGTACGACATCATCACTACCGGGCCCCCTGATGGGGTGCGGCCGGAATAGGACAGAAAGACACCGCGGTGTGACCGGCTCGGACATCCGGGCGTCCGTCTAACGGCCGTTAGACGGACAGAAGGGCTGTAGTAAACAGACAAGGTTCAACCGATATGTGCCTGAGCCGAGCATTCTTGGCTGGTCGCGGGAGTCGTGCGCGGAACCGGTGGACTGCCTCGCCGCTCCGGTAGATGACCCACCCGCATCCCACGGTGCCTGCCGGTCACGCCTGCGGGGCGTGACCGGCGGGCGATTCCGGCGGCAGCCGGAGGTCAACGTGTCACACGATCTGGATGGCGACGACCTTCGGAGGATGGTTCGGGAAGGTGATGTCGTGCCAGCGCTCGATCTTCACCGAGTCGCCGTTGGCGTCGTAGTAGATCAGGTCGTTGTTGCCCGTGGAGATCCGGTCGACCCACCATCCGCCGAAGTCGGTCCTTCCACCGTTGGCATAGCAGTCGACGCTCTGGCGGCCGTCGAGGTGCGACCAGATCTTCAGGAAGTTCTCGCCGCCAACGCATTGGACGTGGTCGATGGCGAAGGCGGTGCCGCCCGGGATGGTGACGGTGAAGGCGGCGGCTGCGGCGAGCGCCACGGCCATGGAACGGGCGTTCTTCTTGCTCTTCGAGATCACAGACTCTCCTCCTGCGGAGACCGGCGCGCACGGCCCCGGCCCTGTTGGTGACGTCGCGTCCTGACGGAACGGTGCTCCGTCGGGCCGGCAGACGGCCGACTGCGCACCGGAGCGGCCCCTCGCGGCCACGCCTTTCCGTGACGCAATCGGGTGGACCGGTAACTCAAAGTGATATCACTGTTTGTCCGGCCAACACTCCGAACGCGAACCGTTGGGCCGGAGCATTACCCGATCGTGGCGCTCACACGTGGCCAACGAGCCGCGGGTCCACCGACATGAAGGATCACTCGATCGGCATCAAGCCGTTCGGCGGCGAACCCGATTCGCCGGACTTCTTGTCGGCGAAGATCCGGATGCAGCCCGCTCCGGTGAGGGCGTGGATCTTTCGGTCGAGCAACCGTCCCCTGGTCGAGACGCGGGCGTACCCGACGAGCGCGCCCCGCATGGCAGGACGGGGTGAGGAGGTCGGCGGCGTCGATTCGGCCTTACGGCCTCGTGCATGATCGCGATTGAGACGTGGTCGCCCACGGTCACGAGTTCCTATGCGGTCTGCTGGTCGGACAGGAGGCCGGCGACGGCCGTGACGATCTCAGGCAGGTGGTCGCGGCGGTCGTGGTGGCGGGCCAGGGCTCTCCAGTTCTTCAAGTGCGCGATTCCGTTGCCCCCGCCGAGCGGAACGCCATCCGATAGGTGGCGTGTCCGTCGAGCCTACGGCGGCCGCGGCGCTCCCGCGGATGGCTCGCCCGCCGGGTGGCCCGCCTCGCGTGCGCGCGTGACCCTGTCCGAAAACTCCTTGTAGGGTGTCGTTCCTCGCGACATCTTGATCTTGTTTGACCTGCGGCTTCGGGGCGTAGGCCGCACAACCTGCTCTTGCGCGTTCCCTGCTCGGCCGTGGCCGCCCTGTCGCTCCCACAGCACGGGAGGGTGCTGCCGAAGACGTTCAGGAAGCTCACCCCTTCTCTGGGCCAGCGCGTGGCTAGGACCCACTGGTGGTCCTGTCATACCGGGAGCCCAATGGGTGGAGCGGTATCTAACTGCGTTGATCCACAGGTGACCGGGCCTCCTCCCGGTCCAGCAGGGCGTTGATCATCTCCTGGAGCTGGGTGCGTCCGACGGTGCCGAGTGCGCCGTTCAGGGCTTGGGCGAGCTTGTCGAACGGGTCGTCTGTCGGCAACTCCTTCACCTTCTCGGCCAGTTCCTCCACGCTCCACAGCCCGTCTTTGTGGATGTGGCTGCCGAGGGACCAGCCGTGGTTGACCGCGACCGTCCCGCCCCGCACCGACAGCACCTGGCCGGTGAGCGGGCAGGCTGAACTGGCCAGGTAGGCGGCAACAGGCGCGTTGGCAGCGGGGTGCAGGGGGTCAAACCGGCCCGCCGGCGGTTCCTGGCTCATGCCGGGAACAGCGAGGGTGAGTCTGGTGCGGGCCATGGAGGGCGAGATGCAGTTGACCCGCACGCCGTACCGGCCGAGTTCGAGGGCGGCGACGGTGGTCAGCGCCGCGACTCCGGCGTTGCCCGCCGCGTAGGAGACCTGCGCGGGCAGCGGGTTGAGCAGTCCGGAGCCGGAGGAGGTGTTGACGACGGCGCGGTCGGCGTGGACTCCTGCGTGGAACTGGTCGCGCCAGTGGCGGGCCGCCCAGTGCGTCACCGCGAAGGTGCCCTTGAGCTTGACGGTCACGACGTCGTCGAAGTCCTCCTCCGGCAGGTCGGTCAGGCCCATATTCCGTTCGATGGTCGCGTTGTTGACCACTGCATGCAGGTCGCCGAAGGACTGTAGTGCCGTCTCCACCATGCGGCGGGCGCCGTTCCAGTCGGCGACGCTGTCGGTGTTGGCCACGGCCTGCCCGCCGCGGGCAGTGATCTCCTCGACGACCTTCGCTGCCACGCCGGCATCGCCGCCTGTGCCGTCGATGGCAACGCCGGGGTCGTTGACGACGACCTTGGCGCCTTCGGCGGCGAAGAACAACGCCTCCTCTCGCCCGATGCCGCGCCCTGCTCCGGTGATGAGGACGACGCGTCCGTCCAGACTTCCCATGATGACCACCCTTCAGTGACTACAGTCTATGTAGCGATTCATAGTATGCATTAATTCTGAAGATGCAATAAGCTGCCCCGCATGGTGGAGAAACTCGGACTGCGGGAGCGCAAGAAGCAGCGCACCCGGCAGGCACTGATCGAGGCGGCGGTTCGCCTGTTCGAGGACAAGGGCTACGACCACGTGACCGTGGCTGAGATCGCCGACGCTGCGGAGGTTTCCCCCCGCACCTTCTTCCTCCACTTCCAGGCCAAGGAGGACGTGCTCCTGGCCAATGCCGACGTGCGCGTCGACCTGGCGCTGCAGACGATCGCCGAGCGCCGCGCCGACGAACGGCTGCCCGAGTTGCTGGTGCGGGCAATGGACCAGATGATCGCCAACACCTGGGACAGCGACCTCTCCAGCGGGCTGGCAGCACTTCGGGCACGGCTGGCGGCCTCGGTGCCAGCACTGCAGGCCCGACTGCTGCAGCGTTACCTCGCCGCGCAGGCCGAACTGGCCCAGGCGCTGCAGCGGGCATTCCCTGACAGACTCGACGCGATCACAGCCTCCGCTCTGGTCGGCGCGATGGTGGGCGCGGTCAGTGCGTCCGCCTTGACAGCGCTGCAGCGCGGCGACGGACCCGCGGAGGTACGGAACGCCATGCGGGAGGCCACGGCCCTGGTGGCGCGATCCGTCACCTGAAGGAGCCGGACGAGGAGTCGCTGGAGCCGGGCCGGTTCTGCGGCTGTGCGTGCGAGGTTTCACGAGTGCCAGGTTTCACGGAGTGATCGGCTCGCTGGTGAGTGCCGGGCGGACCTTGGTGAGCATCAGGTCGAGGAACTGGTCGGGGCGGCGGAAGGAGGCGAAGTGGCTGGCGTCCCGGATGAGCGCGAAGTCCTTGACCGGGGCGGTGACGTCGTCGAAGAACCGCCTGGCCGACGCGGCGGGGGTGATCACGTCCTGCTCGCCCTGGAAGATGAAGAACGGGATCCGGAACGCGGTGCCCTCGGTCCATTCGTCGATCGTCATCGATTCGGGGGCCAGGCGCTCGGAGAAGCTCATGGCCTTCATGTAGCCGGGCACCTCGCGCAGGGTGTGCAGCGGCGAGGTGAGCAGTGAGCCGATCACCACGGTCTTGACGGTGTTGAAGGTCAGCGGGTCGGAGCCGACGGTGTGCTTGTTGTACTGCGACCATGCCTCGACGTCCCAGGCCGACCGGTCGGGGCCCATGGCGGTGACGGCGGCCAGGTCCTTGTCCTTGCCCGCCTGGGTGAGCCGGTCCACCAGTGCCTGGTAGGCGGTGCGGTCGCGGCCGCCGGCGCTGATGTTCTGGTCGGTGCCGACGTAGGCGGAGTACAGCTCGGGGTGGCTGCGGGCCAGCCGCATGCCGATGAAGGAACCGAAGGAGCAGCCGACCAGCACGACCTTCTCGACGCCGAGCCGGGTACGTACGTGCTGGGTGACCTCCAGGGCGTCGCTCTGCAGTCGCCGCAGGCTCATCTCGCCCTGCCCGTCGGGGCCGCTGCGGGCGAAGGTCTTGCCGGCGCCACGCAGGTCCCAGCGCACGATGGTGAAGTGCCGCTCCCAGGCGCGGGTGCGGGCGGTGTAGATGAGGTTGGTGGCGCCGGGGCCGCCGTGGATCTCCAGGATCACCGGGTTGCGCAGATCCTCGCCGCGGATGGAGATCCACTGATCGATGCCGCCGATGCGGACGAAGCCGGACTGGTCAATGCCGTGGGGGGTGGTGATGCGCAGCCGCCGGGCGTGGGCGGCGCGCTTGAGCTGCCGGTAGCCGAGCAGGCCCGTGGTGGGGGCGGCGACGACGGTGGCGGCGATGGCGAGGCCAAGCATGGTTACTCCAATAAACTGTTTATGGCGTTAACAATGGGTTTACGTTATATACAGTTGTTGGCGGGTGTCAACCGACGCCCGCAGGACACCGCACCCGAGGGAGTCGCCATGGCCAGGGCCGCCAAGCCGCGCGAGAACAACAAGACGCGCGACCTGCGTACGGGCATCGCACTGCTGTGGGGCGAACAGGAGCAACCTGCCCGCGGCCCCAAGCCCAGCCTCACCCCCCACCGCATCGCCGAGACCGCCGTGACCCTCGCCGACGCCGAGGGCCTGGAAGCCGTCTCGATGAACAAGGTCGCCGCCGCGTTCGACGTCTCGGCCATGGCCCTGTACCGCTACGTGCCCGGCAAGGCCGAACTCGTCGAGCTGATGGTCGAGGCCGTCCTCACCGAACGCCCCGACCTGTCAGCCGCCGGCCCCGGCTGGCGGCCCCGGCTCGCGGAGTGGGCCCACCGGCAGTGGGCGGTCTACCAGGCCCACCCCTGGCTGCTCGCGGCCACCTCCATGCGCCGCCAGCTCATGGGCCCCAACCAGCTCACCTGGATGGATGCCGCCCTCGCCGCCCTGGAGCCGACCGGCCTGCCGGCCCCCATGCGCCACCACGTCTTCCTCCTGGTCGCCGGGCACGTACGCAACCTCGCCCAGCAACTGGCCGACTTCGACGAAGACCACAACCGGGAATGGGGCCACCTGACCGGCGAACTGCTCAACCGCGACCCCGCCCGTTTTCCCGCCCTGACCGCGGCGATCGCCGAAGGCGCGTTCGCGCCCACCGCGCTCGACCCACTCGACTTCGGTCTTGATCGCATCCTCGACGGCGTCCAGGTACTCATCGACCGGGCCGAAATGAGTGGATCTTGAGGGGGCTCTTTCGTCGCTGATCTGGAGGCGGGCCCGCCATGAGATCGGCGGAGGGGGCGCCGGGGAGCATGCACACAAAACTAACCACGTGGTAGGTTTTGCCGCACCTAAAACTTACCGCGTGGTAGGTTCTGCCCCCACGGAGGCGGGGACGACGCCGTACCGTTGGTAACGGCCTGATCGAGGCGCCCCCGAGCCGCACCCCAGGAGAGACGTACGTGAGCGACCAGACCCGGGCCCCAGCCGTGCGGCCGTCGAAGGGCGAACGCACGCGCGCCCGCATCCTCGACGCCGCCGCAGAGCTGTTCTCCGCCTCCGGATTCCACGCCGTCTCGCTGCGCGACATCGCCACGCACGCCGGTCTCACGCACGCGGGGCTGCTGCACCACTTCCCCGGCAAGGAGTCGCTGCTCATCGAGGTGCTGAGCCACCGCGACCGGGAGGACGCCAAGGCGCTGTTCCAGGTCGATCCCAGGACCAGCCCGGAGGACTTCCTGGGGCGGGTGGTGAGCATCGTCCACCGCAACATGCGGACCCCCGGCATGGTCGGCCTCTACGCCAAGATCTCTACCGAGGCGACCGACCCCGCCCACCCCGCGCACGGTTACTTCGTCAAGCGCTACCGGGTCATGCGCGGCCAGATCGGCACGGCCTTCGCGGCGCTGGCCGCCCGCACCGATCCCCCGGCCGGCTACGACCCGGACCTGGCCGCCCAGATGCTCATCGCCGTGATGGACGGGCTGCAGACCCAGTGGCTGCTCGATCCCGGCGCGGTCGACATGCACGCGGCGGTGGTGGCCTTCTTCGCCCAGCTCGACCTGGACCTCAGCGGCGCGCCGCCCCGCTCCGGCCCCGCCCCGGAGCCCTCCCCCACATCCATCCCGAACCCAGGGGCCGACACATGAACCTCCGTGAACCCAACGACCTCACCCTCGTCGAGAAGGCGTCGCTGACCTCCGGGAGCAGCACCTGGCAGACCACCGCGATCGGCGGGCGGATCCGTGCGCTCACCCTGACCGACGGCCCGCACGGCATCCGGCGGCAGGACCCCGCGGCGGGCGACGCGCTCGGGCTGGGCAACAGCCTTCCCGCCACGTGCTTCCCGCCGGCCGTCGCCCTCGGCTCGTCCTGGGATCCGGAACTGGCGCGGCGGGTGGGCGCGGCCCTGGCCAGAGAGGCATCCGCGCTGGGTGCCGACGTCGTGCTGGGCCCCGGTGTGAACATCAAGCGCTCACCGCTGTGCGGCCGCAACTTCGAGTATTTCTCCGAGGACCCGCTGATCAGCGGTGTGATGGGCGCGGCCGTGGTCACCGGGATCCAGTCGTCGGGACTCGGGGCGTGCGTCAAGCACTTCGCGGTCAACAACCAGGAGACGGACCGGATGCGGGTGAGCGCCGACGTCGACGAGCAGACGCTGCGCGAGATCTACCTGCCCGCCTTCGAACGGATCGTGCGCGAGGCCGCGCCGTACGCCGTGATGTCGGCCTACAACAAGATCAACGGAGTCTACGCCAGTGAGAACCGCTGGCTGCTCACCGAGGTGCTACGGGAGGAATGGGGCTTCGACGGCCTGGTGGTGTCCGACTGGGGCGCCGTCAACGACCGGGTCGCGGCCCTGGCCGCCGGCCTCGACCTGGAGATGCCGCCGACCGGCACCGACGAGCGGATCGTCGCGGCGGTCCGCGCCGGGCACCTGGAGGAGTCGGCGGTCACCGCGGCGGCCGAGCGCGTCATCCGGCTGGGGCACCGGGTCGAGGGCGCGCGGCGCTTCGACGGCTGGGACGTGGACGCCCATCACGAGCTGTGCCGTGAGGCCGCCCGGGCCGGGACCGTCCTGCTGAAGAACGACGGTGACCTGCTGCCGCTGGACCCGGCCGCCTCCCAGCGGATCGCCGTCATCGGCGAGTTCGCATGCACCCCCCGATACCAGGGCCACGGCAGCTCGCACGTCGTGCCCACCCGCCTGGACACTCCCTGGGACGCGCTGTGCGCCGCCGCGGGCCCCGGCACCACGCTCTCCTTCGCCCCGGGCTTCACCCTGGACGGGGCACCGGACGCCGCCCTGGTGGCAGCGGCCGTGGCGGCCACGGCCCAGGCCGATACGGCGCTGGTGTTCCTCGGCCTGCCGGCGGCGGCCGAGTCCGAGGGCTTCGACCGGACCACGCTCGAACTCCCGGCCGACCAGATCGCCCTGCTGCGCGCGGTGTCGGGGGCCTGCTCCCGGGTCGCGGTGGTCCTGGCCAACGGCGGCGTTGTCACGGTGGCGCGGTGGCAGGACGCGGTGCCCGCGATCCTGGAGGGCTGGCTGCCCGGCCAGGCCGCCGGGTCCGCCCTGGCCGACCTGATCTTCGGGCTCCACAGCCCGGGTGGCCGGCTCACCGAGACCATCCCGCTCAGCCTCGCCGACACCCCCTCCCACCTGCACTTCCCCGGCCAGGACGGGCACGTTGTCTACGGCGAGGGCCGCTACGTCGGATACCGCCACTACGACACGCTCGACGTCCCCGTGGCCTACCCCTTCGGCCACGGCCTGAGCTACACCCGCTTCTCCTACGCCGACCTCGACGTGGCCCCGACCGGCGACAACGCCTGGACGGTGCGGGCCACCATCACCAACACCGGCGGCAGATTCGCCCACGAGGTGGTGCAGCTCTACGTGGCCTTCGCCGAGGAGGCCCCCTCCCGGCCCAGGCACGAGCTGCGCGGGTTCGCCAAAGCCGGGCTGGAGCCCGGCGAGTCGCGCCGGATCTCCTTCGAGCTGACCGGCCGGGACGTCGCCCGCTGGTCGCCCTCCCGGCACGGCTGGCGGATCGACCCGGGGCGCTTCACCGTCGAGGTGGGGGCCTCCTCGCGCGACATCCGCCTGCGCGCCGAGGTGTCCACCCCCGGGGACGGGCTGGTCGACGAGCTCGGGCCGATGTCCACGCTGGGCGAGTGGCTGGACCACCCCGTCGGCGCCAGGGTGCTCGGCGAGCGGATCCACCGGATGGCCGGCCTGTCCGCACTGCCCGCCGGCGACTCGATGCTGCTCGCCCTGGCCCGCGGCGTCCCGCTGGCGAAGTTCGCCACCTTCGGCATCGGCGTCACCCCGGAGGTCGTCGCCGAGCTGGTCGCCGAGGCCCGCAGCGCGCCCCCGCACCAGGGTGCGGCCATGACGGAGCGCGGTCCCTACCGGGAGGGCGAGGCCAGGTCCCGGTAGGGGCGCGGCCGGGGGCTGGGAGGTCAGGCGGGCGGGGCGGGGGCGGACTGGTAGAGCTCGCCGCGGCCGGCGAGGGGGAGGGTGGGGACGCCGGCGGGGACGAAGGCGGCGGTGCCGGCGGTGAGGGTCAGGGCGTGCTCGCCCCGGCCGGCGGTGATGGCGCCGGACACGCAGAGGAGGATGCGGGGACCGTCCGAGACCAGCTCGGCCCACGGGGTCTCCAGGGTCAGGGTCGCGCGGGTCAGCTCGAACTCGCGGACCGGGGGCGACCAGCGGACGACGCCGGGGGCGACCGCCTCCGGGGAGATGACCGGCGTCTCCAGGTGCTCGAAACGGACCACCCGGAGGAGCTCGGGGACGTCCACGCGCTTGGGGGTGAGACCGCCGCGCAGCACGTTGTCGCCGGAGGCCATCACCTCGATCCCCACGCCGCGCAGGTACGCGTGCGGGTTCCCGGCGGGCATCCAGATGGCCTGGCCGGGCGCGAGCCGTACGTGGTTGAGCAGGAGGGAGACGACCACGCCCGCGTCGCCGGGGTAGTGGACGGCCAGGCGGGCGGCGACCTCGTAGGCCGGGTCCACGTCGCCGAGCTTGGCGCACGCGTCCGCGACCTCGGCGACCAGGGCGGCGCGGGCCGCCGGGGAGAGGGTCAGGGCCGCGGTGAACGCCTCGCGCAGACCCTCGGGGCCGCGCAGGAGGGCGGCGACGGACCGCAGCGCGGGGACGTCGAGCCGGTCGAGCAGGTCCGCCGCCGCCTCGGGGGCGCGGAAGCCGCACAGCGCCTCGAAGTCCCCCATGGCCATGAGCAGCTCGGGCTTGTGGTGGGGGTCGCGGTAGTTGCGCAGCTCCGGGGGCAGCCCCGCCGTCTCCTCGGCGGCGAAGGCCGCGCGCGCGTGCTCGGCGTCCGGGTGGGCCTGCAGCGACAGCGGCTCCTCGGCCGCCAGCAGCTTCATCAGGTAGGGCAGGCGCGGCCCGAACTCGGCGGCGACGGCGGGCCCCAGGACGCCTCGGGGATCGGCGGCGACGATCTCGTCCAGCGGCCGACCGCCGATCCGGGACGGGGCGCCGGGGTGCGCGCCCAGCCACAGCTCGGCCTCGGGTTCCGGGCTCGGCACGGGGCGGCCCTGGATCCCGGCGATCGCGCTGCGGGATCCCCAGGCGTATGTGCGCACGGTCCCGTCGAGCCGGTAGGCCCCGGGCGGCAGGGCGCTCACGCCACCGCTCCCGCCGCCGGGACGGGCCGCCGGGTCAGCGCGGCGGCCCCGACCAGCCCGGCGTCGCCGCCGAGCACGGACGGGCGGAGCCGTACGCGCCGCAGGAAGTCCAGTCCGGCCAGCCGCTCGAACCAGGTGCGCAGCGGGGCGAACAGCACGTCCCCGGAGCGGGCGACGCCGCCCCCGACCACGACGAGGTCGAGGTCCACGACGGCCGCGGTGGACAGCAGTGCCCCGGCCAGGGCGCGGGCGGCGCGGTCGAACGCGGCGATGGGGACCGGCCGGCCCTCACGGGCGTCGGCGGTCAGCACGACGGCGTCGGCCTCCGGTTCCCCGGCCCGCCACCCCTGGCCGCGCGCCCAGCGCACCATGCCCGGCCCGGAGGCGTACGTCTCGACGCAGCCGCGCGAGCCGCACGCGCACGGCTCGCCCCCGGGATCGACGATCATGTGGCCGACGTGCCCGGAGTTCCCGGAGGGGCCGAACCGGGGTGCGCCGTCCAGCACCAGGCCGCCGCCGACGCCCGTGGAGACGACCACGCCGAGCAGCGCGCGCGACCCGGCGCCGGCCCCGGCGAAGTGCTCGCCGAGCGCGAAGCAGTGTCCGTCCCCGGCCAGCACCACGGGCCGGTCGAGCGACTCGGCGAGCCGGTCCACGAGCGGGAACGCGCGCCAGGCGGGGATGTTGACCGGGCTCACGGTGCCGGCGCGCGGGTCCAGCGGACCGGCCGAGCCGACGCCGAGCGGTGCCTTCCGCGCGATGTCCCCGGCGGTGGCCACGACGCGCGCGGCGAGCCGCGCCACCGTCCGGAACACCTCCTCGGGGTCGTCGGTGCGCGGCGTGGGACGGGTCCAGCGGTGCGAGACGGCGCCGCGGGGATCGACGAGCGCGGCGGCGATCTTGGTGCCGCCGATGTCGACGGCCAGGGCATGGGTCACGGGGGTTCTCCGTCAGTGGCGGTGGTGGTTGTCGGGCTGGGCGGGGTCACCGGGGTGCTCCAGCCCCGGCACCAGCCGCAGCCGGTGAGCGCGCGCGTGGTCGAGCCACCGCACGAACGCCAGCCGGCGCGCGGCGTCGAGGAGGCCGTCCGCGGGGCCGGGCGGGTCCGGCTCCGGCTCGCGGCGGGCGAGGAGGGCGGCGGTCCAGGGGCCGGCCGTCACGCTCTGGCCCGGTACGGCGGAGCCCAGCGCCCCGGCCAGGTCCGCGGGCAGCGAACCGGGCTCGGCGTCGAACTCGCCGTCCGGCGTGCGCAGCCGCCAGACCGGCCCGGCGGGTGGCCGCGCGGTGGACTCCCGGTAGGCGGCCGCCTCCGCCGGGGCGACGGCGACGCCGGCGGTGACGGCCTCGTACACGGCGCGGACGGCCGCGCTGCCCTCGTACGCCGCCGCGGCGATGGAGCCCAGCTCGACGGCGGCCCGCTGGTCGAGCCGGACCGGCGGGGCGCCCCCGGGGTCGAGCCCGCGCGCGGCGGCCTCGGCGGCGCACAGCTCCTCGGTCAGCACGACCTGGGCCACCCAGCGCGTGAGCTGCCGGTCCTCGGCCGTGCCCGGCGCGGGGAGCGCCGTGGACCGGGGCCCGGCCCGCAGGGCGCCGAGCCGCCGGTCCAGCTCGGCGCGCGGGAGGGGGGCGCCGTCGAGCCAGCCGAGCACCGGACCCACGCCGGGCGCGGCCGACTCCCCGGTGACGGGCGCGTACCCGGGGACCGGGTGCCCGTGCCCGTGGTGACCGCCCGTCACGGGGCCACCACCAGCTCGACGGTCGGGGCGTACTGGCAGCGGCCGTACCACATGACCTTGACCAGGGCCCAGGAGGAGCCGGGGTCGGCGTCGCGCGGCGCGACCACCTCGAACTCGGCGGTGGCCCTCTCCCCCGCCGCGAGGGCGAACCCGCGGACCGGGTCGGCGACCAGGTCCCAGGTGCCCCAGGGCGAGACGAGCTGCAGCTCGCCGCGGATCTCGCCGCGGGTGCGGTTGCGCAGCGTGAGCCCCAGCACGGCCCGGCCGCCGGGGGCGACGCGCACCGACCGCGCGGTCACCTCCACCGACAGGCCGGTATCGCGGCCGGGGTTGTCCTTGCTGCCCTGCGCGGCCACCCAGTCCTCGGGGACGTCGCCGGGCACGGGCAGCACGCCGGGCAGGTCGCCGACCGCGATCGTGACCACGTCCTCGACCGTCTGGCCGGCGTGCTCGAGCCGGGCGGCGACGAAGTACATCCCCGGCTCCACGCCCTCCGGCGGGGTGACCGTCACCGGGAACCGCAGGTGTCCGCCCGCCGCCAGCCGGTACGGCCGCCGCGTCAGGCTCGCCGTCCAGCCCTCGGGGGCGAGGATCTCCACGGCCCCCTCCACGTCGGCGTCGAGCAGGTGCGAGGAGAGCACCACCGACACCTCGGCCGGCTCCCCCTCGGTCCGCACGAGCCCCGGCGCGGCCGCGACGCTCACCGGCAGGTACCCCATCGGCGCCGGCCCCCGATTGTGCAGCCAGTACCGCGAGTGCACCGGCTGCGCCGCCTCCGCCACCGGCCCCAGCACCGCCCCGCCGTAGGGCGGCACGCCCGCGTCGGCGGCGTCGTACGACGGCAGACCGGGTACGGCGATCACGGTGGCGACCTCGGCGCCGGTCAGCGCGATGGCGCCCGGGACGGGTCCGCCCCGGCGTTCGAGCAGGTCGGCGCGGTATGCCTCGGTCAGGGCGAGCGCGCCGGAGAGGGTGGCGTCGCGGCCGTGGCCGGTGGACTCCATCAGTCGGACGGTCACGCCGGACGCCGGATCCGGAGCGGCGGCCGATCCGTGCGCGGTCGGGTTGCCGGCCGGCTTGAGGGTGCCGACCAGCACCTCGCGGGCGGGCTGGACCCGCAGGTACGACCGGGCCGGCGGCAGCGGGCCCGGGTGCGGATCGGCGACCACGGCGTACAGCGGGTGGTTGAACTCCTGCCCCTGGGCGGGCAGCGTCAGCGTGCGCCAGTCGCCCTCGCCGGAGACCAGCGCGTAGCGGAACTCGTGGGTCCAGTGCATGAGCTGGAAGCCCGCGCCGTCGGGCAGCGTACGGCGGGGCGGGTCGATCCACACGCCGGACGGCCAGCCGGTGCACGAGCGCATCAGCGACAGGTGCAGCGTCCCGGCCGGATCGACGGCGAAGCCCGGCAGGCCGTAGGTGAGCAGTGCGACGGTGTGGTCGGTGAGCAGCTCGGACTCCGGGATCTCCCCCGGGCAGGCGACGCTCACGCGGGCGTCGGCGAGGTCGGCGGTCAGCGCCGCGGGGTCGGTGGTGACCAGGGCGGGCAGCGCGCGCAGGTCGCGCAGGTCGGCGTTGGGCCGCCAGACCTCGCGCAGCGGCCGCGCGGCCGGCACCCAGACGCGCCCGTCCCGCTCCAGGATCTCGGCGTAGGCCGCCCCGGCGCTCTCCAGCAGCTCGCGCGCCGCGTCGTTCTCCTCCGGCCCGCCGATCACGATCCGGAAGTCGGGGAGGTTGGAGTCGACGTCGAGCCAGCCGTACCGGGACCAGTCGGCGCTCGCCGTGGTCGCGGTGACCCCGGCCCGGACCAGCGCGACGAGCAGGTCGCGGACCCCGGCGGCGTCCTCCAGCGTGGGCACGACCACCTCGGCGACCCCGATCGCCCGCTCCCCCAGGGAGCGGCCGTCGGGCCCGGTGAGCGTGACGCGGGCGGTGGAGCCCAGGCCGAACCAGGTGTTGGCGGGGTTGTCGAGGGTCCACGGCGCCTCGGCGGCGTCCACGTCGGGCAGGGCGAACCCGCGCCCGACCACGGCCCCGGCCACCTCGCTCACCGGGAGCGCGCCGGGGAGGTCGGCGGGGAAGCTCAGCCGCAGCAGCCGGTCCGCCCCGCTGTAGTCGAGGACGCGGGTGCCGAGGTCCACCCGTTCCACGCCGTCCCAGAGCGTGACGGTCTGCTCGTAGCCGATGCCGTCCACCGTCCCGTTGACCACCAGACGCTCGCCGAGCGGGCAGGTCTCGCGGCGCACCCGGGCCGCGCCCTGCGCCGCGCCGACGACCGGGCCCTTGGGCACCAGGTGCCAGGGGCCCTCGCCGAAGTCGGGGTGGGCCGGATACTCCTCGTAGACGCGCAGCTCGTTGCCGACGCATCCCTCCCGGACCAGCTCGCGCCCCGCCTTCTTGTCGAACACCCCGGACAGGCCGCCGCCGCGCTCGGGGTCGGCGGTGACGCGGTAGCGGGCGTTCTCGACCGTCACGCCGGCGGCGGGAGTCCACACGGGCTCCGCGCCCGACGGGCCGGGCAGCAGCCGCCAGGTGCGCCAGCCGGTGGCGGGCACGTCCTCGGCCAGGAACCGCAGGGTCCCCCGGTCCACGACGCACGGCACCTCCGCGCCGGCGTCGTCGAGCACCCGGCCGCCGTCGAGCCCGGCGGGCAGCCGTACGGCCACCGGCGCCGACCGGTCGAAGGACAGCGTGTTCGCGACGACGACCGCGACGCCCTCGCCGGTGGTGTCCACGTGGGCGACGAGGGATCCGAGTGAGGCGTCCAGCACGGCGGCCGCCAGGTCGTAGGCCTCGCGCCAGCCGGACAGCAGGTCCAGGTAGACCTGGTCGGACTCGCTGCCGGTGATCGCGTCGTGGTGCGCGCCGTACGCGAGCTGCCGCCAGACCTTGTCCAGGGCGGCCTCGGGGTAGCTCCCGAGCCCTTCGAGCGCGGCGAGGGTGGCGAGCTTCTCGGCGTCCACGGCGGCCACCTCGCCCGCCCGCTGCGCCTGCTTGGTGTCGATGTAGGAGACGTCCTTGCCCGTGTAGATCGGGTTCATGTCCCGGGTCTGCGGGCTGGGCCGCCGCCCGGAGGCCGCCAGCTCGGCCCGGACCGCGTCGAGGAAGTCGCGCGGGGTGGCGCAGACGAAGCGCGGCCAGACGTAGCGGGCGTGCCAGGAGCGGTGGATCTCGGTGACCCACTTGTTCGGCGGGGTGTAGTCGGTGCCCACGGGCAGCAGCAGGTTCCTCGTCGCCCCGACCGGCTTGAGCTTGCGGTACAGCTCGTACACGGCCTTCTCGGCGGTGGCCAGGTCGGCGGAGGAGTCCATCCACCAGCCCGCCGAGTAGTGGTGCGGCATGAAGTGCGTCAGCACCCCGAGCCCCGAGGGGGAGATCCACTCGAACTCGCTCGGGAACTGCATGACCGTCGCGTCGTCCTTGGCCTCGCGGAAGTTCTTCTGGATCGGCCCCCACTGGTGGAACGGCCCGCGCGCCCAGGCGCTCCCGGTCAGCCCGGCCGCCGCGAGGTATCCGGGGAACTGCGGGTCGTGCCCGAACGCGTCGAGCTGCCACGCCGTCGCCGGCTCCCCGCCCAGGATGTCGCGCTGGTAGCCGATGCCGTACACGATGTTCCGGATCGTGGTCTCGACCCCGGTCAGGTTGGTGTTGGGCTCGTTGTAGGTCCCGCCGACCAGCTCGACCTGCCCGCGCTCCATCAGCAGCCGCAGGTCGGCGCGGCGCTCGGGGTGCACGTCGAAGTACGGTTTGAGGTAGTCGATCTCGGCCAGCACGAACTTGTAGACCGGGTCGCGCAGCGCCAGGTCCAGGTGCGCCTCCACCAGCGCGAAACCGTTGCGCTCCCACAGCGGCCGGGTGGTGGCGTCCCCGGACAGCAGTTCCCAGGGCGAGGTGTACGCCGCCTGCGTGTTCCACCACACCGGGTCGTAGTGGAAGTGCGAGACCATGAACATCGTCCAGCCGGGCTCGGCCACGACGACCACGCCTTCGGCGCGCGCGTCGCCCGCCGTCACCACGACCGGCAGTTCGGTCCCCGGGACCGGGTCGGCGATCTCCAGCGGGACCTCGACCTCGCCGGAGCCCTCGGCCCCGCCCGTCACGCCGGGGCCGGTGACGGCGACCCGCGCGGGCGGGCCGTCGAGCGTCACGCGCAGCACCTGGCGTGGGGCGTCCTCGGTGCCCGCGAACAGGTCCGTGGACTCCACGGAGACGATGGTGACTGACACGGGATTCCTCTCTGCGGGTCGGTGACCCACGTGGTCGGCGGCCGGCCGCACCGCCGGGAACCCGGCGGCACGGCCGGCCTGGTGGGGCGCGTTACCGCGCTACTTCCCCCACGCCTCGAACTCGTAGATCCGGGCGGCGGGGTCGGTGTTCTGGGTCGGTCTGGTGATGGACAGCCTGACGTGGCGGGCGGTGAGGGTGACCGGGTGGGTGGTGGTGGCCGCGGTGTTGCCGGTGACGGTCACCGCGGTCCTCCACTCCTCCGAGGCGGCGGAGCGCACCTGGACCGTGAAGTCCCGGGTGTTGAACGCCGCGGCCTCCCCGCCGGCCTGCGCGTGCCGGACCACGAACCGGGTCAGGGAGCGGGCCTCGCCGAGGTCCACCTCCAACCACCTGTCCGCGGTGAGCGTGCACCACTTGTCGGAGTTCCCGCCGGTGACGCTGCCGTTCACGGCCTTGGCCGGGCCCTCGGCCGCGTTGCACTGCCCGGAGGCGGTCGCCGGACGGCCGAGCGCGCGGTTCTCCTCCCCCGGCTCACCCGACCAGGCGACCGTCGCGGTCGCGGCGGCCGACCGGCCGTACTCGGTGGAGACGGCCTCGACCTCGATCGTCGTGCTGGTCTCCGTGCCGGCCCGGTCGAGCTGCGGCACGAAGTACGCGTCGTTCGGGGTCGCGCCCAGGTACGTCCGGGAGCTGTCGGCGTTGCGGCGGTAGAGGTCGTAGTGGTGGACCTGGCCAGAACCGGGGCCGGAGCCGGTCCAGGCCAGGCGGAGCGACTTGCGCGAGGGGGACACGTCGGTCGCGCCGAGCACCTGGAGGCCGGCGGGCGCGGCGGGCGCGTCCACGGCTCCGTCGTACACGGCGAGCTGCCCGACCCGGATGTCGTAGGAGGCGGCGGAGCCCTCGGCGCGCAGGCCGAGCTGGGCGATGGTCTTGCCGGCGTGCGCCGACAGGTCCAGGGTCTTGCGCTCCCAGCCGGTGCCGCCCGTGGACCCCAGGTCGAAGGTGGTGAAGGTGTCCGGCGCGTCGGTGAACGCGACGGCGGCCTTCAGGTGGGTCGGGCCCGCGGTGGGCGTCTTGACCACGACGGACAGCTTGGTGTCGGCCGTCACCGGCAGCTTCGCCTGGTAGAGCCGCACGGTGTTGGCCGCGTCGAGATTCCCGGTGAGCCGCAGCGAGGAGCCGCCCTCATAGGCGTCGCCGTAGTCGATGGACGGCGTGAGCCGGGTCCCGGTGGAGTTCACCACCCACCGATAGGTGGGGGGCACGTCCTGCACCGACAGATTGTTCCAGCCGCCGGTGCGCACGCGGGCCCCGCCGACGTTGTAGAAGTCGCCGTGCCCGGTGTTGAACCCGGTGACGAACGGCTTGGCGGTCACGGCCGTGGACTCGGCGATGTAGTGCGCCAGGCCCTTCCAGGACGAGGAGGTCGTGGTGTTGGACGGGTCGGCGTTCGCACCCACCCAGTATCGGGAGTCGCGGGTGCGGAAGTCGGCCGGCCCCGAGGAGGACTTCCAGGTCCACTCGGGCCGGTAGATGCCCAGCGAGGTGACGTGCGGCTGACCGGTGGGGAACACCGCGTCCCAGCTCACGCCGGTGTTGTACCCGCTGGCCTCGGTGTCGATGCCCGCGTACAGCTCGTGCTCGTCCCGGCCGAGGGAGCGGGCCAGGTCGCGCGAGGAGCGCAGGTTGCCCGCGCCCCAGCCGAAGTCCAGGAACATCGAGTCGGACACCCGGGCGGGGTCGCTCAGGAAGGCGTCGTTCGCCGTGGTGAGCGCGTCCTGCCAGCTCACCGAGCCGCTCTCGGTCATCGCGTCGTACCACATGAACTCGGTCGGGCCCTTGGCCCGGGCGTACTTCATCAGCGAGCGGATCTCGGTCGCCAGGGCGGCGTCGCCGCCTGCGGTCTCCTGGTTGATGAACCAGCCGTCGAACCCGTAGTGCTGGGCCACCTGCACCAGTTTGTCAGCGACCGGGTAGTTCGAGCCGGACTTCTGCGCGAAGTCGCGCACCCACTGGATCTGCCCGCCGTACGCCGTGGGTGGGAAGAAGACCGTGCCGTAGACCTTGACCCCGTTGCGGTGCGCGGCGTCGATCACCGTCGCGTTGGGGGCGAGGATGAGGCCCTCGCTCGCCGAACCGCCCCAGAAGACCAGGGTGTCGATGTACTGCCAGTGGGTGAAGGCGTAGTAGTTGGGGTCGAGGGAGCCCTGCGACGGGTTGCCGGAGGTGGCCCCGAACGACACCAGCGAGGCGACCTTGCCCTCGCCGGCGCGCGCGTTCGGGTTGGCCTTGAGCGCGGGGTCGGCGGCGCGGGGCCGCAGCGGCACCCGGGACCGGTTGAACCGCGCGTCCGGATCCGTCGCCGGGTCCCAGTTCAGGATCGTGTTCGGGTGCCAGTAGGAGGCGTAGGGCTGGTCGCCCGCCGCCCGCACCGCCGCGCGGCCCGACCGCTCCGGCGCGGACGGGGTGGACGGGGCGGCCGAGAGGGACGGGCCGGCGGGTGAGGAGGTGGGCGGAGAGGCGGGCTGGGCCGTGGGGCCGGCCAGAGCGGGCTGGGCGGCGAGGGCCGTGGCGATCAGGGCCCCGCACAGGGCGGGTAACACGCGGCGTCGCATCTGGGCTCTCTCATTCGTGAGTGAGGACGGTGTCGATCCCCCGAGTCATGAGGTGGCCCGGGTCGGCGGCGCGGTCGCCGGCGACGATGGCCACTGGTCCGGTCCGGCGCAGCCGGACCCATTCGGTGTGGAAGGCGCTGCCGGGCGCGACCTCGGCCCGGCGGCCGGGCTCGGTCCGCAGGTCCACGTCGCACCGCAGGGCGGGGCGCCTTTCCTCGGTACGGCGGCGGCGCTCGCCGATGATCGCCGCCAGTTCCTTGGCCGCGGGCTTGGGGTGGTGGTCCACGGTGAACAGGCCCAGGTCGTACTCCCGTTCCGGGTAATCGGTGAGGGAACGTTCCAGGTCGTGGGAGCACCACCAGGTGACGCCCCACAGGGCGGGGTTGGCGGTCACCGTGTCGAGCGTGCGGCGGACGAACTCGGCGGCGTGGGCCTCGGGCACGTCGGGCAGGGGCACGCCGATCTCCTGCAGCCAGACAGGCCGGGCCGGGTCGAGCGAGGTGGCCGCGGCCAGTTCGACGAGGTAGTCGGCGTGGCCGACGGTGGCCGGGCCGAGCGGGCCGTCGATCGCGGAGACGCCGTTGAACACCCAGGAGTGGACCGTGGTCAGGTCGCCGAGGTCCACGTTGTCGGCGGGATGGAACGGGTGCTCCGGGTCGTACCACGTGGCGTCGTACAGCGAGTGGAGGGCGAGCAGGCCGGGCGCGGCGGAGCGCACGACGTCGACCAGCTCGGCGGCCCAGGCCGTGGACGCCTCGGGCGTGGTGGGGTTGCTCGGGTAGAGGTTGTTGACCTCGTTGCCGAGCGTGACGGCGAACACGTTGTCGCGGGTGGCGACGGCGCGGGCGAGCCGGTCGGCGTAGGCGGCGATGCCGTCGCGCACGTCGCGGTCGGTGAACAGGCTCCGCCGGTGCCAGGTGAGCACCCACGACGGCAGGAAGTCGAAGCTGGACAGGTGCCCCTGGAGCAGGTCCACCGCGACGGACAGGCCGAACTCGGCGGCGACGTCGACCAGCGCCAGCAGGTCGTCCACGCCGCGCTGCCGGATCAGCGCCCGGTTGGGCTGGATCCACGGCCAGATCGGGAACACGCGCACGTGGTCCAGGCCGATCGAGGCCAGGTCCTCGAAGTCGCGGCGGACGTCGTCGAGCGAGAGGTCGAGCCAACTGTGGAACCAGCCGGCCGAGGGCACGTAGTTGGCGCCGTAGCGGATGGGGTCGGACAGGGGCACGCGTCCTCCGGGGGTCGAACGATCTCCCGGCGGAGCCTAAAGCGTTTTAGTCCTCCTGCCAAGTCCCGGGCGGCGCGGTGCTCTCCCGGACCACCAGCCGGGGAGTCGCCGTCTTGACGTCCCGGCGCAGCCCCGGCTCTGCGGTGACCTCCAGCATCACCTCGGCGAGCTGTTTGCCGAAGGCGAAGGTGTCGCGGGAGAGCGCGCTGATCGCGGGGTGCGCGATCCGGGTCAGCACCGAGTCGTCGAAGGCCACGATGGACAGCTCGTTCGGCACCTTCACCCCCATCTCACCCGCCACGCCCAGCCCGGCCAGCGCCATCACGTCGCTGTCGTAGACGATGGCCGTCGGCCGGTGGGGGCGGGACAGCAGCGCGCGGGTCGCGGCGGCGCCCTCGGAGTCGCTGAAGTCGGTGTGCACCGACACCGCCTCCTCCAGGCCGAGCCGGCCGGCGCGGTCGCGCAGCGCGCGCGTGCGCCGCTGGGTGTGCCAGAACTCCGGCAGGCCCGCGACGTGGGCGATCCTGCGGTGGCCGAGCGCGGCCAGGTAGTCCACGACCGACAGCATCGCCCCGCGGTCGTCGGCCCACACGCTGGACAGGCTCCCGTGCTTGCCGGGACCGCCCAGGATCACCGCGGGCACCCCCAGCTCCTCCAGCACCTCTATGCGCGGGTCGCGGACCTTGAGGTCCACCATGACGAACCCGTCCACCCGGTGCGCGGAGGCCCAGTCGCGGTAGACCTCCATCTCGGCCTCGACGTCCTCGACGATCAGCAGGTGCAGCGCCGCCGACTGCGCCGACAGCCCCGCCTGCAGCCCGGACAGCAACTGGGCGAAGAACGGCTCCACGCCGAGGGTGCTGGCGGGCCGGGCGATGACCAGGCCCACGGCCTCCGCCCGGGCCCCGCCCAGGGCCCGGGCGGCGCTGTGCGGACGCCAGTTCATCTCCTTGGCGACCTGCAGGATCCGCGCGCGGGTGGCCTCGCCGACCCCCGGGCGTCCATTGAGCGCGAAGGACACCGCGCCCTTCGAAACCCCGACCCGCTCCGCGATGTCGGTGATCGTCGGTCGGCGCACCACTGCTCCTTCACGAGTTCGTCTCAGCTATTGACACATGAGTCTAGCCGGGGGAATAGTCCCGCAACTAGAGCGATTTAGTACTCAAGGAGAGCGCCATGCGTAGGTACTGGACGGGACTGACGGCGGCAGTCGTCATGGTCGTCTCGGGCTGCGGGCTCGGCGGGGCCGACCCGCAGGTGGCCCCCGCCCCGACCGCGGCGGCCACGGGCGAGGTGAAGGGCACGGTCACGCTGCAGACCTGGGCCCTGAAGCCCAAGTTCACGACGTATATGGAGGGCGTCATCGGCGCCTTCGAGAAGAAGTATCCGGGCACGAAGGTCCAGTGGCTCGACCAGCCCGCCGACGCCTACTCCGACAAGGTCCTCAGTCAGGCCGCGGGCGGCACCCTGCCCGACGTCGTCAACCTGCCCCCCGACTTCGCCCGCCCGCTGGTCAAGCAGGACATGCTGCTCGACGTCGCCCAGGTGGACTCCAAGCTGGCCGACGAGTACGTCGCGGGCGGCCTCGACGCGTACCGGTTCCGCGGTCACCAGGGCACCTACGGCTACCCGTGGTACCTCAACACCGACGTCAACTACTGGAACTCCGAGTTGATGGCGAAGTACGGGCTGGACCCGAAGAAGCCGCCGGCGTCCTTCGACGAGCTGGTCGAGCAGGCCCGGATCATGAAGGAGAAGTCGGGCGGCAAGGTCCTGCTGATGAGCCGCCGCCCCGAGGTCGGGGACCTGAAGGAAGCGGGGGTCAAGCTCCTGTCCGACGACGGCACGGAGTTCGTCTTCAACACCCCCGAGGCCGCCGCGGTGATCGACAAATACCGCGCCGCCTTCAAGGAGGGACTGATGCCGCGTGACGTGCTGACCGACACGTACGCCGGCAACGCCAAGCTGTTCAACGAGGGCGCGGTGGCCTGGACCACCGGCGGCGGCAACCACATCACGAGCGTGGCCAACGAGAACCCCTCGCTCGCGCCCAAGATCGTGGCCTCCTCCGACTTCGGCATCCCGCCGCTGTACGTCCAGGGCCTGTCGATCTCGAAGAAGACCAAGAACCCGCCGGCCGCGATCGCGCTGGCCCGCTGGGTGACCAGCCCGGAGAACCAGGCGGCGTTCGCCCACCTGGTGAGCATCTTCCCGAGCACGAAGGCCTCGGCGGACGACCCGTTCTTCAGCAAGAGCGACGGCACCAACGCCGGGGACGCCAAGGTCATCGCCTTCAACTCCCTGGCCAAGGCGGAGGTCCTCCAGCCCTTCGAGGTCACCGACGCGATGAGCAAGTTCATCCGGCAGCAGGTCGCGGCGGCCCTCACCGGTGAGATCTCCTCCAAGGAGGCCCTCGACGCCGCGGTCGCCAAGTGCAACGAGCTGCTCAACCAGTGACGTCTCCCGCACTGACCCGCCCGGGGCGGCTGCGCCGCCTGTTCACACCTTGGGCGCTGGTGGCGCCCGCCGCGCTGTGGCTGCTCGCGTTCAACGTCTGGCCGTCGATCAACACGATCGTCCTGGCGTTCACGAACGCGAAGCCACTGGGCGGCGGGCACTTCACCGGCCTGGACAACTTCGCCCGGGTGCTGAGCGACGCCCAGCTCGCCGACGCGCTGCTCAACAGCATCGTGTTCATGCTGGTCTGCCTGCCGCTGCTCACGGTCCTGCCGCTGCTGCTGGCGATCCTGGTCGAGAAGAAGATCCCGGGCATCGCGTTCTTCCGCACGGCCTTCTACACGCCGGTCGTCGCCTCCGCCGTGGTGGTCGCGCTGATCTGGAGCTGGGTGCTGAACGACCGGGGCCTGGTCAACGGGTTCGCGCAGTGGCTCGGCGTCATCGCCGAACCGATCCCGTTCCTCACCGAGCGCTGGCTGCTGGTGTTCAGCGCCATCTCCCTGACCGTGTGGAAGGGACTCGGCTACTACATGATCATCTACCTGTCGGCGCTCGGAAACGTGCGGCGGGAGCTGCACGAGGCCGCGGCCGTCGACGGGGCCGGGCCGATCCGCAGGTTCTGGAGCGTGACAGTCCCCGGCGTGCGGAACACGATGCTGCTGGTCTCGGTGATGGTGGCGGTCTCGGCGCTGCGCGTGTTCTCGGAGCTGTTCGTCCTCTCGAACGGCACCGGCGGCCCCGGCGGGCGCGCCCAGTCCGTCGTGATGCTCATCCAGATGTACAGCCGCGGCTTCTACGGCCACTTCGGTTACGCGTCGGCGCTCAGCATCGTGCTGCTCGTCATCACGATCGGCCCGATGCTCCTGCTGCTCCGGCTCAACAGGAAGGCGGGCTGACATGCCCGACGTCACAGCACGCGCCGAACCCGGGCACCACGCCGTACCGGACGAGAGGCCACGGCCGGAGCCGGGCCCGGCGCAGAGCAGGCACGCGGGCCGTAGGCGGCGGCGGGGGCGGGGCGGCTTCGGCGCGGCGGGACCGGGTGAGCTGGTCCTGCGCTACACGCTGCTGGTGCTGGTGCTCCTGCTGCTGATCTCGCCGTTCCTGTGGCAGTTGTCCACCTCGCTGAAGAGCCTGCACGAGGACATCTACACCGAAACTCCAAGCTTCCTGCCGCAACAGCCCACGCTGGACAACTACACCCAGGTCACCGAGACCATCCCCGTATGGTCGTACGCGTTCAACTCGCTGGTCGTGGCCGTCATCGTGGTCCTGGGCAACGCCGCGGGCGCGACCCTCGCGGGCTACGCGCTGGCCCGGCTGAGGTTCCGGGGCGCGAAGCTGCTGCTGGTGGGGTTCCTGTCCACCCTGGTGCTGCCCGGCGAGGTGACGATCATCTCGCAGTACATCACCGTGCGCGGGCTCGGCCTGGCGGACACGCTGCTGGGCGTCGCGCTGCCCGGCGCGATCGGCATGCTCAACGTGCTGCTGATGCGCACCGCGTTCATGGCCATTCCGCAGGAGATGGACGAGGCGGCGGTCATCGACGGGGCGACGCCCTGGCAGCGGCTGATCCGCATCGGCCTGCCGAACGTACGGGGCATGCTGAGCGTGATCACGATCTTCGCGTTCATCGGGGCCTGGGACGACTTCCTGTGGCCGCTCATCGTTCTCAACGACCCGGAGAACTTCACGCTCACCGTGGGCCTGCAGTACCTCAACGGGACGTTCACCAACAACCCCCGGCTGCCGGCGGCCGGGACCATGATTTCCTTTATCCCCATCGTGATCCTCTTCGCGTCGTTGCAGCGGTTCTTCTTCCGTGGCGTCGAAGAGGGCGCCATCAAGGGCTGAACCGGTTTCCAGAACGAGGAGTCTCTCCCCATGCATGACGACCGCGAGCTGGTCGAAGCCCGCCTCAAGCGTGTTCTCGACGAGCGGATCCGCCCCGCGGTGTACCCCGCGTCCGTACCGCTGGACGTGGCCGTGTGGCACGCGCCCGGCGAGCCCGTGCCGGTGGCCGAGGGCCTGGCGGCCTCCCCCTCACCGATCACGGTCGGTGAGGCGTGGGGGGCGCCGTGGGGCACGAGCTGGTTCACGGTCATCGGCACGGTGCCCGCCGACTGGGCCGGCCGGACCGTGGAGGCCATCCTCGACCTGGGCTTCGACGAGAACATGCCGGGCTTCCAGTGCGAGGGCCTGGTCTACCGGCCCGACGGCAGCCCGGTGAAGGGCCTCAACCCGCGCAACCAGTGGGTGCGCGTCGGCGCGCCGGTCCAGGGTGGCGAGGAGGTACGGCTGCACATCGAGGCGGCCTCCAACCCGGTCATCCTCGACTACCACCCCTTCCTGCCCACGAAGCTCGGGGACAAGGAGACGGCCGGGAGCGAGCCGCAGTACCGGCTGGCCCGCATGGACCTGGCGATCTTCGACGAGGCCGTCTGGCAGCTCGTGATCGACCTGGAGGTGCTCGGCGAGCTGATGGCGGAGCTGCCCGTGGACGGCGCCCGCCGCTGGGAGCTGCTGCGCGCCGTCGAGCGGGCCCTCGACACGATCGACCTGCAGGACGTCAACGGCACGGCCGCCGCCGCCCGCGCCGAACTGGCCGGGGTGCTGGCCACGCCGGCCGCGCCCTCGGCCCACCGGATCAGCGCGGTCGGGCACGCCCACATCGACTCGGCCTGGCTGTGGCCGCTGCGCGAGACCGTGCGCAAGGTCGCCCGCACCACATCCAACATGACCGCGCTGCTGGAGGACGAGCCGGAGTTCGTCTTCGCCATGTCCCAGGCGCAGCAGTGGGCGTGGATCAAGGAGCACCGACCGGAGGTCTGGGCCCGGGTCGTCAAGGCCGTGGCCGAGGGGCGGTTCGTCCCGACCGGCGGCATGTGGGTGGAGTCGGACACGAACATGCCCGGCTCGGAGGCCATGGCCCGGCAGTTCGTGCACGGCAAGCGCTTCTTCCTCGACGAGTTCGGCGTCGAGAACGAGGAGGCGTGGCTGCCCGACACGTTCGGCTTCGCGGCCGGGCTCCCGCAGATCATCAAGGCGGCCGGATCCAAGCGGCTGCTCACCCAGAAGATCTCCTGGAGCCAGATCAACAAGTTCCCCCACCACACGTTCCTGTGGGAGGGCATCGACGGCACCCGGATCTTCACCCACTTCCCGCCCGTGGACACCTACAACTGCTCGATGAAGGGCAGCGAGATCGCCCACGCAGCGCGCAACTTCAAGGACAAGGGCGTGGCCCGGCACTCGCTGGCCCCCACCGGCTGGGGCGACGGGGGCGGCGGCACCACCCGTGAGATGGTCGCCAAGGCGGCCCGCCTGCGGGACCTGGAGGGGTCGGCCGCCGTCGTCTGGGAGACGCCCGCCGAGTTCTTCGCCAAGGCCGAGGCGGAGTACCCCGCCCCGCCGGTCTGGGTCGGCGAGCTGTATCTGGAACTGCACCGTGCCACGCTCACCAGCCAGGCCAAGACCAAGCAGGGCAACCGCCGCAGCGAGTCGCTGCTGCGCGAGGCCGAGCTGTGGGCGGCCACCGCCGCCGTGCGCACCGGGGCCGAGTATCCCCACGGGCGGCTCGACCGGATCTGGAAGACCGTGCTGCTCCACCAGTTCCACGACATCCTGCCCGGCTCGTCCATCGCCTGGGTGCACCGCGAGGCCGAGAAGACGTACGCCGCCGTGGCCGCGGAGCTGAACGAGATCATCGACGGCGCGCAGCGGACCCTGGCGGGGAAGCCCGGCTCCGGCGAGCTGGTCTTCAACGCGGCGCCGCACGCCCGCAACGGCGTCCCGGCCGGCGGCGCGGCCGCGGTCCCCGCCCCCGCCGTCGCCACCGAACTCCGCACGCGCGGCGAGGGCGGGTACGTCCTGGACGACGGCCTGCTCCGGGTGGAGATCGACGGCCGCGGCCTGGTCGTCTCGGCCTACGACCTGCGGGCGGGCCGGGAGACGGTCGCGCCGGGGCAGGCCGCCAACCTGCTGCAGATCCACCCCGACTTCCCCAACATGTGGGACGCCTGGGACGTGGACCAGTTCTACCGGAACACGGTGACCGACCTGGTGGACGCCGACGAGGTCGTGCCGGGCGAGGAGCCGGGCTCGGTCCGCGTGGTGCGCTCCTTCGGCGCGTCGCGGGTCACGCAGGTCCTCGCCGTGGAGGCCGGGCGGCTCGACATCCGCACCGAGGTGGACTGGCACGAGACCGAGAAGTTCCTCAAGCTGGCCTTCCCGCTGGACGTGCACGCCGACCGGTACGCCTCCGAGAGCCAGTACGGCCACGCCTTCCGCGCCACCCACACCAACACGAGCTGGGAGGCCGCCAAGTTCGAGGCGTGCAACCACAAGTTCGTGCACGTGGAGGAGCCGGGCTGGGGCGTGGCGCTGGTCACCGACTCCACCTACGGCCACGACCTGACCCGCACCGTGCGGGAGTCCGACTCGGGCACGACCACCACGCTGCGGGTGTCGCTGCTGCGGGCGCCGCGCTTCCCCGACCCCGAGACCGACCAGGGCCTGCACCGGTTCCGGCACGCGCTGGTGCCGGGCGCGGCGATCGGCGACGCGGTGCGCGAGGGCTGGTCCCTCAACCTGCCCGAGCGGCGGGTCCCGGGCGATGCCGAGGTCGCGCCGCTGGTCACCGTGGACGACGACGCGGTCGTGGTGACCGCCGTGAAGCTGGCCGACGACGGGAGCGGGGACGTCGTCGTCCGCTTCCACGAGTCCCGGGGAGGCCGGGCCCGCGCCCGGGTCTCCACCGGCTTCGCCGCCACCGGTGTCGCCGTGACCGACCTGCTGGAGCGCCCGCTCGCCGACACGGCCGCGCCGGAGCTGACCGACGGGTCGGTGGCGGTGTCGCTGCGCCCGTTCGAGCTGGTCACGCTGCGCTTCAGCCGCTGAGCGCGCGCCCTCGGCGTACCGCCCGGGCGGTACGCCGAGGGCCGGCCGCCGGGCGGCGGGTGTGGCCGAGCAGGTGACCGGACCGGTCAGGAATCGAGGCACGCGGGCCACAGCCGGCGTGACCGCATGGACCTCATGATGCAACCGCCGGGAATGCGCGGCGGCGCGTCGACCGTCAGGCCGCAGTGGCCAGTTGGGGGCGGCGGCCGGCCCAGATCCAGACGAGCTGAAGGACGCTCATGCCGAACATCAGGACGCCCAATGGGACGTGCAGGGTCTTCACCTGCGCGATGCCCAGCGCTACCTGCGCCAGCGTGAGCCCCAGGAACCCGGCCGCGTACAGGATGGGCCTGGGCGAGCCGCCGCCCGGCCGCCACACCAGGACCGCGACGACCAGGTGCAGCAGCGCCACGACGAACACCGTGTACGCCCCGGCACTGTGCAGTGCCCCACCGTCGGGCGAGGACAACAACAGCCCCGCGGTGATCGCCTGGACGAAGACGGCCAAGGTCTGCAGGGTGATCGCGACACGCAAGAACATGAGGTTGCCCTGCTTCGTCATCGTCGGCGTGGACATGGTGGGGTCTGCCCTTCTCGATCTCAGCGGTGGTTCAAGAGTTACGATCTGGTGTCTCAGTAGACCGACGACACAGCCCGTCGGATTGTGAGGCGGCGCGTCGACCTCACAATCCGGGGCGCTGTCTCGTCGGACCGGGTGAGGACAGATACGACCGAGGGAGCCGGCGACACCGTGACCACCCCATCCGGGCCAGGAGACGGCCGGCTCGATCCGGGCCTGAGCGCGATCATGAGCGAGCGGCGTCAGCTGATCAACCTCGCCTACCGGCTCCTCGGCTCGCTGGCCGACGCCGAGGACGTCGTCCAGGAGACCTACGCCCGCTGGTACGCCATGTCCCCCCGGCAGCAGCAGGCCATCGCCTCCCCCGGCGGCTGGCTGACGACGGTCGCCGGCCGCATCTGCCTGGACCTGCTCGGCTCGGCCCGGGCCCGGCGCGAG
>NZ_JBVJHH010000073.1:0-32047 GCF_055586905.1 Streptosporangium sp. NPDC048886
CCCTTGGGGCCGAGGGTCACCTTGACGGCGTCCGCGAGCTGGTTCATACCGCGCTCGAGACCGCGCCGGGCGTCCTCGTCAAACGCGATCATCTTGGCTGCCATACGGCTAGACCTCCCAAACGCAGGGTGGCTTGCACCAGATCGAGCCGACGCCCGCGACGGCATGTGGACCCGCGACTCCGTTCGGCGGGTCCCATCGTCTCGATCCAGGGTTGGCACTCTCCAACAGGGAGTGCCAACGAACTGTTTAGCACTCTACCCTGCCGAGTGCAAGCTGTGGGGCCCTGACCTGCACCCAGCTTAGAGCGAGGTCCCGCCTTAACGGCGAAGGCCCGGCCCACCGACTGCGCGGCGAGCCGGGCCGACCTGTCGGAAGATCCACGCGGACTGCGCTGCCGCGGGATCCGCCGACATTTCCCGACGAATGGACGGAAAGGGGTACGTCAGACCGCCCGGACGGATTCCGCCTGGGGGCCCTTCTGGCCTTGAGTGATCTCGAACTCGACCCGCTGGCCCTGCTCGAGCGCACGATAGCCATCCATCATGATCGCGGAGTAATGGACGAACACATCCTTACCACCGTCTACCGCGATGAAGCCGTAGCCCTTGTCCGCGTTGAACCATTTGACGGTGCCTTGCGCCACTTCTGACTCCTCTTACTGGACTTGAGGACGCCGCCCATTCCTCTCGCGAAGCCCTCAATCTCCGAGGCGTAGACATCGCCTACGTCGATCGTTCTCGACCATACCTGTGGGACACCATAGGGCAACAGAGTCAATCAGCAAACTACCCCTTTACATACGCATTCAGGGGCGGAGCAGAGTTTTGCCGGTACGATTAATTGGTTAAAAATTGCATCATATCTCCAGGTCAGCAGCGACGATCTGCCCCGCGAAACACGACACCCGCACGCGGCCGGGCCGCGTGCGGGTGTCGTGGAGAGGCGGGGTGGGCGCGCGGAGGCGCCGGGGGTCAACCCCCCGCGACCGCCGGAATGATGGAGATCTGGACGCCGGACGGCGTGGCCGTGTCGAGATTGTCGGCGAAACGGACGTCCTCATCCCCGACATAGACGTTGACAAAACGCCGGATCTTGCCCGTTTCATCGAGAATGCGGGCGCCGATTCCGGGGTAGTCCGCATCGAGCTTCTGCAGAACCTCCCGGAGGGTCTCCCCCTCCGCGGCCACCTCGGCCGAGCCGCCGGTGTAGGTCCGGAGAATCGTCGGAATCCGCACAGAAACGCTCATTATTCAGTCCCTTTCACAAGTTTCTAGGCGATAGCCGTACGGAATGCGTCAAGAGACGGCCGGATGACTGCGGTGGGACGCGCCTGGTCCGCCACCGCGTCGAGGGTCTTGAGGCCGTCACCGGTGTTGAGGACCACGGTCTCGCCCTCGGGGTCGAGCCGCCCGGAGGCGACCAGCTTGCGCAGCACGCCGACGGTGACGCCGCCCGCGGTCTCGGCGAAGATCCCCTCGGTCCTGGCCAGCAGCCGGATCGCGTCGACGATCTCGGCGTCGGTGACGTCCTCCACGGCGCCGCCGGTGCGCCGGGCGATGTCCAGCACGTAGGGGCCGTCGGCGGGGTTCCCGATCGCCAGCGACTTGGCGATGGTGTCCGGCTTGACCGGGCGGATCACGTCGTGGCCCGCCTTGTAGGCGGCGGAGACCGGGGAGCAGCCCTCGGCCTGGGCGGCGAAGATCTTGTATGGCCTGTCCTCGACGAGGCCGAGCGCGATCAGCTCCTTGAACGCCTTGTCGATCTTCGTGAGCTGGGAGCCGGACGCGACCGGGATGACGATCTGGTCGGGGATCCGCCAGCCGAGCTGCTCGGCGATCTCGTAGGCCAGCGTCTTGGAGCCCTCGGCGTAGTAAGGCCGGAGGTTGACGTTGACGAAGCCCCACTTGTCGCCCAGCTCGTCACCGATGAGCTCCGAGCAGAAGCGGTTGACGTCGTCGTAGGTGCCCTCGATGCCGACGAGCTTGCCGCCGTAGACCGACGCCATGACGATCTTGGCCTGCTCCAGGTCCGCGGGGATGAACACGCAGGCGTCCAGCCCGGCTCGGGCGGCGGCCGCGGTCACCGCGCCGGCCAGGTTGCCGGTGGAGGAGCAGGACAGGGTATGGAAGCCGAAGTTGCGGGCCGCCTCGACCGCGATGGCCACCACGCGGTCCTTGAAGGAGTGGGTGGGGTTGCCGGAGTCGTCCTTCACGTGCAACGAACGGATGCCCAGCTCACGGGCGAGGTTGTCGGCCTTGACGAGCTTGGTCCAGCCGGGCGCCATGTTGGGCTTGGCGGCCACGTCCGCCGGGACGGGCAGCAGCGAGCGGTAGCGCCAGATGTTCGTCGGCCCCTCGGCGATCCGCTCCCGGGTCACGCGCCCGAAGTCGTAGGCGATCTCGAGGGGCCCGAAACACTCGATACAGGCGAAGCTGGGACCGAGGTCGTAGCGGGCGCCGCATTCGCGGCAGGACAGGGCCGCGGCGGGGCCGAAGTCGAGCGAGGTGGTGGTTTCAGTGCTTGCGAGCGCCATGAAGCGAGGCCTTTCCCTCATCTTCGTCTGCGACCACCCTGGCCGCAGACCGGAATTGGCACCTGTCCCGGCCGACCTCGTCAGATCACGAGTCTTGAACCGGGAGGGTTGCCGGGGCTTCGCAGGGCCGGTCCCTCCACCCCTCTGGATGAGCAAATATTCAGTTGGAACCTGGCGAGCAGGTCTTACGCACTCTACCCCGGCTTGCCTCCATCCTGACCAACCGTCTCATTTTTTGAGATGTAATGTGTTACCTGGCGGACAGCTCCCGCCGGGACCAGCGGGATCGCCGGCCGTGGGACGCGCCCCCCTCCGAACGCCCACCCGCCGCCGGGCCGTCCGGCCACGGTGCCGGGATCGCCTTCGTGAGCCGGGTGAAGCGGTTGACGCCACGGCACCGCCGTACGTCCCGTGTCACCACGGGCGGCCGGCGGAGCCCCTCGCCAGGCTCACGTTCTCCGACGATCGCCTGCCCGGCGGGAGCTCCGTCCTCCCTTCGGCCCTCACGACGATCCGCGCCCCGCCCCGGAACGCGGTCGAGGATCGGCGTGGCGTGGTGGGACCGGGAGCGGGTTACGGCGTCTTGTAGCCCAGGGTGTAGGGGCCGAAGCCGGCCGCGGAGACCAGGCGGTAGCGGTAGTAGCCGGCCGTGCCGGTGTAGCTGATCTTCTCGTCCGGCCCCGCGCCGTCGGAGGAGGCGACGGTGGGCCAGGACCGGCCGTTCCACTTCTCGAGGTAGAGGTCGAAGTCGACGCCGACGGGGCCGTCCAGGCAGGCGGTGTGCAGACCGGTGACGGTCGCCCGGTAGTACAGGTTGTTCGGCTGGTAGACGGTCTGGCCGTTGCGCAGGGTGCCGGTCAGGGTCCTCGGGTAGCCGGTGCAGGTGCCCGTGGTCGGCGGCGGCGGGTTGCCCTCGGTGGTCCTCAGCGACAGGCCGTAGGCGGTGAGGATCTCGCCGATCGGCTGGAAGTAGGTGGTACCGCCCGAACTGCAGTCGCCCGAGCCGCCGGAGGTGACGCCCTGGGCCTGGTCGACGGAGATGAAGGAGCCGCCCGAATCGCCGGGCTCGGCGCAGACGTTGGTGCGGGTCAGCTGGTAGACGGTGCCCTGGGGGTAGGTGACGCTGGCGTCGCGCTGCTGGATGACGCCGCAGTGCCAGTCGGTGGTGGAGCCGGACCGGCAGACCGAGGCGCCCTCGATGGCGACCCGGGCGCCGGCGACGGGCACGGTGCCGCCCTCGCCGTTGTCCACCTTCGGGGTGGCCGTCCAGTTGGCGTTGGCCGCGACCCAGGCGTAGTCGTTGCCGGGGAAGCTGGAGCCCTGGAAGACGCCCTGGGCGACGCGGTTGAAGCCGGTGGTGGTGGCGCCGGTCGTGCCGCAGTGGCCGGCGGTGACGAAGCCGTTCTGGGTGCCCTTGACCACGGGGAAGCCGATCGAGCAGCGGCTGGTGGTGCCGATGTAGTAGGCGGTGCCGCCCACCAGGTCGTACAGGGGCTGGGGGACCTCGGTGGAGGGCAGCACGAGCACCGCGCCGGTGTCCACGCCGGCGCTCTCGACGACGTTCTGGGCCTCGTCCGGTTTCGGGGCCAGGACGACCACCTTGTTGCGCTTGACGTCGACGTAGCGCGCGCTGGACACCAGCGGTTTGGCGGGCAGGGTCTGGTCGAGCTTCTTCTTGATCGTGGCCAGTTCCGCCAGCGATCTGGTGACGATCTCGGCCTGGGCGCCCGCGGCGAGGACCTCGGGGATGTCGTCGGCGCTGGTGGTGGCGACCACGAGGTTCTGCGCGCTGTTTCCCCGCAGCCAGGTGCCGCCGAAGCGGTCGCCGAGCCTCCTGCTCAGCTGCGCCGCGATCGGGGTCAGGCGGGCCTCGTTGAGCAGGCGGGCCTGGGCCTGCTCCTTGCTGATCCCGAGGTCGCGCTGGAGCGCCTCCAGCATGCCCGGCGGCGGCTTCAGCGCGGTTGCGGCGGCCATGGGGGCCGGGATCCCTGCTGCCTGGCGTTCGGCGCCGGCCGGCACGGCGGCCAGGGTAAGTGCGGTGATCGTTAGGACGCATCCCGTGGTAACGGCATGTCTGCGGGACATGGGGTCTCTCCTCGACCTCGGCTTTCAGGCATGAGGGGGGAGAGCGCCTCGTATCACAGAGTGATCATGCGATGTGGGCAACGCCACCTTAATCCAGCCGTTGCCGATCAAGGCCGCGAAAGCCGCGCGCCACGCGGGCGGCGGTTTCAGGCGGCCCCCGGGAAGCGGTTTCAGGCGGCCCCCGGGAAGGAGCGCCGTGACCGGCTCGGCCGTTTCCGGATCCGCCGCCGACCCGTCGGGATCAGAAGCCGTAGGCGTCGCCCAGCGCGCTCTGGACGTATTTGCGCGCCTGGTGGATGCGGGACTTGGCGGTGCCGAGCGGGATGCCGAGCTGCTCGGCCACCTCGTTGTAGTCGAGCTGGCAGATGTCGCGCAGCACCAGCGCCTGGGCCAGCTCCGGCTTGTCGGCCTCCAGCGCCTCCATCGCGTCGAGCAGGTCCAGCCGGGATCCGGCGATCACGCTCACCCGGGCGACGTCGGGCTTCTGCAGCGGCAGCTCGTCGGAGCTCTGCTCGGCCGAGCGCCGCTTCAGCGACCGGTAGGTGGTCCGGGCGCAGTTGGCGGTCACGATGTGCAGCCAGGTGGTGAACCGGGCCCGCCCCTCGAAGCGGCCGATGTTGCGGGCCACCGCCAGCAGCGTGTCCTGGGAGGCCTCCTCGGCGTCCTGCCGGTAGGGCAGGATGCGCCCGCAGTGGCGGAGCACGTCCGGCTCGATCCGCTTCAGCAGCTCACCCAGCGCGCGGTGGTCACCCCGGGCGGCCAGGCGGGCCAGTTCCTCGGTCGTCTCGTCCAGCGCCATCAAGGGCCCCCATCACCGGTCACAGTCGCTCGACATCCTACGGTCGAGGGTTATGTTTGGTTAACCTTCGGGACAAGCATGTCCCTAGGCGAGGGGGTCTGATGAACGCGATCCTGGTGGCTTCCAACCGCGGTCCCGTCTCGTTCACGCTCTCCGAGGACGGCTCCCTGAGCATGCGCAGGGGCGGAGGCGGCCTGGTGTCGGGGCTGGCGGAGGTCGCCAAGGGTCTCAACATGCTCTGGGTCTGCGCCGCGCTGTCCGACGGCGACCGCAGCGCGGCGCGGCTGGCGCCCGGCGGCCGGCTCGATCACGCCGGCTACGACACCGGGGCGGTGCGGATGCTCGACATCCCCCCGACGATCTTCCACCGGGCCTACAACGCGGTGGCGAACTCCACTCTCTGGTTCGTCAACCACCTCCTGTACGACACCCCCAACAGGCCGCTCTTCGACGCCAGGTTCCGCCGCGAGTGGGAGTCCTACCAGACGTACAACGAGGCGTTCGCGATGGCGCTGGCCGAGGAGGCGGCGCACGGCGCCAGGGTGATGGTCCAGGACTACCACCTGACCCTCGTCCCGGCCATGCTGCGGGGCGAGCGGCCCGACCTGCGGGTGGCCCACTTCTCGCACACCCCGTGGGCGCCGCCGGAGTATTTCAACCTGCTCCCCGACGGCGTCGGGATCGAGCTGCTCGAAGGCATCCTGGGCGCCGACCACGCGGGGTTCCTGACCGCGCGCTGGGCCGGGGCCTTCATGGACTGCTGCGAGACGGTGCTCGGCGCGGAGGTGGACCGCGCCGGCCATACCGTCACCCACGGCGGCAGGACCACCCGGATCGGCGTGCACGGCCTCGGCGTGGACGGTGAGACGCTCTGGGCGCGGGCCTGCGAACCCGACGTCGAGTCGCACATGGCCGCCCTCCGCGAGCAGGTCGGCGACCGCAAGCTGATCGTGCGGATCGACCGGACCGAGCTGTCCAAGAACATCGTCCGGGGTCTGACCGCCTACCGGGAGTTCCTGGCGGCCCACCCCGAGTGGCACGGCAGGGTCGTGCACCTCGCCTTCGCCTACCCCTCCCGGCACGATCTTCCCGAATACCGCGAATACACCGCGGCGGTGCAGCGCTGCGCCCAGGAGATCGAGGACGAGTACGCCACCGAGGACTGGGCCCCGGTGATCCTCAACGTGCACGACGACTACCCGCGCTCGCTGGCCGCCTACCGGCTGGCCGACGTGCTGCTGGTCAACCCGATCCGCGACGGCATGAACCTGGTGGCCAAGGAGGGCCCCGTCCTGTCGCCGCGCAGCGCGCTGGTCCTGTCCCGCGAGGCCGGCGCCGCCGCCGAGCTGGGCGAGCACGCTCTCCTGGTCAACCCCTACGACGTCTCGGCCACGGCCGCCGCCCTCCACGAGGGCCTGGTCATGCCCGAGGACGAGCGCGCCCGCCGGGGCGCCCTCCTGGCCGCCGCCGCCACCGCGCTCCCCCCGCACCGCTGGTTCTCCGACCAGCTCGCCGCCCTCAAATGAGCCTCGGAATGTCCGGCCCGTCATGAGATAGTCCCCATGGAAGTCTCGATCCGCCGCCTGCCCAGGGGAGCCAGTTGACCGCGATCACGCCCGTCCGGCTGACCCGCGATCGCGCGACCTGGCTCGTCTACCTGCAGCTCGGCGTCTTCGCCACCTACCTGTACGGCCTCAGCGCCGCCCTCCCCATGCTCCGCATCGACCAGGGGGTGTCACAGGCGGTCGCCGGGCTGCACGGCACCGCGATGGCGGTCGGCAGCATCCTCACCGGGCTCGCGCTGCCCTGGCTGACCAGGAGGATCGGCCGCCGGGCCGTCACCTGGACGGGCCTGGCCGGGATGAACGCCGGCGTGCTGCTGGTGATGGCGGGCACCGCGCTGCCGGTCACCCTGCTCGGGTACGGCATCGCCAGCGGGATGGCGTCGATCACCCTCTACGCGGGCATGGCCGCGCTCAGCGACCACCACGGCCCGGCGGGCGCGGCGGCGATCAGCGAGGCCAACGCCGTCGGGGTGTGCGTCGGCATCGCCGCGCCGTTCGTCATCGCCTCCGCCGCGCAGACCGCGCTCGGCTGGCGGGCGGCGCTGCTGATGACCCCGGTCCTGACCGTGCTGCTCGCACTGACCATGGGCCGCGTCTGGATCCCCGAGCGCGCCGGTGCCGAGGTCCGTCCCGGCCCGGAGGGCGGGGCGCGCCTCGGCTGGCGCTTCCACGTCGCGGGGGCCGTGCTGTTCTGCTGCGTCGCGCTGGAGTTCTGCTTCAACCTGTGGGCGGCGAAGCTCTTCGCCGACCGGACCGGCCTGTCGGCGGCGGTGGCGGCGACCGGGCTGACCGCTTTCACCGCCGGCCTGGCGGCCGGCCGCTTCGCCGGGGCACGGCTGGCCCTGTGGGTGCGGCCCCCGGCCCTGCTCGTCGGCGCCCTCGTGCTCACCGCCACCGGCTGGGCGCTGTTCTGGCTGAGCCGCGACCCCGTGCTCTCCTACGCGGGCCTGGCCCTGTCCGGGCTGGGGGTCTCGCTGCACTTCCCGCTGGCCCTGTCGCGCGTGCTGGACGCCTCCGGCGGACGGCCGGACCAGGCCACGGCCATCGCCTCCGTCCTCGCCGGCCTCGCGGTCGGCATAGGCCCCCTCCTGCTCGGCGCGCTGGCCGACGGCTTCGGCATCCGGTGGGCGTTCGTGATGGTCCCCGTCCTGGTCGGGCTGGCCGTCGGCGGGGTCCTGGTCAGCTCCAGCTAGCGTGCCTCAGCGTGTCCGCCAGGCCGGGGGTGTTCCAGACGTCCACCACGAGGATCTTGGACTTGGGCAGATACCACTCGCGCTGGTCGAAGGTGGCGGTCTGCTCGCCGTTGCTGTGTTTGACGCACCGGCCGAACCAGGACCGGTAGTTGGCCTTGTGCCCGGGGCCGACCTGGCGCAGGCCGACGGCGGTGGCCTTGCCGAGGACCTGGCCGTGCTTGCCGTTGAAGGGGCAGGCCTGCACGTCGCTGGCGGGATAGAAGGGCTGCTCGGGCGTGTAGGCGGAGAACCCCTCGTGGCCGTACTTCAGAACCTTCGGGCCGAAGATCCAGAAGGCGTCGCACTTCGGGGTGAAGTAGCCGGCCGAGGGCTTGCCGCACGCCCCGGTGATCACCTTGACCCGGTCGCCGTCGCGATACACCTCCCAGCCGGAGGGGATCGTCAGGTTCATCCCCCGGAAGGACAGGGTCTGCGTGGCCGACGCGGAGGCGGACGTGGTCGAGGCGGACGTGGTCGAGGCGGAGGCGATCGCCGGGACGGCGAGCATGGCGGCGCCGGCCAGCGCGGCAAGGGCGTGAACGGTCTTTCTCATGCCGCGAAAGCTATCCGCCGCGACTTGCCGATGACTTAACTCTCAATGGCATCGGAGATCGAGCCGAGTAGTTCCATCACCCCGCCGGGCCCGTCCACCACGATGTCGGCCTCCACGGCCAGCTCGGCCGAGCCGCTGAACACCGTCACCCCCGGCAGCCCTGAGGCGCGCACGGCCGCGAAGGCCGCCAGGTCTCCCAGGTCGTCGCCGGCGAACAGCACCGAGCGCGCCCCCCGCTCCCGCAGGAAGGCGCTCAGCGCGATCCCCTTGTCCGTCCCGGGCGGCCGCAGCTCCAGCACGAACTTGCCCGGTTCGACCGTCAGCCCCGCCTCGGCCGCCAGCTTGGCGACCGGCTCGCGCAGCGCGTCGAGCACCGCCTGCGGCTCGGCGGTCCGCCGGGTGTGCACGGCCACCGCCCGCTCCTTGTCCTCGATCACGGCCCCGTCGAAGCGCGAGACCAGCGAGGGCAGCTCCGCCCGGACCCGCGCCAGGCCGGGGTGGGGAGGCGGCGCGGTGAGCGTGCCCGCCTCCCAGCGTTCGAGGCCGTAGTGGCCCAGCACCACCAGCCCCGGCACCCCGGCCAGGGAGCCGTACTCGACGGCCGTGGCGGCCGGGCGGCCGGTGACGACCGCCACGGCGCCGACCAGCCCACCGAGCCTGGCCAGCGTCGCGGGGCCGTCCGGGTGGATCCTGGCCGCCGCCGGGTCGGACACGATCGGGGAGAGCGTGCCGTCGAAGTCGAGCCCGATCACCGCCCCCGCGGGGTCGTCGATGATCGCCCGCAGTCCGTCGGGGGTGTCCACGGTCATGCTCGCTCGGCTCCTCGTCGGCTCCGCCGTCCTGCCTGGCCCATGTGGCTCGTCCTCCAGGGGTCGGCCCGGCTGCTTGTCTGTCTGGCCTTACCCACGGATCAGGGGCGCAAGCCCGTCCGCCGGGCGGCGCGGTCGCGCCGGCGGGTCTCGCGGAGCCGGCGCAGGCGCTTGACCAGGATCGGATCGTGGGCGAGCGCCTCGGGCCTGTCGATGAGCTCGCCGAGGAGCTGGTAGTAGCGGGTGGCCGAGATGTCGAAGGTCTCGCGGATGGCCTGCTCCTTGGCGCCCGCGTGGCGCCACCACTGGCGCTCGAAGGCGAGAAGCTCCCGCTCCCGGTCGGTGAGAGCCCGCGGGGCCGGCTCCTGGGCAGCACTGTCACCGGGGATCGGCGCAGTGTCCATTGGCTGTCCTCCTCGGTCGGGCACGCGGTGGTCACACCGCGGGCGCACGGCCCGCTGCCAGGATAGTCGGGAATTTCGGGCTGTTTACGACGCATGCATTTCCGGCTGTTCACAGCGGATGCGGAGACGTACAGTCACCAGATGTGACCTCTGTCATCACTCTTCTCACCGACTACGGCCTGGAGGACGGCTACGTCGCCGCCTGCCACGGCGTGATCGTCGGCATCTCGCCGGAGTCGCGGATCATCGACGTGTGCCATCTGGTCCCGTCCGGCGACATACGGCGGGCCGCGGCGATTCTGGCGCAGACGATCCCCTATCTGCCCGCCGGCGTGCACATCGCCGTGGTGGATCCCGGCGGCGGCTCGCGCCGGGCCGTGGCGGTCGAGGCCGGCAGTCACGTGTTCCTCGGCCCGGACAACGGCGTGCTGTCATGGGCGGTCCACGCCAGCGGCGGCGCGAGGGCGGCATACGAGCTGACCAACGAGGATCTCTTCAGGAAACCGGTCTCGCCGACCTTCCACGGGCGTGACGTCTTCGCCCCCGTGGCGGCGCACCTGACGGTCGGGCGGAGCCTGGCCGAGCTGGGGCCGGAGATCTCCTTGGAGCGGCTGGTCTCGCTGCCCACGCCGACCTCGCTGGTGCGCGAGGGCGTGGTGGAGGGCGAGGTGCTGTCGGTCGACCGCTACGGCAACACCCAGCTGTCGGTCGGCGCCCGCGACCTGGTGACGCTGGGGGTGCGGCCGGGCGACACGCTGGCGATCTGGCTGGGCCGCAGGCAGATCTCGGTGCCGTTCCGGGAGACGTACGCCGCGGTGGCCCCCGGAGAGCTGGTCGCCTTCACCGACTCGGCGGGGCTGGTCGCGCTGGCGGTCAACTCCGGTGACGCCTCCCAGCGGCTGGGCCTCCCCCCGGGCGCCCACGTGCGGCTGTCACCCGCCCCCTGAAGCACGGCGCCCCCGAAGCGCGGCACCCGTCCCCCCTTGGGGATGTTACCTAGCAAGCGCTTGTGTAATATCCTGCTATGGACGCACCCGTGATCGACGGCTGGTTCACCGTGGACGGCGGCACCGCGCATCTGCTCGGCACCCGCTGCGCCGACTGCCGGACCGTCTGCTTCCCGCCCCGGACGGGGTTCTGCCCCAACCCGCGCTGCGCGGGCGAGAACCTGGCCGAGACGCGACTCTCGCGCCGGGGCACCGTCTGGTCCTACACCAACGCCTGCTACCCGCCCCCCGCGCCGTTCGTGGCGGCCGAGCCGTACACGCCGGTGACGCTGGCGGCGGTGGAGCTGGCCGAGGAGGGGATCGTCGTGCTCGGCCAGGTCAAGGACCTGACCGTGGAGGAACTGCACGTCGGCATGGAGCTGGAGCTGACCTGGGGCCCGCTCGCCGACGGCCCGCCGGTGTGGATGTGGGGCAGGCCGTGAGCGCCGTCGTGCTGGGTGCCGGGATGCACCCCTGGGGGAAGTGGGGACGGCCCTTCACCGAGTACGGCGTGGCCGCCGCCCGGGCCGCGCTGCGCGACGCGGACCTGGCCTGGACCGACGTCCAGTACGTGGTGGGCGCCGGCACGATCAGGAACGGCTATCCGGGGTTCGTCGCCGGCGCGACGTTCGCCCAGGCGATGGGGTGGAGCGGCGCGCGGATCGCGTCCTGCTACGCGGCGTGCGCCTCGGGCGCCCAGGCCCTCGACATCGCCCGCGCCCGGATCCTCGCCGGGCTCTGCGACGTGGCGATGGTCGTCGGCGCCGACTCCACGCCCAAGGGGTTCTTCAAGCCGGTGGGCGGCGACCGCCCGGACGACCCCGACTGGCTCCGGTTCCGGCTGCTCGGTGCCACCAACCCGGCGTACTTCGCGCTCTACGCGCGCAGGCGGATGGCCCTGTACGGCGACACCGCCGAGGACTTCGCCGCCGTCAAGGTCAAGAACGCCCTCGCCGGCTCCCTGAACGGCAACGCCCGCTACCGCAGAACCGTCACAGCCGGACAGGTGCTGGACTCTCCCATGGTGGCCGATCCGCTGCGGCTGATGGACATCTGCGCCACCTCCGACGGCGCCGCCGCGCTGGTGCTGGCCTCGGAGGACTTCGCCCGCCGCCACGGCGCGCGCGGCCCCGTACGGCTCGCGGCCGTCTCCACCGTGACGCCGTCCTTCCCCGGCACCGTGCTCGGACTGCCGGACTTCGCCACCGACTCCACCGCCGCGGTGCCGCCCCCCGAGCGGACCTTCCGCGCCTCCATCGCCCACGCCGCCTACGAGGAGGCCGGCCTGGGCCCCGGCGACCTGTCCTTCGCCGAGGTCTACGACCTGTCCACCGCGTTGGAGCTCGACTGGGTCGAGGAGATCGGCCTGTGCCCGCCCGGCGAGGCCGGCAAGCTGCTGCGCGCCGGGGACACCTCGCTCGGCGGCCGGATCCCGGTCAACCCCTCCGGCGGGCTCGCCTCCTTCGGCGAGGCCGTCCCCGCCCAGGCCATCGCGCAGGTCTGCGAGCTCACCTGGCAGTTACGGGGCACGGCGGGGGCGCGCCAGGTGGACCGGGCGCGGGTCGGGCTGGCAGTCAACCAAGGTTTGTTCGGTCACGGCTCCGCGATCATTGCCACAACCTGACCTTCTCGGCACCGCCACAAAGCATGGCGGTGGATAGTGTCGCTCCCGTTACGTTGAGTAGCCGCGCGCAGACAGAACGTTCCAAGTCCGGACACTGCCGCGGTTTCCTTACGGGGGGGAACAACACATGATTCGTCGTCTTCTCATCACTTCCGCGTGCGCCGGTATCGCCATCCTCGCGCCCGCCGCCGCCGCCTCCGCCTCCACGTCCGCGGCCAAGTCCGCGGACTGCTGCGGCGTCGGCGTCGTCTCGACCCCGGTCGTGGTCCCGACGTACAGCTGCACGGCCACCTACGTGGCGGCCTCTCCCTGCGTCGGCGCGTACTCGTACGGCGGCGGCGTCTACGGCGGCGGCGTCTACGGCGGCGGGGTCTACGGCGGCGGGGTCTACGGCGGCGGCGTCCGTCCGGGCGTCCTCGGCAGCAACAACGTGATCAGCAGCGGCAGCGGAGTCGGCCACGGAGTCGGCATCGGCGGTCTCGTCGGCATCGGCGGCATCGGCGTCGACATCCTGTAGTGAACGCGAAGGGCGTCGCCCCCACATGTGAAATGTGGGGGCGACGCCCTTCTGCTTTCAGGCCCTTCTACACGTGCACCACGTCATGGGTCTCGGCGAAGTGGCAGGCGCTGGCGTGCGCGGTGCCCGGCCGGATCTGCAGCAGCGGCTCCTGTTCGGCGCAGATGTCCTGCGCCTTCCAGCACCTGGTGCGGAAGCGGCACCCCGACGGCGGGTTGGCCGGGGACGGCGGGTCACCCTGGAGGATGATCCGCTCGCGCCGCTCGCGCCCCTCCGGGTCGGGCAGCGGCACCGCCGACAGCAGCGCCTGGGTGTAGGGGTGGGCGGGGCGGTCGTAGATCTCGGTGTCCTTGCCGAGTTCGACCATCTTGCCCAGATACATCACACCGACCCGGTCGGAGATGTGACGGACCACCGACAGGTCGTGGGCGATGAAGACGTAGGCGAGGCCGAACTCGTTCTGCAGCCGCTCCAGCAGGTTGATGACCTGTGCCTGGATCGACACGTCGAGCGCCGACACCGGCTCGTCGCAGACGATGATCTCCGGCTGGAGCGCCAGCCCCCGGGCGATGCCGATGCGCTGGCGCTGGCCGCCGGAGAACTGGTGCGGGTAGCGGTTGACGTGGTCGGGGTTGAGGCCCACGACCTCCAGCAGCTCCTGCACCTTGCGGCGGCGGTCCCCCTTGGGGACGACGTCCTGGTGGATCTCGTACGGCTCGCCGATGATGTCGCCCACGGTCATCCGGGGGTTCAGCGAGGTGTAGGGGTCCTGCATGACCATCTGGATGTTGCGGCGGACCCGCTTGAGCTCGCCGCCCCTGGCCTGGGCGATCTCCCGGCCGTTGATCCTCACCGAGCCGGAGGTCGGCCGCTCCAGCGCCATCAGGAGCTTGGCCAGCGTCGACTTGCCGCAGCCGGACTCGCCGACGATGCCGAGCGTCTCGCCGCGCCGCAGGTCGAAGGAGACCCCGTCCACGGCCTTGATCGCACCGATCTGCTTCTTCATGACGATGCCCTGGTTCAGCGGGAAGTGCTTGACCAGGTCGCGGACCTCAAGGATCGGCTCACCCGTGGCTGCCATCGAGGACCTCCCTCCAGTAGTGACAGGCGCTGCTGCGTGTCGAGCCGATCTCGTGGAGAGGCGGCGCGTCGGTGACGCAGTTGTCCTGACGGTAGGGGCACCGGGGGTGGAAAGCACAGCCCGAGGGCATCGCGAGCAGGTTCGGCGGCATGCCCTTGATGGCGTACAGCTCCTGGCCCTTCTGGTCGACCCGGGGGATCGAGTCCAGCAGGCCCTTGGTGTACGGGTGGGCGGGGGCCCGGTAGATGTCGTGCACGGGGGCGTTCTCCACGATCCGCCCGCCGTACATGACCGCGATCTTGTCGGCCACGTCGGCCACCACGCCGAGATCGTGGGTGATCAGGATCAGGCCCATGTTGCTCTCGCGCTGCAGCTCGGCCAGGAGCTCCATGATCTGGGCCTGCACCGTCACGTCGAGCGCCGTGGTCGGCTCGTCGGCGATCAGCACCTCCGGATCGAGCGCGATCGACATCGCGATCATGATGCGCTGGCGCATGCCGCCGGAGAACTGGTGCGGGTAGTCGTGCACCCGCTGCCTGGCGCCGGGGATGCGGACCCGGTCCATCAGCTCGACGGCCTTCTTCTCGGCGTCACGCCGGGAGGCGCCCCGGTGCACCCGGAACATCTCTCCGATCTGCGAGCCCACGGTGAAGACCGGGTTCAGCGCGGAGAGCGCGTCCTGGAAGATCATCGAGATCCGCTGGCCGCGGACCTGGGAGCGGCCCTCCTCGGTCAGCTTGAGCAGGTCCGTGCCCCGGAAGCGGATCTCGCCCCGGGGGATGCGGGCCGGCGGCATGTCGAGGATGCCCATGATCGCCTGGGCGGTCACCGACTTGCCGGAGCCCGACTCGCCGAGCACGGCGAGCGTCTCGCCGGGGTTCAGCGAGTAGCTGACCCCGTTGACCGCCTTGACGACGCCCTGTCTGGTGACGAACTCCACGTGCAGGTCGTCGACGGAGAGCAGGGGTTCGTCACCCAGGGCTCCCCCGGCGGGCAGCACCGACGTTGACGTCTTCTTCACAGGTCCCCCTTACCGCAGCTTCGGGTCGAGGGCGTCGCGGACGGCGTCGCCCAGCATGATGAAGGCCAGCACGGTCAGGCTCAGGAACAGCGCCGGGAACAGCAGCGGACCCGGAGCCTCCAGGAAGCGCTCCCGGGCATCGGAGATCATAAGTCCCCAGGAGATGTCAGGCGAGCGTAGACCGACCCCGAGGAAGGAGAGACCGGCCTCCGCGGCGATGAAGCCGCCCAGATTGATCGTGGCGACCACGATCACGGACGCGACCGCGTTCGGCAGGATGTGCCGGAACATGATCCGGGGCGCGGAGGCGCCGAGCGCCCGGGCCGCGACCACGTAGTCCTGGCTCTTGGCGGTGATCACCGCGGCCCGCATGATGCGGAAGGTCATCGGCCAGGTCAGTACGGCCAGCGCCAGCATGACGGTCCAGACGTTGCCCGTGCGGAAGACCGCGAGGATGAGCAGGGCGCCGAGGATCGACGGGATCGCGAAGAAGATCTCGGTGATCCGGGAGAACAGGGTGTCGAGCGCGCCGCCCTTGAACCCCGCGACGAGGCCGAGCAGGCCGCCCACCAGCGCGGTGACGACCGTGGTCGTCACCCCCACCACGATCGAGTTGCGGGCGCCGTAGATCGTGCGGGCGTAGACGTCACAGCCCAGGTTGTCGGTGCCGAACCAGTGGGCGCCGCTCATGCCCTGCCGGGCATCGGCGAGCCGGCAGCTCGCGGCGTCGAACGGGTTCACCGAGGTGAAGAGCCAGGGAAATATCGACATGATCAGAAAAATGCCGATAAGGACGGCCGAGCCGATGAAGAGTGGACGGCGGCGCAGGTCGTGCCAGGCGTCGCTCCACAGGCTCGCGGCCTTGGGGGGCCGGGGAGCCTTGGCCCGCTTGCCGTGCTTGGCGCGCCTGGTGGCCGGAGCAAGGGTGTCACTCATAACGGATCCTCGGGTCGAGCACGGCGTAGAGCAGGTCGACGACCAGGTTGGCCAGGATGTAGATCAGCACCAGCACGGTCACGATGCCGACGACGACGGACTGCTCGCGCAGGTAGACCGAGCTGAACAGCTGCTGGCCGATGCCCGGCAGGTTGAAGATGGTCTCGGTGATCACCGCCCCGCCCATCAGCGTGCCGAGGTCGGCGCCGAGATAGGTGACCAACGGGATCAGCGCGTTGCGCAGCGCGTGCCGCCCGACGACCCGGCGCCGGGGCAGGCCCTTGGCCACCGCGGTGCGGATGTAGTCGGCGCGCAGGGTCTCCACGAGACTGGTCCGGGTGAGCCGGGTGAGGTAGGCGATCGACGTCCCGGCGAGCACGAAGCCGGGCAGCAGATAGCTGCGCCAGCCGTCCGTCACGCCCGCGACGGGCAGCAGGCCGACCTTGACCCCCAGGAGCAGCTGGAGCACGAACCCGGTGACCAGCGTGGGGATGGAGATCAGCACCAGCGTGGAGGCCAGGACCATCGAGTCCTGGGCCCTGCCGTGGCGCAGCGCCGCGTAGAGGCCGAGGCCGACTCCGATGATCGCCTCCATGACCAGGGCGGTCATCGCCAGGTTGATGGTCACCTGGAACTTGCCGGCCATGATGTCGGTGACCGGCACTCCGGCGAAGGTGGTGCCGAAGTCGCCGCCGAACAGGCCCACGAGGTAGTACCAGTACTGCACCAGGAACGGGTCGTTCAGGTGGTACTGCTCCCGCAGGATGGCGGTGATGTTGGGGTCCACCCGCTTCTCGCCCGCCAGCGCCGCGATGGGGTCACCGGGCAGCGCGAAGACGATGGCGTAGATGAGCAGGGTGGCGCCCAGCAGGACAGGTATCGCCTGGACAAGGCGCCTGATGATGTAACGGCCCATTCAAGCCTCCCGTACACGCCTCGGGGACGGCCCCTCGCGACCGGCCGGGTCGTGCCGTGCGAGGGACCACCCGGAGGCAGCCCATGGGGCCGGGCTCACGCGCCCGGCCCACCGCCGTCCGTCAGGCGACCTTCTCGACCTGGGTCCACTCGACCTGGTTGAGGAGGTTGAGCTTGATGCCCTTGACATGCTGGGAGAACGCGACGTTCGTCCGGTAGAAGTACACCGGGATGTACGGCAGTTCCTTGATCAGGATGTCGTCGGCCTGCTGGTAGTACTTCAGGCCCTGCGCCTGCGTGGCGGCGCTGTCGCCCTTGGCGAGGAGGTCGTCGAACTCCTTGTTGGACCAGCCCGCGTAGTTCGAGCCGGTCTTGATCGCGACGGTGGAGAAGACCGGGGTCAGGTAGTTCTCCGCGGACGGGTAGTCGATCGCCCAGCCCATGCGGAACATGCCGCCGTAGGTCTTCTTGTCCAGCTCGTCGAGGATCGAGGCGAACTTCTCGAACGGCTTCACCGTGACCTGGACGCCGAGGTTGGCGCGGAGGTTGTTGGCGACGGCCTCGATCCACTCCTTGTGCGGACCGTCGGAGTTGTAGCCCAGCTCCAGCGTCTTGGGGCCGTTGTTGTCGGCGTACTGCGACTTGGCCTTGGCCGGGTCGTAGGTGCAGACCGCGCAGGCGCCGGGGCGGTAGCCGTCGAGCAGCGGGTTGATGAAGTCGTCGGCCGGGGCGCGGGTGCCGGAGAAGACCGTCTCGGCGATCGTCTTGCGGTCGATGGCCATGGAGATGGCCTCGCGGACCTTCACGTTCTCGTAGGTCTTGTTGTACTGCATCGGGAAGCCGATGTAGCCGACGCCGGCGTCGGCCTCGTCCATGTAGCGCTCGCCGAGCTCGGCCTTGGCGCTGGCGATCGCCGACGGGGGCAGCGAGTCGTGGACGTCCAGGTTGCCCGCGCGCAGGTCGTTGAACGCGGTCTCGGAGCTCGCGTAGAGCTTGAACTGGAGCTTGTCGAACTTCGGCTTGGCCCCGGGGAACGCGTCGTAGCGGGTCAGGTCGATCGTCTGGTCGGTGCCCTTGTTGTAGGGCTTGTCGAACTTGAAGTAGCCCTGGCCGATCGGCTGCTTGGCGTACGCCTCGGTGACCTTGCCGGCGTCGTCGAAGGCGGCCTTGGGCAGCGGGTAGAACGACGTGTAGCCCAGCATCGTCTTGAACTGGGAGAACGGCTTGGTGAGGGTGATCTGGAAGGTCCGGGAGGTGGCCGCGTCGCCGAGGACCCTCAGGCCCCTCATCCCCTTGGCGGAGACGGTCTTGCCCTCGCCCGGGTTCAGGTCGGCCCAGCCCTCGACGCGGCTGAAGAAGCCGTTGGCGCCCTGGGCGTTGTCCTGGTCGGCGGAGTAGTTCCAGGCGTCGACGTAGTTCTGCGCGATCAGCGGCTCCTTGTTGTGCCAGGTGTAGCCCGGCTTGAGCTTGATCGTCCAGACCTTGTTGTCGGTCGTCTTGATCGAGTCGGCGACGTCGTTGACGACCTGCTTGTTCTCGTCGTAGCTGACCAGCGGGGCGAAGATGGCGGCCAGCACCTCGGAGCCCTCGGACTCGGTGGTGTCGCCGGGGTAGAAGAGCTTCTGCGGCTCGCCGAGTTCCATGCGCACGGGCTGGTCGGCCGAGGCCGTCCCACCACCCGCGGAGGTCTGGCCGCCGCACGCGGCCAGCCCCAGGGCGAGCAGCGCGGTACCGGCCGTGATCCGTGCGCCCTTAGTAACGCGCATAGTGGTAATTCCTCCCTTTACAGGCGGACGTCGCCGTTGAGGTCCCGGAGCCGGAGGGCCAGGCGGAGGATGTTGTGGTCCCCCTGTCCTCGCCGTCCCGGCCAAGGTGTTGACGCCACACCAGTCGGACGCGACTATCCCGCACCGCTCCACACCTAAATGTCTCTGTGATGTTGCAGTTCGGTCACGCATGTGCCAGTTCGAGGCCATACGTCTACCGGCTTGACCAGCCCGTGCCCACAGGCACACTAAAAACGGACACAAAGGTACATGTAGGACGCGAACGGTCACGCCAAAGTACCTCCGTCCCACGGGTGCTTGCATCCATTGCCCCCGCACGACCTCCGGCTGGGCTAACGTTGACCCCGTCGCAGGGGGACCGGAGGTTCGCAGGCGAACCGCACAATTGCCCTGGAACCTCTTCCGCGGAGATCCCGTCCAATGTGTGCGGCGGACCACCGCCGTAGGCACTTCAACCACTCGCATCCAATAGAGTCCTTGCCATGAGCCAGCCGGAATCCGCGATCGCGGACGCCCAGGCGGGCGGCCCGAATAACGGCACCCCTGACAAGGGGCAAGAGCCGCTGGCCAAGCTCGCCGAGCGTTACGGACTTCGGCGTGCCATCGCACGCCCCAGTCTGCCCGTCTACCTGCGCCAGTTGTGGGAACGACGGCACTTCGTCATGACCTACGCGACCTCGCGCAACGTCTCGAAGTACAGCAACTCAGCCCTGGGTCAGCTCTGGCAGGTCCTCACCCCCCTGCTCAACGCCGCCATCTACTTCCTGATGTTCGGCCTGATCCTCGGCGCGAGCAAGAACATCCCGAACTACCCGGCCTTCCTCATCACCGGGATGTTCGTCTTCACCTACACGCAGCGCTCGGTGAGCGGCGGCGCCAAGGCGATCTCCGGCAACCTGTCGCTGATCCGCGCCCTGCACTTCCCCCGGGCCGCGCTCCCGCTCGCCTACACGATCCAGGAGTTCCAGCAGCTCCTGATCTCGATGGGCGTGCTGTTCGCGCTGGTGCTGATCACCGGCGAGCCGATCACCTGGTTCTGGCTGCTGATCCCGGTGGCCCTGCTGCTGCAGACGATGTTCAACATCGGCGCCAGCCTGGTCCTGGCCCGCGTGGGAGCCACCGCCCGCGACCTGAACCAGCTACTGCCCTTCATCACGCGCACCTGGCTCTACGCCTCCGGCGTGTTCTTCTCCATCGAGGAGAAGATCGTGGACCCGGTCCACGGGGCGGGCCTGCCGCAGTGGGTCGCCGACGTCATGTACTTCAACCCGGCCGCCGCCTACATCGAGCTGATGCGCGACCTGCTCATGCAGCACACACAGCAGGCCATCCGGCCATGGGTCTGGATCGTCTGCGTATTCTGGGCGTTGTTCGCCCTGATCGGTGGCTTCTGGTACTTCTGGCGAGCCGAGGAGAAGTACGGCCGTGGCTGAGTTGACCGAGGAGCTGTCCAGCGTGAAGGCCGAGGAACCCCGCGTCCCCACCAAGGACGTCAGGGTGCACCCCAACCCGGACCCCGTCGGCAACAGCCGTACGGGCACTCCGACGGTCATCGTGGACGACCTGCACATCATCTACCGCGTGTACGGCGCGGCCACCGACGCCGAGAAGGGCAACGCGGCCAACGCCCTCATGCGGCTGCTCAAGCGCCAGGGCAGGCCGCAGATGAAGGAGGTCCACGCCGTCCGCGGCGTCTCCTTCGTGGCCTACCACGGCGACGCCATCGGCATCATCGGCCGCAACGGCTCGGGCAAGTCCACCATGCTGCGCGCCATCGCCGGACTGCTGCCGCCCCACTCGGGCGCGGTCTACACCGACGGCCAGCCCTCCCTGCTCGGCGTCAACGCCGCGCTGATGCGCGAACTGACCGGCGAGCGCAACATCGTGCTGGGCTGCTACGCGATGGGCATGAACCCCGCGCAGGTGAAGGACAAATACGAGGAGATCGTCGACTTCTCCGGCATCGGCGAGTTCGTGCAGTTCCCCATGTCGACCTACTCCTCCGGCATGGGCGCCCGGCTCCGCTTCGCCATCGCCTCGGCCAAGGCCCACGACGTGCTGCTCATCGACGAGGCCCTGGCCACCGGCGACCGCGACTTCAAGCGCAAGAGCCAGGAGCGCATCAAGCAGATGCGCGACGAGGCCGGCACGGTCTTCCTGGTCGCGCACAACCTCGACGTGATCGAGGAGACCTGCAACCGGGTCATCTGGCTGCACAAGGGCAAGATCAAGATGGACGGCGACCCCAAGACGGTGCTCGCCGCCTACAACAGCGCCTGACGGCACGCCAGGGGCCGCCGCGACCCTTCCGTACGGCGAGGCGGCCGGGCGGCCCACGACGTGTCCGCGGCGCGGGAGCCGCCGCCTGCGAGATCCTCCGGCGGCGGGGCAGGATGGGAGCGACCGACAAGACGCTCCTACCGGAGGTGAATCGTGTCCCCACGGCCACCGATCCCATATGACTTCCTGCCCCAGGTCCCCGCGCTGACCGTCGAGAGCGACGACGTCCGCGACGGCGAGACGCTGTCCGAGGCCCACGTGTTCGACGGCTGGGGTGCGACCGGGCAGAACATCTCACCGCACCTGCGCTGGTCGGGGGCCCCCGAGGGCACCCTCGGCTACGCGGTGACGTGCTTCGACCCCGACGCCCCCACCGGCAGCGGATTCTGGCACTGGCTGCTGTTCGACATCCCGGCCGAGGTGACCGAACTGCCCGCCGGGGCGGGCGGTGCCGGCTCCGGCTTCGGCGTGCACGGCCGCAACGACTACAGCACCAACGCCTACGGCGGCGCGGCCCCGCCTCCCGGCTGGCCGCACCGCTACATCTTCGCGGTGCACGCCCTTGATGTGGACAAGCTGGGCGTGGACGCCGACACGCCGCCAGCCGTGGTGGGCTTCAACATCACCGCCCACACCCTGGCCCGCGGATACATCGTCCCGGTGTACGAGGTCTGAGGGCGGGCGGCCAGGTGTGGCGGTCGCGGCGCCGGAGCACGGCGGACCGGGCTCCGGCGCCCGTCACCGGAGCCCCCGCTCCTCAGCCGGGTCGCCGGTGCGCCTTCGGCGACAATCACTGACATCGTGATCGGCACTCCGCTATGATTCGAACGTTGTTTCGATCTTAGGAAGCCGTCATGGAGTGGGGGCGCGCGATGCGAGAGCTGTCGACCGCGATCGACCACCTGGCCACAGAGGACCCGTCCGAGATTCCCCGTCTCCAGCTCACCGAGCAACTCATCGAGCTGCACTGGCAGATGGCCAGACTTCAGGCCCAGATCGCCCGGCGCACCTCGGTGCGGGAGCCGGGCCTCTGAGACCAAGGAAGACCGGCCGGTGCGCACCGGCCGGTCTTCCTGTCACCGCGGATGTCCGGCTCCGTGGCGGACATCCCGTGCAGGCGCGGATGCCCGGCTCGGCAGCGGGCCCCGCGCGCCGTCACGGCCGTCCGGCGGCGGCGGGGGCACCCCACGCCGCCGCGTCCGCCCCGGCGCCGCCGCGGTTACTCGGCGGCGGCCCTGGTGGCGCCCATGGTGCTGTCGGCCACGGAGTGGACGGTCTCGGTGACGGCCCTGGCGCCCTCCCCGGTGGTGTTGCCCACCAGCGGGGAGATCTCGTCACCGGAGGCGGAGCGGACGATCGGGGCGACGGCCCCGGCGACCGGCGCGGCCTCGGCCGGCGACAGGGTGCCCACCAGCGGGGCGAGGGTGCCCGCCCGCTCGGCGCCCTGCGGGACGGCCTGGTTCACCGCGTCGACGAGCCCGCCGACCTCCGGCTGCCCCCCGGTCAGCCCCTGGACCGCCGTCGCGGGGGCCTGGCCCGCCTGACGGGCCTCGGCGGCCCGCACGGCCGCGGCGGCCAGGTCGCCGAAACCGTCGGCGCCGTCGACCAGCATCTCCTCCCCCGTGGTGGAGCCGGTCAGCGGGCTGTCGAGGGCGATGCCGTCCGGCGAGACGCCGACGAGGTCCTCAACGGCGTCCGAGAGCGTCCCGAGCAGGCCGTCGACGCCGTCGTCGCGCCGGTCGGCGGCGAGGCCACCGAAGGGGGCCTGACCGTTGAAGGGGGCCTGACCGTTGAAGGGGGCCTGACCGCCTCCCAGCTCGATCCGCGGGTCCCGGCCGCCCCCCAGGGAGATCGGCCGGTCCTGCCCGTAGGACAGGGCGGACAGCATGTTCCGGCCGTCGAGCAGGCCGCCGGTGAGCCCCTCGACCGCCATGGAGACGTCCTCGGCCGCGTCCCGGCCGTCGAAGACGTCGCGCGCCTGCGCCTGGGCGGGGGCGCAGACCGCCGCCGCGAGGCCGAACGCCGCCACGGCCACAGCCGCCTTGATGACTCGCTTCATGATTGCCTTCCCAGCTTTGTAATCGGCACGCTTGATTTCTTGGAATCGTCAGGAAAAAGCGGGCCTGAGACCCGGTATCACCGGCGGGCGCGATTTGGAGGGCTACACGAAACGCGCCGGCCGGAAGCTGCATCGGCATTTGTATCACCGCCCCGAGCGGCCCCCAAGTCCGCCCGCGATGATCGGATCTTCCTTGCGGGCCGAGGCTGGGACCCCAACAGAGCAGCGCCGGGCGGGCCCTGAGACCTGCCCGGCGCTGCCGGTATATGTGGAAATAGTCCTGCGAAGGATTACGCTCCGCTCATCCTTATGCCACAAAACCACTGGGACCCGGAGCACATTTTCGCGCCGCCGGCGACGGGAAACCGGGAAAGAGGCGGGAAAAAGAGTCCGCGGGTCACGGCGTCAGATTTTCCGGTTGCCGGGCACCCGCTTGACCGAGCGGATCAGGCGGACAGCCGCCGGGGGGCCGCCACCGGCTCGAAGGGTCCCGCGGACTCGGCGGGCCCGGAGAGGTCGGAGAGTCCGGAGAGGGAGAGTTCGGAAAGTTCGGCGGGGTCGAAGGGGAAGCGCTCGGCGAACGCCGGCCGGAGGTCGGTGAGCCAGGTGGCGGTGGGGTCGTACCGCGCGAAGAAGGGACGTCCGACCAGCTCGGGATCGCGCGCCTGGATGAGGTGGAGCACGAAGACCTTCTGCCCGGCGATCTCGGTGACGCCGTCCACGCAGACCTTGCCGGGCGTGGCCGACATGGAGGGGCCCCGCACCGTGCGGCACAGCCCCGAAACGCTCGCGTACGCGTCCCTGAAGATCTCGTAGGCCCGGGCGAGCGGGACCGCGAAGTAGTCCTGCGGCCCGGTGTCCCGTTCGATGAACATGTAGTAGGGCACCATGCCCATCGTGAGCTGCCTGCGCCACATGGACGACCAGATGCCGGGGGCGTCGTTGACCGTCCTGATCAACGGCGCCTGGGTCCTGATCACCGCGCCGGTGGCGAGGATCCCGGCCACGGCGGCTTCGGCGACGGGCGACTCCATCTCCCTCGGGTGGGAGAAGTGCGCCATGAAGGCCAGGTTCTTGCCCGCGTCCACCACCGAGGCGAACAGGCGCAACGTGTCGTCGGCATCGGGGTCGGAGACGAACCGCTGCGGCCAGTAGGCCAGCGACTTGGTGCCGATGCGGATGGATTCGAGCTGTTCCACCTCCAGCAGCGGCTCCAGGTAGCGGCGGAGCACCGGCTCACTCATGATCATCGGATCGCCACCGGTGAACAGCACGCTGGTCACCTGGGGGTTGTCCTTCAGGTAAGCGATGAGGTCGTCGATGTCGTCGGAGGCGAACTTGAGGTCGGGCTCGCCGATGAACTGCGCCCACCGGAAGCAGTAGGTGCAGTAGGCGTGACAGGTCTGCCCCTGCTTGGGGAAGAAGAGCACTGTCTCTGGATATTTGTGCTGCATGCCGGGCACCGGCTCCTGGCCGATGCGCGGGACGTTGAGGTCGAGCTGTCCGGCCGGGTGCGGGTTGAGCCGCATCCTGACCTCGCGTGCCGCCGCCTGGATCTCCGCGTTCGGCGCGCCCGCTCCCAGGAGACCTGCGAGTCTGGTGACGTCCGGCTCGGGCAGCATGTCCGCCTGGGGGAAGACCAGACGGTATATGGGGTCATCGGGTATGGCCGACCAGTCGATGAGCTGATCCACCACGTAGGCGTTGGTACGGAAGGGCAGCACGGTCGCCACCGCTCTGATCCGGAGCCGCTCCTCGTCTCCGAGGCCCGCCCGTCGCAACAGGTCGTCCAGATGCTTGGCGGTGTAGGCCCGGAACCCCCGAGTAGAGCCTTCCTTCAAGATCACTAAGCCTTTCCTCCGATTTTTGTCGATCTACACGTAAACCTCTCCAGCCAGTCGCGCGTCTACCGCGCTTATATATCCGGACGTAGTCAACCCTGCGGCCGGTTCCACTCATCAGTAAGTTCCCAGGTAAAGTTCCTATCGCGATATATCTCGACTAGACGTACAATCCCCTCATGACCCCCCGCGACTCCGCTCCGCCGAGCGCCTCCGTCTCGGTCTCGCCACGCCCCCGTGTCCCCGCCCTGCGCGCCTCCGACGCCGACCGCGACCGGGTGGCCGCGGTGCTGGCCGAGGCACTCGCCACCGGCCGGCTGACCAGCGTCGAGCACGCCGACCGGCTGCAGGCGACCTACGACTCGGTGACCGTGGACGACCTCGTCCCGATCACCCTCGACCTGCCCGACGTCACCGCCACCGGCAGCGGCCCCGCCACCGTCCGGCAGGAGGTGAGCGCCGTCTTCAGCAAGGTCCTGCGGGGCGGGCGCTGGATCGCCGGCCGCCACACGACGCTGAACGCCACGTTCGGCGCGCTGATCGTCGACCTGTCCGACGCGGTGCTCCCCGGCCGTGAGATCACCCTTGAGGTCAACGCCTACTGCGGCAAGCTGATCGTCCGGGTCCCCAAGAACGCCCACGTCATCGACGAGGTCAGCGCGCTGTTCGCCAAGCGGCACATCTCCGGCGACCTCGGCGACGCGGGTGGCCCGGTCATCCGGGTCGTCGGCCGGACCACCTTCGGGAAGGTCGTCGTCGCGCGGGAGAGGAGCGACTGGAATCTCCCCGACAGGCCCTGATCCCCGGTTGACCCATCCGGTGCCGGCCCCGCCTACGATGCGGACAAACCATCCCGCACGAGGTGACCGCTTGCCTGATACCGCCCCTCCCGGCGTCATGCCGATCGCCCTGGACGCGATGGGAGGCGACCACGCCCCGGACGAGATCGTGGCGGGCGCCGTCCACGCGGTGCGGGAGCACGGGATCTCCGTCGTCCTCGTCGGCGAGCCCCGTCCCCTCATGGAGGCGCTCGCCCTGCACGACGCGCTCACCGAGATCCCGATCATCCGGGCCGAGGAGGAGCTGGCCATGGACGAGGGCGCCCTCGCCAGTCTCCGCCGCCCACGCTCCAGCATCGCCGTCGCCTGCCATCTCGTACGGCGGGGCGACGCCTCCGCCGTGGTCTCCGCCGGATCCACCGCCGGGATCGTGGCCACCGGAAAACTCCGGCTCCGCAGCCAGACCGGGGTGCTCAGGCCCGCCATCACCGTCGCCCTGCCCACCCGGCCCACCCCCACCGTCCTGCTGGACGCGGGCGCCAACGCCGAGGTGAAGCCGGAGATGCTGGTGCAGTTCGCCCACCTCGGCGCGGCCTATGCGGAGACCGTCCTGGACGTCGCCGAACCCAAGATCGGCCTGCTGACCATCGGCAGCGAGCCGGGGAAGGGCAACAAGCTCGTCAAACGGGCACACGAGCTGCTGTCGGCCGCCCCCGGCCTGAGTTTCGCCGGCAACGTCGAAGGACACGACCTGCTCACCGGGGCCGTGGACGTCATCGTCACCGACGGCTTCACCGGCAACGTGGCGCTCAAGACCATGGAGGGCAGCGTCCGCTACGCCTTCGCCGAGCTCCGCGAGACGATCAACGAGAGCCGCGCGGCCCGGCTGGGCGGGATGCTGCAGCGCAGGCGCGTCAAGGAGCTCAACCAGCGGCTGGACCCCGAGGTCCACGGCGGAGCCGTACTGCTCGGCCTGAACGGCACCGTGGTCATCGCGCACGGCTCCTCGCAGGCCAGAGGGGTGAGCGCCGCCTGCGTGCTGGCCGCCAGACTGGCCCGGCAAGGCGTGGTCGCCCGCATCGGCGAACGCCTGGGCGCCGCCCATCGGCCGCACCGCCTCTGGTGACCGTCGGCCACATCGCCCCCGGGATGGACCACCGCCCGACGAGCCTGGCGCACACCCCCCATGACTCCGGCTGCGCCGCCTGGGAGAGCGGCCTCTCCAGCCGCGCCGCCGGCGGCTTTCAAGATCATGTAATCGCCTGAAATATCGCCGGCTCACGACCGGCCAAACGATACCCTTGGGTCATGACCGACCCGCAGCACGCCCTCACCGAGCGCGTCCAGCAGGCGCTGGCCGCCGCCTTCGGTGCGGACTACGCCGACGCAGACCCGCTGATCCGTCCCTCCCAGTTCGCCGACTACCAGGCGAACGTGGCGATGAGCCTGAGCAAGCGACTGCGACGGGCACCGCGGGAGGTCGCCCAGGAGATCGCCGACCACCTCACCGGCCGCGCCGGCGACACGCAGGGGGAGCACTTCCCCGGCACCGTCGAGGTCAGCGGCCCCGGCTTCCTGAACATCACGCTGTCCGACGACTGGATCACCGCCCAGACCGCCGGGATCCTGGCCGACCCGCGCAGCGGCGTCGCCCGCGTCGCCTCGCCGCAGACCGTCGTGGTCGACTACTCCGCGCCCAACGCGGCCAAGGAGATGCACGTCGGCCACCTGCGCACGACCATCGTCGGCGACGCCCTGGTCCGCGTGCACGAACACGTCGGCAACAAGGTCATCCGGCAGAACCACCTGGGCGACTGGGGCACCCCGTTCGGCATGCTCATCGAGCACCTGCTGGACATCGGCGAGGAGACCGCCGTGGCCCAGCTCGAGGCGGGCGAGGGCAACGCCTACTACCAGGCGGCCCGCGCCAAGTTCGACAGCGACCCGGAGTTCAACAAGCGCGCCCGCACGCGGGTGGTGACCCTCCAGGCCGAAGAGCCGGAGACCATGCGCCTGTGGCACATCTTCATGGACGCCACGGTCCGCTACTTCAACAAGGTCTACCACCAGCTCGGCGTGACGCTGACCGACGGCGACATCGCCGGCGAGAGCATGTACAACCACATGCTCGCCAAGGTCTGCGACGAGCTCCAGGAGCGTGGCATCGCCGTCGTCAGCGACGGCGCGCTCTGCGTCTTCCCGCCCGGCTTCACCGGCCGCGAGGACCAGCCGCTGCCGTTCATGATCCGCAAGAGCGACGGCGGATACGGCTACGCCACCACCGACATGGCCACCATCCACTACCGCGTCCAGGACCTCAAGGCCGACCGGATCCTCTACGTGATCGGGGCGACCCAGGCCCTGCACATGTCGATGCTGTTCGCCTCCGCCAGGATGGCCGGCTGGCTGCCCGACCACGTCCGCGCCGAGCACGTCCAGATCGGCAGCGTGCTGGGCAGCGACGGCAAGATGTTCAAGACCCGCAGCGGCGAGTCCATCAAGCTGCTGCAGCTGCTCGACGAGGCCGAGACCCGTGCCGCCGCCGTGCTCGCCGACCGCGACTACGACGACGCCACGCGCGGCGTGATCGGGCACGCCGTCGGCATGGGCGCGGTCAAATACGCCGACCTGTCGGTCAGCCACGACAGCGAATACGTCTTCGACTTCGACCGGATGCTCGCGCTGACCGGCAACACCGGCCCCTACCTCCAGTACGCCACCGCCCGCATCCGCTCCATCTTCCGCAAGGCGGACACCGACCCGGCCAAGGCGACCGGCCCGATCGTGCTCGGCCACCCCGCCGAACGCGCCCTGGCCCTGCAGCTTCTCGGCTTCGGCTCGATCGTGGAGGAGGTGGCCGAGAGCTCCGTGCCGCACCGGCTCGCCAACTACCTGTTCGAGACCGCGAGCGCCTTCACCACCTTCTACGAGAACTGCCCCGTCCTGAAGGACGACGTCGACCCGGCCACGCGCGCCTCGCGGCTCGCCCTGTGCGCGCTCACCCTGCGCGTGCTGGAGACCGGCCTGAGCCTGCTGGGCGTCCCGGTCCCCGAACGCATGTGAGCTATCCGCCGGATGATCGCCTTGATTCACCAAATCGAGGCGATCATCCGGCAAAATTGGGTTCGGCGCGCCTCCCGACAGGGATGACCGAAGCGCACTACGCTGGCGCGGTCACCGGTCACAACTTCGGAGAGTTCTCTGCCTTGAGCACCGACCTGACCGCGAGTCCCCACATCGGGACGGAGCTGCACCGCTACGCCGAGGCACTCCTGGCGAATCTGACCGCCGACGCAGCCCTCTCCACGGCGCCACCGAAGTTCCCGGATGTGACCGACCACTGGCTGGCCCCGGCGGTCGAGGCCCTCACCCTGCTCATGCGCGGCGAGGACGCGCTCGAGCCGCTCGGCCGCGCCGCCCAGCTCGACGAGCAGCGGACCGCGCTCTTCCTCTGCCTGGCCCTGGCCGTCGCCGGCCGGGGCGACCAGATCCACGCCTCCTGGCTGGGCATCGCCTTCGGCGGGCTGTCGGCCGACAAGCCGGTGACCCACGGCCAGCGTGCACTCTGGCTCGCCGCCGCCAAGGGCGCGTACGGCCCCGCAGGCAAGATCTTCGTACTCCGCAGGCTCGACTCGGTGGCCACGCCCTCGGAGATCGAGCCCGACCGGTGGTTGAGCGCGATGACCCCGCACGAGCCATCGATGATAGTGCCGCCGTCCCTGGTCGACTTCCCCGAGCTCGCCGAGCTCCCCGAACTGGCCGGGCCCGTCCAGGCCGCCGACCAGCTGACCCGCCTGCTCGGCCGCTGCGTCGAGATCACCTCGACCCGGGAGAGCAGCGCCACGGAGCCGACCGGCCGCGTGGGCAGACCCGCCGCCGCGTGGACCGAGGGTGAGCCGCTCGCGGTGCTGCGTCACCTGATCGGCTCAGACGGCGCCGAGAGTCCGACCGACTCGCTCACCGGTCACCTGCTCACCGATCTGCGCCCCGGCTCCGACCCGCACCTGGCCGCCATCGCCCTGCACATGGCCGCGCCGACCGTGCGGACCGCCGCCGAGGGCCTCGTGCTGGCCACCCAGGTGGATCCGCCGGAATCGGTCACCATGCCGCTGCTCGGGCACCGCGTGGTGCTCCGCCCCGAAGGCCCTGACCCCGAGTCCCTGGCCGCCGCCGAAGAACGCATCAGCGTCGAAGGCGTGCCCGTCCGCGGCCGCCCCTGGCTCGCCTACGCGCTGCTCGCCCTGGGCGTGGCAGCCCTGGTGGCCGCGCTCGTCACCCCTGTGACGCTGCCGCTGGCGGCGCTCGCGCTGGCCCTGGTGGCCGCGGGAGGCCACCAGCTCTGGCGTCGGCGCAGGCACGAGCGGGCAGACGCCGAATACGTCACCGCGCAGCTCTCCGAGCTGCGCGAGCTGGCCGACAGCGCCGTGTGGGCGCTGCACGAATACGCCCGCGAGAGCGACAAGCGCGCCCAGACCGCCGCCTCGGACCTGACCGAGCTGACCCGTGTGCTCCGCCGGGGCCCCCGCGCAAGATAGCCGGGACACCGGAGCCGGGAGCACCTCGGCGCCGCCGGCACCCGCCGGGAGCGCCCCGGCGCCACGGAGGACGCCGCAGGGCGCCCGGCCACGGCGCAGGGGCATGGAGCGGCGCGGAGGCATGGGAACGACGAAGATCGCATGCCGCCGGCCGTCCCGGTGACCCGGGATCAGCCGGTGGTGATCTCCACCTCTGCCGGAGCCAGCAGGAAGACCTTCTCCGCGATGCGCTCTATGCGGCCCTCGCAGCCGTAGGCCAGGCCCGCGGCGAAGTCGACCATCCGCGTGGCCTCGGCGGTGCTCATGACGTTGACGTCCATGATGACGGTCTGGCCGTCGCGGAAGTGCTGTCCGATGATCGGAGCGTCGTTGTACTTCCTGGGCGTCAGCATCACGATCCGCGAAGGCTCGCTCATCGAGCGCCAGCGCTTGGCCGCACGCTCCGAAGCGGGCTGCCAGTCCTCGCCCTCGCCTTCGACGTCGTCCTCGTAGTCATAGGACTCGTCGTAATCCTCTGCTCCGCCTAGGCCAAGGTAGGTCGCCACCTTGCGCACTGCCCCCATCGGCTCGTCCTTTCCTCAGGACCACGCCGCATCCGGCTTGTCCTACACCTTGGACGGTAACCGACGCCCAGAAGTTCGCCGCGCGACACGCCCAACGCTTATTCCCACTTTGTACGGCTAGCGCACTGGTTTGCCTGGCCCGCACACCCGCTTTCAGCCGAATATTGTCGATCAGTTAAAATTACGTCATGCACATCTATACGGTCGATTCATTTACCGACCAATTTTCCAAGGGTAACCCTGCGGGGGTCTGTCTACTCGACAATCCGGTTCCGGATGCCTGGATGCAGTCCATCGCAGCGGAGATGAGGCACTCCGAGACGGCCTTCGTGCTTGAAGGGGAAGACGGCGAGCCGTATTCACTCCGTTGGTTCACGCCGGCGACCGAGGTGGCACTGTGCGGACACGCCACCTTGGCCACGGCGCACGTCCTGTATTCCACCGGATCGGCCCCGGAAACCCTTGAGTTCTCAACGAAGAGCGGGATCCTGTCCGTGACCAGGGACGGAGCCGGTCTGATCACCATGGACTTCCCGGCGAAGACGCTCGAAGCGGTGAGCCCGCCGGAGGGTCTGCTGGACGCACTGGGGGGCGTCAGTCCTCTCTGGGTCGGCAAGAACGAGTGGGACTATCTCGTGGAGGTCGAGTCCGAGGAGGCCGTGCAGGCCCTCGCTCCTGACTTCCTCATGCTGGAGAAGGTGGACGCCCGAGGGGTCATCGTGACCGCCCCCGCGTCGCGGTCCGGCATCGACTACGTCTCTCGTTTCTTCGCCCCCAAGGTCGGGGTCCCCGAGGACCCGGTGACCGGTTCCGCCCACTGCGCCCTGGCCCCTTACTGGACGGGCAAGCTCGGCCCCGACTCCCTGATCGGCGCCCAGCTCTCCCAGCGGGGCGGTGTGGTCCACACGACCCTGCGGGGCGACCGGGTCCGGCTGGCCGGGCATGCGGTGACCGTGCTCTCCGGCGAGCTTCACGTCTGAAGGCCCGCAGGGGCAGGCATGTGGTGCCTCGCCCGACCCGGACCGGCCGTCAAGTCCCCGGAAAGCAGGAAAGGCCACCCCCGAAGGGATGGCCTTTCCACAAAAAATTGTCCGGCGGCGACCTACTCTCCCACACCGTCCCCGGTGCAGTACCATCGGC
>NZ_JBVJHH010000074.1:0-31937 GCF_055586905.1 Streptosporangium sp. NPDC048886
CCAGGCCAGCCATCCATGCCTGAAGGTCCTCGGCGGTCACCACGCTCGACATACGGTCAGACTAAGGCATCACAATATGTTGTTGTAGTACTAGGAGCCCATAGCCCAGGTGTGGTCGTCCGGAAGCGGTGCGGCCGCATGGCCTTTCCCGGTCGTGCTCCTCGACGGGGTACGGGGTGCCCCACCGGCTGTGCGGTCGACGACGACCGCGCCTGCGTGCTTGCGCCGGCCCCGGGCCCGGCCGCGCTGGAGGCGCCGCGGGAGCGGGAGGCCGTGGTCGGGGCCGGCGGTTATTCGTCCTCCGCCCGCAGGTGGTCCAGGACCGCGCCGAGCGGCAGCTCGGCGACCAGGGTGGCCGACACCGCGACGCGATGTTGACTTAAAGTGATGGAATAGATACTTTACGTTTCCATGACTGTGCTTCAAGACCTCAAATACCGGCAGTGGTTCCGGGGCGCTGACGTCGACGGGGACGGATTCATCACTCAGCGGGACGTCCGGCTGATGAGCGAGCGTTACATCGCCGCTCGTGGCGCCGCAGCGGACGCCGCGACCGCACATCGGCTTACCGAGGGGATGGACGCGTTCTGGTCGAATGTGATCGCGCCGATGGATCAGGATGGCGATGGGAAGGTCGATCTGCGGGAGATGACCGAAGGGTTTCGGCGGGTCCTGACCGATCCTGCGCTGTACCCGCAGCAGATCGAGCGGGTGACCGACTGCTTTCTCGACCTCAGTGATCTCGATGCGGACGACAAGATCGACCAGGTGGAGTTCCGGCAGATCTTCGCGTCGGTCGCCGACGTTTCCAGCGAGGACTGCGCAGCGGTCTTCGCCGCGCTGGACCTGGACGGCTCGGGCAGGTTGGACCGCGCCGAGTTCCACAAGGCGGTCGCGGAGTTCTTCTACGGCGACGACCCCGATGCCCCCGCCAACCACCTGTTCGGCAGGCTCGCCGAGTGACAGCACGCGCCCGCCGCACTGGCAGGGGTGCCGGTTCACGATCGCGCCAAAGGGCCGCGATTCGGCGGGAGGGATGTGCGCCGGAGGCGACTGGTCGGGTGGGGCGCTCCGGGGCAGGGGCGGAATGAGGGACGGGCGGGACGTGGAGGGCGGCCCCCTGGGGCGGAACGCCGGCAAGGTCATGGCCCGAGCTCGAATTCATTCGGGAGCCCCGACCTCTACCTGTGCGCGAAGGGGCTATCCGCCGATAGACGTTGCTGCGGGAGCGCTCTTGAGCGTCGACTTCACGCGCGTATAGTGCGAAGACAGGGTGTATCCAGGATCCCGGTATCTACTTCACAAGCCCTCCAACAGCCAATCATGATCTTTCCTCGCGAATCGCGGCAGCGTGAGCGACCGGGCCTCTTCGCAGCACCTCACCGCAACGTAGGCAACCGCTGTCTGCGATCAGCGGAAAACTTCGGAGACGGAGTCGATGCATGGTGGAGCAGCGCATGTCGGTTGCGACGCACTGGGGTAGTTACATCGCCGTAGTCGATTCCGGCCGGTTGGTGCGCATCGAGCCGAGGCACGATGATCCCAGCCCATCGCCTATCGGCCCCGGAATGGTGGCGGCCGCCGACGACAGCGCTCGCGTGCTACGCCCCGCGGTGCGCAAGGGCTGGCTGAACGGCGAGCCGCGCGCCCACGACACGGCCAGAGGCAGGGACGCCTTCGTGGAGGTGAGCTGGGACCACGCGATCACTTTGGTGAGTGATGAACTCCGTCGCGTTCGTTCCCAGCACGGGGACAGCGCGGTGTTCGGCGGATCCTACGGCTGGGCGAGCGCGGGCAGGTTCCACCACGCGCAGGGTCAACTGCACCGGTTTCTGGCGCTGGGCGGCGGATACACCGACTCTCGCAACACCTACAGCACCGCGGCTCTGGAGGTCATCCTCCCCCATGTGATCGGCGGCCATCCATGGAGCTACCAGTCCCGGATGCCGATGTGGGACGAGATAGCCGACAGCTGCGAGCTGGTGGTGGCGTTCGGAGGGCTGGCCCTGAAGAACAGCCAGATCAACCCTGGTGGGCTGGCCAGACACCAGACGCTGAACCTGCAACGCCGGTGTCGTGAGGCTGGGGTGCGGTTCGTGAACATCAGCCCCATCCGCAGCGACACCGCCGACTTCCTCGACGCCGAGTGGCTGCCCGTCATCCCCAACACCGACACCGCCGCGATGCTCGGCGTCGCCCACACGATGCTGGTCAACGGGTGGCACGATGAGGACTTCCTTCGCCGGTGCTGCGTCGGGTTCGACCGCTTCGCCTCCTACCTGGTCGGCGAGCTCGACGGCGTTCGGAAGGACGCCGCCTGGGCGGCGAAGATCACGGGCATCGGTCGCGACGCGATCACCGACCTCGCTCGCCGCCTTACCACCCAACGTTCTCTCATCATGGTCAACTACGCGGTGCAACGGGCAGACCACGGCGAACAGCCGATCTGGATGTCCGTCGTGCTGGCCGCCATGGCGGGCTCGATGGGCCGGGCCGGCTGCGGCTGGGGTGCAGGTTACGCGACGATGGACGCGACCGGCGTCGCCCCAGACCGCGCCTTCGTGGCGACGATACCCGAGGTTCCCAACCCCGTTCCGGGCTTCATCCCTGTGGCGAGGATCGCCGATACCCTGCTGCACCCAGGTAAGATCATCGACTACGACGGCCAACGCCTGACGTTGCCCGACCTTCGCCTGATCTACTGGTGCGGAGGGAACCCGTTCCACCACCACCAAGACCTCCACCGGCTGACCCGCGCCTGGCAAGCCCCCGACACGGTGGTCGTTCACGAAGCCTGGTGGAACGCCACCGCCAAGTTCGCCGACATCGTCCTGCCCGTCGCCACCAGCTTGGAACGCGACGACTTCGCCGCCGGATTTTCAGACCCCCACCTCGTCGCGATGCCGAAAGTCCGCGAGCCGGCGGGCGAGTCGCGTACCGACCACCAGATCTTCGCCGCTTTGGCCTCCCGGCTCGGATACGAGCAGGAGTTCACAGAAGCACGCTCGGAGATCGAATGGGTCCGGCACCTTTACGAGCAGACGAGGGCCAAGCTCGGCGGCGACGCCGCCTTGCCGGGCTTCGAGGACTTCTGGAGAAACACCACCGCAGAGCTACCCGCGCTTATCGGACCGTTTCCCGGCAGTTTCGAAGCCCTCCGCTCAGATCCGCAGCGTTACCCCCTGCTGACACCGTCGGGCCGAATCGAGATCTTCTCCGAGGAGATCGACTCATTCGGCTACGACGACTGCGCCGGCCATCCCAAGTGGTTCGAACCAGTGGAATGGCTCCGCGCCGATCTGTCGGGCCGATTCCCGCTGCACCTGATCTCGAATCAACCCGCCTCACGCCTGCACAGCCAATACGACAACGGCAGCCACAGCCTCAGTTCGAAAATCCGCGGCCGTGAGCCCGTGACGATCAATCCGTCGGACGCCGCGTCACGCGGCATCGAGAACGGCGTGATCGTGCGCATCTACAACGACCGGGGGAGCTGCCTCGCGGGCGCGATCCTCTCCGACGACGTCATGCCGGGCGTCGTCCAACTGTCCACCGGGGCGTGGTGGGATCCGGTTCAGCCAGGCACGAGCGGAACGCTGGATCGTCACAGCAACCCGAACGTTCTCACGGCAGACCGGCCCTGCTCGCGCCTGTCACAAGGACCGAGTGCTCACAGCGCGCTGGTCGACATCGAGCGTTATGACGCCCCCGTGCCCGACGTGCTCGCCTACTCACCACCCAGCCTCGAACAGTGACACACAGCTTCCCCGCCCGACCTGCGATGGGTCTTCGGCATAGCAGAATGTCGGACCGCGTTTAGAAGAGGAGAAGACGGGAGTTCGCTAACCTGCGGGAACCGCGTTAACACCGGATTCCGTTGCAGGAGTGCTGACCCCGATCGACCGCCTGCATGACGCCCAGATGCCCGACCCGGACCGTAAGATCGGCATCCTTCGTCCCGCACGACGCCCGGCACACCTTCGCCTCCGCGCTGTCGCAAGCCGCCGGCCACAACCGCGCCGAGTTTGAACGCCAACTCGGCCACGCCCATGACCTGTTACCTGCGCATGCACACCAACCCGCCCGACGACATTGCCGCCGGCTATCTCGAGGATCTGTGATTCGCGGGATTTCCCTTACGGTACCGCTGTTGCCCTCTGACCTGCACTAACGCAATCGCGTTTACCGGGTGACAGCAGTCTTACAGACACCCCAGGACGGGATCACAGACGGTATCGCCTCGGCACCTCGGGAGCTACTGTGGTGATTGCGGGTCCGGCACAGGGCGGTCGGCTACACCACCGCGGCACGGGATTCCGTTCCTGCCCCTGGCCGTCAACACCGTGCTTGACGGGCGAATCGGTCCACGCTGACCTGCGGCGATACCGGCTGGGCAGGGCTTCATCGGTTCTGTCCGGGCTCTGCGGCGCCGGGTGCGGAGCGCGCCCGCAGCCGTCCGATCTCGGCTCGCAGCTCCCCCACTTCGGCCTGCAGGGCGGCGTGGCGGGCCTTGAGGTCCTCCCGCTGGCGGCGTAGTTCGGCGAGCAGGTCCTGGTCGGCCTCGTGCAGTGTCTGGACCCGGATCAGCTCGGTGGCGCGGGCCTCGGCCTGCTGCCGGGCGGCCTCCAGCTCGGCGCGCAGGTGCTGGGTCTGCTCGTCGTGGCGCTGGCGCACCCGCTCGAGGTCGGCGTGGGTGGCCAAGGCCTCCTCGCGTGCTGTGGTGGCGTCGGCAGTAGCGGTGGCCAGTTGCAGCGCCAGGGCCGCGGCCCGGTCGCTGTGCTCGCCCAGCTGGGTCCGCAGCCGGGCGCTGGTGTGCTGCGCGGTCTGCAGCTGGCGGCCGCGTTCGGCGAGCTCGTCGTCCAGTGCCGTGCGGGCGGCCTGCAGCTCGCGGTTTTCGGTGCGTAGCGCGCGCAGCTGGGTGGCCTGGTCGGCGGCCACCGCCGCGGCGTGCTCGGTGGCCCTCTTGGCGTCGCCGAGCTTTTCGCCGAGTTCGAGCACTTCGGCGCGGGTCTTTTCCCCGATACGTTCCAGGTCGGCACGGGCGGTGTCCTCGCGCTCCTCGGCCAGTCGCCGGGCCTGCTCGGCCTCGCGCATCCGCCGCTCGGCACTGATGCGGGCGCGCTCGGCGGCCGCGGCCTGCTCGCGGGCGATCGCGGCGTCCGCACGCTCCTCGGCAGCTTCGGCTTCGGCGGCGCTGATCCGGGCCAGCGCGCCGCTCTCGGCCAGGTCGACCTTTTCGGCGAAGCGGTCGACGAGCGTGCGCAGGGCCTCCTGCAGCGGGCGTGCTTCGGTCAGGATCGCACCGGATTCGGTCACCGCGGCGGTCACCGCGGTGAGTTGTTCTTTGCGCCGCGCGCGGGAGGCGGCGGTTTTGCAGGCGTCGCTGCAGTACTGGCGGGGCCGGCGGCCGGTGGAGCGCGGCAGCGGCTGGCCGTCCCAGGCACATCGGCCGTGCGGGGCCGCCGCATCGGCGGCGGGCGACGGGAGCGGTCCGGCCGCCATCCCCGGCCCGCCGTCGGAGCGGCCGGTGGCGCCGGGCGGGTCGTCGTCGAGCGGCACCGCGGGCGGGTCGGCCGGGTGACCCGGTTCCGAGCCGAGGCCGAAAGCGGCGTTTTTCGGGTCATCCGCGGGGCGGGGTGATGCGTTGTCAGCCACCCAAGCACTCTATCAAAACGTGTCTGCATGACACGATAAAAAATCGAAGCGTCACGTTACGACATAGCGCCGATGCGTGCGTGCCGGGCAGGCTTGCGATAACTTTGCTTATCGCAAGCCTGGCAGCGCAGAAATAGAACCAATGATCCTATGAATTAAAAGGAGTGGCCGGATGCACCGAGAGCGCCCAGACGACGGTAACGGCACGACGCCGGGCCTTGATGTCGGTGCCGGGGTAGATGCCTCCCCCGAGGAGCCGAGCTTGTCTGGAACCACGCTCGCCCGGCGCGCACCGGCCGACAGCGCGGCACGTATGGGCGATGCGGTCGTTTTGGACGGGGTGACGGTCGTCGGAGAGCGGCGCTCGGCCGACGAGTACGTGACCGAGGAAGCGGCGCGGCTGATCGCGGCGGCTCCGGCGGCCAACACCACCCGCGCCTACGCCCGCGTCTGGGCCGACTACCTGTCCTGGTGCACGGCCACCGGCCGCACCCCGCTGCCGGCCACCGCCGCCACCCTGGCCTCCTTCGTCGCCGAGCTGGCCGGCCGCGGCCTGGCCCCGGCCAGCATCGACCAGGCGCTGGCCTGTGTGTCGTCCGCGCACGGCAAGGCGGGCCTGGCCAGACCGCACACCACCGCCGCCCGCGACGCGTTGCGCGCCTACCGCCGCACCTGGAGCACCAAGCCGGGCCGCACGGTGCGCAAGGCCCCGCCGATCACCATCGACATCCTGCGCAGCCTCGTCGAGCACACCCCCGACGACACCCCGACCGGCATCCGGGACCGGGCCGCGCTGGTGCTCGGCTTCGCGCTGATGGGCCGGCGCAGCGAACTCGCCGCCCTCGACTGCGAGCACCTCACCTTCCCACGCCAGGGACTGGAGGTGTTCGTCCCCGTCAGCAAAACCGACCAGGACGCCGCCGGGCAGACCGTCGCGGTCCCCTACGGCTCGCACCTGTCCACCTGCCCGGTCCGCTCGGTGCAGACCTGGCTGGCCGTGCTGCGCGAGCACGACATCACCACCGGGGCGCTGCTGCGGCCCATCGACCGCTTCGGCCGCATCGGCGGCACCCCCGGCTGGGCCGGCCGCGGTGGACTACGACTGTCGGGCGTCACGCTGAACACCATCGTCAAGGACGCCGCGCTGCGCGCCGGTCTGGCCGACGCCGAGCGCTACAGCGCACACGGGCTACGCGCCGGCGGCGCCACCACCCTGGCCGACGCGAACGTGCCCACCGGAAAAATCGCCGAACAGGGCCGGTGGAAGCCCACCTCCCCCACCGTGCACGGCTACGTCCGCGCCGTCGACCGCTGGAAGGACAACCCCATGGGCAGAGCCGGGCTGTAACCAGGCGCTGACTCGAGGAGGCATGGGACTCCTGCGCCGACGTCTCGTCCATAGCCGGCTCGCCCGGCCTGCGCGCCATGCTCACCGCGCTGGACCGCACCACCCCGGTCGGCCGGCGCGACGCCGTGCTGCCGCTGCTCGGTTCCGCGACCGCCGCCCGCGAATCAAAGCTCGTCGCCCTGGGCCTGGAGCAGGTCATCCCGCACCCCCGGGGCATGGAGCTGCGGCAGCGCGCCGTGAAATACGGCCGCCACGCCGTCACCTGCTTGGTACGCCTTCCCCGCCTGGGCCCGCGCCCTGGCCGAGCACGGCCGCACCGGCGGCCTGGTCTTCGTCCGCATCGACCAGCACGGTCATCTCGGCGTCGCCGTGACCCGGCACGGCCGCCCCATCGGCGGCCCCGCCGGGTGCCTGACCGTCCGGGCCGTCGACCCGATCATCGCCGCCCGTCGCGGCCCTCCGCTCGGGTCGGTGTCATAGGCCGCAAAGTAGCTCTCTGTAATCACGTTCACGGAGCGTGTTTTTCGGGGCCGTTCGAGATCGTTTCATAAGTGACCACCTATGAAACACGGCATAACGGCAGAGCGCGTCCAGGGCGGTCACTGTTTCATAGGTCGATGCAAACGGGTAGTCACGTGAAACACTCCTATGAAACGACCTCGGGGTGCGCGACGACGACTACCTCCACGTGGAGGCCCACGACTGCCCGATGACCTCCTGCGCCGCCCCCGCCGGCTCGCCCTGCCGCACCGGCCGGGGCAAGGTGGCCGTCCAGTATCACACCGCCCGCTTCCGGCTCGTGCCCGCGCTCGCCAAGACGCTCAACGTCCCGACCCCGGCCATCCGCAAGCCAGGCACGGCCTGGGTCCAGCTGCCCCGCCCGGCCGCGGCCGACGCCGACCCGGCCGGGCGCGCGGATCGGTCACGCTCGCGCCTCCACCGTCCGCCAGTCCCTGGACACCCAGCTCGACGCACTCAAGGCCGCCGGCGTCACCCGCGTCTTCGCCGAGAAGATCTCCACCCGTGCCACCATCCGCCCCGAGCTCGACAAGGCCGTCACCCTGGCCCGGGAACTGCGCGCGGCCGGGGTAGCGGTCACCCTCGTGGTGCACGAGCACAAACGCCTCGGCCGCGGCCTCGATCTGGCCGCCCTGGCCGAGCAACTGCACGCCGCCGGCATCGCCCTGGAGTTCCTCACCGGCGACCTGCAGGGCTCCCACGCCCCTTCGGGCGTGGTGTTCACCGTGCTCGCGGCCCTGTCCGAGATGGAACGCGAGTACATCCGCGAGCGCACCTTGGAAGGCCACGAATTCGCCCGCGCCCGCGGCAAACACATCGGCGGCGCCGCCGTCACCGACGAGAACATGCTGTCCATGGCTTTGCACCTGCGCGGCCAGAACCTCAGCCTGCGCGACATCGCCGCCCGGCTCGTCATCACCAGCGGCGCGAAAAAGGGCCGCCACCCCTCGGCCGCGACCGTCCTGCGCATGCTGCGCGACCACGACCAGCAGGGCGCGACCTGACCGGCCAGGGCCTACCGCAGGCGGATCGCCTCGGCAGCGCGGCAGCACACCGGTAGGCCGGGTTCCCACCGGCGTCCAACCCCTTCACCAGGCGGTCATCGGTCCCCACGATCTCCCACTCGCCAGGGGTGACCATGCCCACCACCAGCCCCGGCAGCCATGGCCACGACGTTTTGTCCTTATCGTTCAGCGGGCACGCTCGACGCGGGCTTCGTCCCATACCGGTTCGTCGCTCTCGTAGACGGTTCCGTCGGCGCCGAAGATGAGAAAGCGGTCGAAGTCGGCGGCGAACCAGCGGTCATGGGTCACCGCCAACACGGTGCCGGCGAAGGACGCGAGGCCCTGTTGCAGGGCCTCGGCGCTGGCCAGGTCGAGGTTGTCGGTGGGTTCGTCGAGCAGCAGCAGCGTCGCACCCGACAGTTCCAGCAGCAGGATCTGCAGCCGGGCCTGCTGCCCGCCAGACAGGGTCTCGAACCGCTGATTAGCGGCTGGTGCGAGTTCGTAGCGGGCAAGCGCGGCCATTGCTTCGTTCAGCGTGAGAGCATGCCCGGCCATCACCAGCTCAGCGAGGGAGCGGCCGTGCAGTTCGGGCCTGGCGTGGGTCTGCACGAAGTGGCCGGGCACGACCCGGGCACCCAGCCGTACAGAACCGCTGTGGCGTACCGAGGGGACCGCGCCGTCCGCCGCTTCGGCCAGCAGTCGGAGGAAATGAGATTTGCCCGAACCGTTGGAGCCGAGGACGCCCACGCGTTCGCCGTACCAGATCTCGGCGTCGACGGGCCGCATCAGACCGGTGAGTTCCAGGGCTTCGCAGATGATGGCGCGTTTGCCGGTCCGGCCGCCGCGCAGCCGCATCCGGACGTTCTGCCGTTTGGGCGGGCGCTCGGGCGGGCCTGCCTCCTCGAACCGTGCCAGCCGCGTGCGGGCGGCCCGGTAGGCGGAGGCAACGGCATCGTTGTTGGCCGCTGTCTGCCGGAGGGTCTGCACCAGGCGCCTGAGCTTGGCGTGTTCCTCGTCCCAGCGGCGGCGCCGTTCCTCCAGCCGGTCGATGCGGTTCTGGCGGCCCTGAGCGTAGGTGGCGAAGCCCGCGCCGTGGACCCAGACGCCGCGCGCTTCCACGGTCACGATGCGGTCCGTGGCGTTGGCCAGCAACTGCCGGTCATGGGAGACCAGCAGCACGGTCTTGGAGGTAGCGCGCAGCTGATCTTCCAGCCATAGCTTGGCGGGCACGTCGAGGTAGTTGTCCGGCTCGTCCAGCAGCAGGACCTGATCCGGTCCGCGCAACAGGGCCTCCAAGACGATGCGTTTTTGCTCGCCGCCCGACAGGGTGATCACCGGGCGTTCCCGGACCGCGTCGTAGGGCAGGCCCAAGGCCGCTGTCGCGCAGGTGTCCCACACCACCTCCATGTCGTAGCCGCCAGCGTCGGCGTAGTCGCTGATCGCATGCGCATAGGCCAGTTGCGTCGTCTCATTGTCGTATTCCGCCAGCGCCGACTGCGCCCGGTCCAGGTTCGCGGCGGTGGCGCGGACCTGGTCTGGGGCCACTGACAACAGCAGATCATGCAAGGTCCGGTCGTCTCGGACGCTGCCGATGAACTGCCGCATCACCCCCAACCCACCTGAGCAGGCCACCCGGCCGTCGTCCGGTTGCAGATCTCCGGCGATCAGTCGCAGCAGGGTGGTCTTGCCCGCGCCGTTCGGCCCCACCAGCCCGGCCTTGACACCGTCACCGATGCGAAACGAGACCTCGTGAAGAAGCAGTCGCCCGTCCGGCAGCACGTAGGTGAGCCGGTCCACCTCGACATGTCCCGCCACCGTGTTCCTCCCTGCCGGTCGACTGCCTTCTGACCAAGGATTGGACCGTTGTTCGAGTACTAGATCAGTGATCCAGTGCTCGATCACCATACTAGACTCGGCTTTGCGACGACGAGGAGGGCGGATTGGGAGCGAGACACTCAGGATCGGCAGGAGACGTGTGGCTGCGGCCGCCCGCGCGGGCGGCGCGTGAAGCGCCGCCGCTCAGCCGCGACCGGATCGTGGACGAGGCCATAGCCCTCCTGGATGAGGAAGGCGCCGACCGGCTGACCATGCGGCGGCTCGCCGAGCGCCTTGGCACCGGCTCCACAACGCTGTACTGGCACGTGAAAACCAAGGATGACGTCCTTGACCTCGCCCTCGACACGATCTTCGCAGCGGTTGAGATCCCGAGCGAAGGCAGCAAGGACTGGCGTGCCGACATCACCGCGCTGATCAGCGGATGGCGTGCCGTCCTGCTGGAACATCCCTGGTCGACGGCGCTGCTCGGCCGTCCGATGCTAGGCCCCAATGTGCTCGCCCGCAGCGAGTTCCTGTATGCCACCCTCGTGGAGGCCGGGGTCACCGAGCCCCACCTGACCGCTGCGGCGTACGGCTTGTCCAACTACGTCATCGGTTCTGCGCTCATGCAGGCAACCTGGACGGCCCGGGAGGAGCAAGGCGCGCGACAAGCCGCTCAGGAGCACTTCCGCGCCAACTGTGACCGGTACCCCGTCCTCGCCACCCACGGCCCCCTCGCCGAGAACAGCGACTGGGACACCAGCTTCACCTTCGGCCTTACCTGGCTCCTCGACGGCATCCAAACCAGCGCGGTCAGCACCCACAGTGCCGGCGGCGCCGCCAACGAGGCATCCACGGAGTTGTAAATCAAGCCCGCCCGGTGAGGCGGCGGGATCAACGCGCAGCGCCGCCATGCGGATGCGTCGGTCTCGAATCGCTGAACCTGTCCCGCCTCTTCCTCGGAGTCGACCGCGCCCGGGACACGCAGCTCCGAGCGCGAGCAAGGCGGCGCCAACAAGCGCCTCCTGGACACGCCGGGAGCGGAGCAGGTTCTCCAGCCGGCCGCACGCCACCGGGCCGAGTCGGGTGGCATCCCCGCCCTGTCAGGCGGGCTGAAGGGGAGGCCGTCCAACTCCAGGTGGCGGCTCATGTCGAGCTCGAAGCGCCCGTACAGGTCGAGATGGGTCCAGAACAGAGCCGAAAGGCCCCGCCGATCGGCCGGACTCAGCCGTTTTCGCCAGGCCGGATCCCGCAGCACGATCTGGATCAGATGCGTGTCGAGGTAGGTGATGGCGGCGGCGATCAGGTGCAGCGCTGCAAGTCGGCGATGAACGTCGCCGGGTCGCGGGGCTTCGAGAGTGCCTCGTAATGCACGTCACGGTTGTCGTCGAAGTCGGCCGGCAGGTCGGCCGCGGGGTTGCGCCAGATCTCGCCGCCCTCCCCCCAAATCTCCCGCCGGCGGATCGCCTTGCGCAGCGCCACCAGCACGCACAGCTCATAAGGGATGCGCTCGATCCGGCCGCGTTCGTCGACCACCGCCTCCTGCCAGTCTTCAGGCACCACATGCTCGATCGGCACAGTCTCGGAGCGATCGTAGAAGACGCCCTCGGAGTCGGCGTAGCGGTCCAGCAACTTCAGGGCGTCCATCACCGGCTGGAGGGTGTTGTTGCAATGGAAGGCCAGCGCGCAGCAGCTTGGGCAGACCGCGCCGGTAGTGGCGCGAGTAGGAGCCGCGCAGCTTGATCCGCACCCGCTGGTTGAATGCCTTCTCGTTCGCCTTGGCCTCGGCCACGATGTCGGCCAGCGTGCCGGCGCCGACCACCGGGTAGATCGCCGTGCGGACAAGCTCCTCGGGCAGGTCCAGGGCCGCCTGGGCGAGGCGGGCCAAGATGCCGTGCTTGCCCTGCACCCGCCGGAACTCGCTGCTGATCTCGTTCTCGACCTTCTTCTCGGCCCGCACGCTGGTTTTGTGCACGAGCTGGATCAGCAGTTCCACCAGGCCGTCGATCATCTCCGCCTTGCGCACCCAGCACAACGCCGCCAGCAAGTCAGCCGGATCGGCTCGGGTGCGGCGGCGAAGTCGGACGGGTACATGCGCATCGCCCGTGCCCGCCACGCCTCCACGACCTTCTCCGACACTTCCTCGAACAGGTGCTCCGGCAGGCCGATCGCCTTGACCCGCTCCAGCTTGACGATCTCGGCCAGGAGCGTCTCCAGCTGCAGCGGCCCCGGGTCCTCCTTCAGCTCCTGCAGGAAGCTGCGCGCTCTGGCGGCCCCAGCCTCGCCCTCGCCGTCCGGGTCGGGGTCGGGAACCGCGATCAAATCTTCGAGCGCGGCCACCGCCGAGACCGGCCACCGCCGCATCGTGGTCGTGGTGAGCTCCCGCTCGAACAGCGCCTCGGCCGCGCTGGCCAGTCGTTCGATCTACTTGGGCGTGGGCGGCTCGGTCCGTTCCTCGCGGCAGCGGGTCAGCAGCGCGGCGCGCAGCCGCTCCCGCGAGGTCTCCACTGGGCAGATCTTGTCGGCTAGCCAGAACGTCAGCTTGTCTTCATCGGCGACCGTCGGCTCGCGAAAGCCATGGAACCGGCCGATCTGCGCCCGGTGGTACTCGATCGTGCTGCCGGACCAGCGGTACTCGGCGACCAGAGCCGCATCGACCTTCACCTGGCCGGCCACGTAGTCGACCGCGGCTTTGGGCACGTCCTCCCGGCGCGGGAAACGGCCCTCCAGCTCGAAGAATTTCAGCATCAGCGCGAATCCGAGACGGGTGCCACCGCTCTTGTTCGCCAACAGCTCGGCCTCGGCCTCATCCAATGTCCAGCACTCGATGAGGTCTTCCAGCTCCCACTCTCTGCGCATCGGCAGGGACCCTTTATCCCCCGATTGCACTGAAGATTCGCATGCACCCTGCTCCGCACCGATGTCGCTACGGTTCGGTACCGCTCATCCGTGACCGCCACGTATCGATTCTGAGACGTTACAAAGAGTTACTTTGGGGCTGGTCGCGCGGTCCCGAGTAGAGGGCCGTGAGGTCTGCCATCTGGGTCAGACGTAGTGAGGTGGACTCATCGGCCGGCGTCATCACGGTCATCCGGTGGCCCGTCTCCGAAACACTGGTGGAGACGAAGTTCAGCTGAAGCTGCCCGACAAGAGGGCTGTCGAGGCGCTTTGTCTCGTACTGCTGGGGCAGTACGTCGTGACGAGCCCACAGTCGGGCGAACTCCTCTGATCGTTCCCGGAGGTCGTCAATGACTCCGGCAGCGGCAGGGGCGCCGAGGTCGGTGCCGACTTCGGCGCGCATTCTTGCGACCATCCGGACGGCAACCAGCTCACCGTCGATGTAGCGGCTGCGCCAGTCAGGGTCGGTGAAGAATTGCACCGCGCAGTTGCGTTCACCAGGTGGGATGAGGTCAAGGTCGGTGAACAGGAACCGGTAGGCACGGTTGTATGCCACCACATCGAACAGCGGCGTTTGCAGGCACGCAGGGAACGGATCGAGCTTGTCCAGGACAGGTTGAAACGCCGCGGTGAGTCCCGGGGCACATTCGGCGGGCTCGGCTTTCGGCGTACTTGATCCGGCGAGCTGGTGCAGGTGCCGTCTTTCGATGTCATCCAGACGCAGGGCTCGGGCGATCGCCTGCAGGACCTGAATGCTGACGTTGATGGGCCGGCCTTGTTCGAGCCAGGTGTACCAGGTGACGCCGACCCCCGCGAGGACGGCGACCTCTTCGCGCCGTAGTCCGGGTGTCCGCCGTCGCCCTGTGGACGGGAGACCTACCTGCTGCGGGGTCACTCGTTCGCGCCGGCTGCGGAGGAAGTCACCGAGCTCGCGCCGGATCGCGGCGGGCCTGGTCTCTGTCATGTCTTCATCCTCCCGCACGGAGAACCCGGTATCCAGGTAGTGGTCAGTACCCCCATAAATAGGCTCCTGGTGCCAGGATAAGCAGCCCTTCAAGGTGGACGGCATGGCCACATCTTCTGCACCACATGACAACCCCTCCTCCCGCACAGGCGAACCTGACAGAGAGAACGACCGTGCCGCGCCGCCGCCTGCACCGGGTCCATCGGAGCCTCCGACTCCGGGGCTGGGGATGGGCCGGCTCCTGACGACACTGTCGGCGTTGCTGTTGTCGGTGGCCAGTTTCGCGGCGGCGGGTATCGCCGTGCCCGACATCGGTGCTTCCCTGGGGGCCACGGCTGCCGAGCAGTCGTTGGTGGTGTCGGTGTATGCGTTGGGGTTCGCCGTTCCGATGGTCCTCGGGGGCAGGCTCGGGGATCTGTACGGGCGACGCCGACTCTTCCTGCTCGGCATGGCCGGTTTCATCCTGTTCTCCCTGGTCGCGACCCTGGCCCCGAGCATCACCGTGTTGATCGCCGCGCGGGCTCTCACCGGAATCTCTGCGGCGGCCATGGTTCCCCAGGTGCTGGCGACGATCACGGCGTCCACCCAGGGGCCCGAACGTGCCCGTGCTGTCGCGCTGTTCGGTGCGACCGCTGGCGGGGCCACGGCGATCGGTCAGGTCCTCGGCGGCCTGTTGCTGTCCGTCCCCCTGCTCGGTGCCCCCTGGCGCATGGTCTTCGCGATGAGCGTGCTCATGGGCGTGATCGCGTTCGGCGCTGCGCTGCGCTGGCTGCCCGATACCAGTGCGCCCGGCCACCGGTCGCTCGACCTGATCGGGACGACACTGCTCGGGCTCGCCCTGCTGGCACTCATGATCCCGATCTCCCAGGGCGGCACACTGGGCTGGCCGGTCTGGTGCTGGGCGCTGCTGGGGGCAACGCCGGTGCTCTTCGCAGCGTTCTGGCGGTGGCAGTTGCGGCTGCACCGTAGTGACCGCGTTCCGCTCGTTCCGCCGCCCCTGTTTCGACTCAACTCCTACCGGATCGGGCTGATGATGGCGTTGATGCTCCAGTCCGCGTTCGGTGCGTTCACGTTCCTCTACGCGATCTCCACGCAGACGGGGCTCGGATGGTCTCCCATGCACGCGGCCCTGGTGCTGTTGCCGTTCTCCCTGTGCTTCCTTACCGTGTCGATCTGGTCGGGGAAGCTCGCGCCCCGTTTCGGGTTCCGCAGGCTCCTCACCATCGGCGGACTCATCCAAGCCGCACTCCTGAGCATCACAGCCGTCTCCGTGTTCCTCCAGGGTGCCGGCCTGAACTCGTGGACGTTCGCCGCCCTCCTCGTCGGAGTCGGTGTCGGTCAGGCCTTCATGTTCGGACCGCTCGTCGGAGCGATGATCGCCGAGGTCTCTCCAGCATCCGCGGGAGCAGCATCCGGCGTGCTTCAAACCACACAGCAAGCCGCTATGGGCCTCGGCGTCGCCGTCGCCGGAGGTCTACTCGGTGCGGCCCTGGCCGGTTCCACAGCCCCGACAGGTCAGGCTTACATGAGCGCGCTGGCGATCTGCATGCTCGTCCAGGCAGCATTCGCCATCACGTTCGCCCTATGCGCGCTCGCCCTGCCCCGGCGCTGACACGAAGAATCCCGCGCGGCGCCCAGTGTCGTGTTCGTGGCATTGCACGCCACGCTGAAAGCCGGCATCAACAACCTTCTGGCCAACAACAATTGGTTGTCGCCGGCAGCGACGGGCTACGCGGCGATGCTGAGTCCGCGTCGCTTCTGCTTCCTATCGAGGGGTCCTCGTAGTTTCGGCCGTGAATCCAACGAAGTAGGGCCTGGCCTGCGTGTATAGGAAGATAATTCAGCTTGGGCCATCCGGCCTACTGTGAAGAAACCGCAGGTCAATGCCAGGCGGGTAGCCCGAGGCATCTCAGCCTCGGGCCCCCTCAGATCCCGGCGTGACAGTCTCCCGTCACCGGGCTCTTGTAACCCTGTTCTCCAGGCGTGCGGTACCCATTGCCAATGCCGGAACATGGCCGGGTAGGCACGGACCGCGTTTCGAAAAGCGCGGAGTGCCTTCTTGATCGTTCGCAGTCGCCGGTATTTCTTGCGGATCCAGCGCATCAGGTAGGAGTTGATGCGCTCCAGGAGGGGATACAGCGCGGTGCGGTAGAACGCGCCGTAGTACTGCATCCAGCCTTGAACGATCGGGTTGGTCGCTTTGGCCAGTTGGACGAAGGTTGAGCCGATCCGCCGGTGAAGCCGCCAGGAGCGGACATCGTTGCTGATCTTGTTGAGGGCGTCCTTGCTGATCGCGGGCAGGAACGACATGAACAGCGTGCCGTCCTCGGCCGTGGCTGTGCGAGGCCCAGGGACGACACCGTGCGGTTGCGGCAACTGCGAAGTGATTCCGATTGATGATCAAGCCTACGGCCCGTTTCCGCCGTATTCCGGTGGTACCCGCGCCAGGGGTACCGCCGCTGACGTCCGGCGGTCGCCAGGCCCTTTACGCGCGGGCGCGCGAGGAGGCCGACGATGTTCGGGCGGCCCACCCCTGGCCGGGCCGGGAGAGCGTAGCCGTCGCTTGCCGCTGGTCAAGTCCCGCGGCCGCCGCTGGGGGCCGGCCACCGTAAGGACTTGACCGGCGGCCGCGCTGACGGCTGAGGCGGGCCCCGGGCAGGGGCGAGCAGGAGAGAGGGGACGGCGGGTTTCCGGAGTTTTCAGAGCCTCCTACGCGCGGGCGCGCGTGGGGTGACCTCCACCGCTGTTCGGCCGGGTTTCAGCGGCGGCCTCTGGCAGGCTGCCCGACATGGAACCCCCCAAGATCCGGATCAGCCGGTATGAGCATTCCATCGCGATCAAGTGGGACGGCGATGAGAACTGGTATCGCATCGAGCCTGACGACATGGCCTACGGCGAGTTCGGCAAGCGCTGCCGTGTCGGCCCGGGTGAGGACCGCTTCGGCCCGGACGAGGAATGGATCGACCCGTTCGCCGACCCGCGGCCCGACATCCGCCGCTGGACCGAGCCGCTGCGCCGGGAACTGCGCCAGGCGTTGACCATGCTCGACCACGCCGAACAGCATCCCTGGTCCGGATGAGCGGCGCATCGCGCTGTTGTGGCTCTGCCCTTCACCGACATAGCCACCGTTGCCGTGCGAGACTGACAGTGCCGCCTGCGCCGCGTAGCGTCGGGGCATGGCCACCGATGACACGAAGGAACCGCCGATCTGCGGCACCTGCCTGGGCGCCGCCGGCGAATGGGTCGACCGCAACGGCAGCAGCAAGAAACAGTCGGTGTGGGTGCCCTGCACCGCCTGCGCCGGGACCGGGCGGAAATGACCGACCCGCTCCCCTGCCCCGAATGCGACGGCGACGGCGGCCGGCGCCTGGGCCGGCTGCGCATCGCCTGCACCTTCTGCGGCGGCCTGGGCTGGGTCGGTGGCGAGCACGAGCCCGCTGAACGCGGCCAGGGCGAGCCGCCGCAGCGGCCGGCGGCCTGGGAGCACCGCATCTGGTCCGATCCGGCGGTGGCCGCCGCGCTGGGCTGCCGCTACTGCCTGGATTCGGGGACGGTGGCGCACCTGGACGAGGCGGCCCGCACCCTGGTCACCGCGCCCTGCCGGTGCCGGCTGTAGGTCCCGCTGCAGGTTCCCCGGGGAGGTTTCGAGCGTTTCGAGCGGCCCCCTACGCGTGCGCGCGCACGCGGTGCCGTCGTCAGCGTTCGCATTGACGGCCGAACAAGCTCACCGATTTTCTGTCTCCCGGCTTGACCTTGCCCCAAGGGCAAGGTTTGAGGATGCTCTGCATGAACGACAACGCACTGCACATCGTCGAAGCACAGATCCGCGAGCAGGCCGCCGCCTACTGCAAGTCCAACAACGTCCCCGGGTTCGTCGTCGGCGTCTACCACGCCGGCGAGCAGATCATCGTCGCCCACGGCACCGCGAACGTCGCCACCGGCGCCCCGATGCTGCAGGACACCGGATTCCTCTTCGGTTCCGTCACCAAGGTCCTGACCACCACCCTGGTCCTCCAGCAGGTCGACCGCGGGCTGCTGGACCTCGACTCGCCGGTGGTGAAGTACCTTCCCGACTTCGCGCTGGCCGTGCCGGGCACCGCCGACAAGATCCTGGTCCGGCACCTGATCGGGCACACCAACGGCATCGACGCGGACCTGTACTTCCCCGACGACAAGGGCCGCGACGCCCTGAAGACCTACGTCAAGGGCCTGGCGAGCAACTGCGGCACCCTGTTCGAGCCCGGCGAGCAGCTCAGCTACTCCAACGGCGGCATGATCGTCGCGGGCCGCCTGCTGGAAGTGGTGACCGGCACGCCCTTCCCCGACCTGCTGGCGCGCGAGATCTACGCCCCCGTCGGCATGCCGGACTCCGGCACCTCCGCCGAGCAGGCCATCCTGCGCAGCACGGCGGTCGGCCACTTCCTGGACCCCGAGACCATGGCGGCCAAGCCCACGAACATGTTCACACTCCCCGACACCTGGGGCCCGGCCGGCGGCACGCCGATCGGCACCATCGCCGACCTGCTCGCCTTCGGGCGCACCCACCTCGCGGGGGGCGTGTCCCCTTCCGGCACGCGCGTCCTGTCGGCCGAGTCGACCACCCTGATGCAGCAGGTCTCCTACGACATGGACAGCCCCAACACCCCGCCGATCGGCCTGGGCTGGGTGCTGTACCCGTTCGGCGACACGACCGTGCTGGCCATGTCGGGCGCCTCGCCCGGCGGGGTCTCGCTCCTGTGCGTGCTCCCCGAGCACGACCTGGTCTTCGCCGCCTACGGCAACACCCCAGGGGCGATCATGCTGCAGGACCAGATCCTGCAGTGGCTGCTGAGCGAGCACCTCAGCGTCCAGACCCCCAAGCTGGTCACCGAAATGGAGCAGGACGTCGACCTCGCCCCCTATGTGGGCACCTACCGTTCCAACCAGCTCCGCATCGACGTCAGCATCGTCGACGGCCAGCTCGAGGAGCGGATGACCTACGAACCGGCGGACGAATCGCAGGAGCGCATCTTCACCGAGTTCGCCGGCGGCGCGACCTCCGCCCCGCCGCAGCGCTACGTGCCGATCCGGCCGGGCCTTTTCGCGCCTGCCTGCTATCCGCTGGAGGCGTTCGACGGATACCTGCGGCTGCTGCTCGTCTCCTTCCACGACGTCCGTGACGGCCAGGCGCGTTTCCGTAACGGCGGCGGCCGCCTGACCCGCCGGGCCTGACCGCTTCGAATGACCTGACCGCCGAGTGGAAGGATGTCCAGCATGCTCACGATCGGCCAGCTCGCGGACTACGCCGCAGTGACCATCAAGGCCATCCGCCACTATCACGAGCGCGGTCTGCTCACCGAACCCGACCGCGACTCCTCCGGCTACCGGCGCTACACCGCCGAACACGCCATCACCCTCGTCAAGATCAGGACCCTGGCCAACGCGGGCGTGCCGCTGGCCCGCATCAGGGACCTTCTCGACACCGACCCGGAGACGCTCACGGCGGCCATCGCCGAGATCGATCACGACCTTGAGGACCGCATCGCGCAGCTGGGACGGACCCGCGACCAGCTCACCCAGCTGCGCGGCGGCGACCGGCTCTTCGTCTCCCCCGAGGTCGCCGACTATCTCGACGACCTGCGCGACCTCGGCGTCAGCGAGCGCGCGATCCAGGTGGAACGTGACGGCTGGATCCTCATGCAGACAGCCTCACCCGAGGACACCTCCCTGTGGATCGCCGAGAAACGCGAGCTCATGACCGATCCCGAGTTCCGCGCCCTCTACCTTGACCATGACGCCGCTTACGACTGGTCGCCGGACGATCCCCGCCTCCTCGTCCTCGCGGACCGTACCCGGAACTGGTTCACCAATCACCCCAGCCGATCCGAGACCCGCCCCGTCCATAACCCGGCCATCGCCCGGTTGGCCGTGCAATCCCAGCCCGGAGCCTCATCCCCGGCCTGGGACCGCCTGGCCCAACTCATGACGGGCTAGCCTCGATCGTGTGTGCTGCTCGGTTGGGAGTGTCTGACCTCCGGTAGATCTGATCTCGGTCTGATCGGCCGAGCGTGATGGTTCGGCCGGAAGGATCTTCCGATGTCGGTGGAGACACGTTAATCGGCCTCCGGCAAGCCTTACCGGCACCCCTATTCCAGCCCGTTGGCGTCCCTCATCGACGTGTTGAGCGTTCTGGATGACGGCGCCCACGTAGCAGCTGGCCGCCGAGTAGGACCGCGCAGGATCCGACGGTCAGCAGCCCGCCGGCGAGGAAGGTGCTCCGTACATCGGCGAGCGGCAGGACCAGCCCGCCAAGCGCGGCACCCGCCGCGATGCCGGCGTTATAGGCGCCGGAGTTCGCTGCGAGGGCGATGTCCGTGCGGCCCGGCGCGCAGTGCAGCATCGCGTTCTGCGTGGTCATGAACACCGGCCCGAGTGCACCGCCCATCAGCATCAGGAACACCACCGCCGCCACCTGATGAGCGCCGAACGCGTACAGGCCGAGCATGCCCATCGCCTGCGTGGCCACGGCGGCGGCCAACGCGGACTGCGGAAAGCGGTCCAGAAACGCCCCAGTGATGCTTACCCCGGTCAGACACGCGACACCGAAAACCATGAACAGGACGCTGACCGCGCTCGGGGAAAACCCGCTCACGTCTCCCAGGAACGTCACGATGTAGGTGTATCCCGTGAACGCCCCGGTGGCGGACAAGGCTCCGGCTGCCAGCACCGTCCCGAACCGCCGCACGTTGGGGCTGCTCGCGTACGCGGCGGGCTCTTCTTCCGGACGCGAAGTCGGCAGCAGAACGGCGATCGTCACCAGAGAGATGAGCCCCAGAGCCGCCAGCAGGGCGATGGGCACCTGCCAGTTGCTCTGCTGGCCCAGCCAGGTCCCAGCGGGAACACCGAGCACGAGGGCGAGCGAACCGGCGACGGACAGCGCCCCGACCACCCGCCCCCGGACCTCGGGCGCGAACAGGCCTACCGCGACCGGCCCCATAACGGCCCAGAACAGCGCCTGGGCGAGCGCGGTCAGCAGCCGCGCTACGAGGAGCAGCCAGTAGGAGGCAGCCAGCGCCGCAACAAGACTCGACACCACGAGCGCGGCCAGCAGTCCCATAAGCACATAACGTCGGGGCACGGCCCGCACGAGGTGGGCAAGCGGCACAGACGCGATGGCCACCGTCACGCCGTAACCAGTAACCAGCAGACCAACCGCTGACAGGGACACCCGTAGGTCTTCGGAGATGAGCTCCAGGAGGCCGACCGGCAGGTTCTCTGCGGTGTTGAAGGTAAGGGCGGCCAGCATCAGGGCCCCGAGCACCGCCAGCCTATGCCATGGAACCGGTTGCCGCGTGATCGTACTGTCCCTTCCTGTCCTCGCGCGTTGTACCTGCTCAGTAGCACCGTCCATGCGGGTACCTCACCAGGCGCACCAGTCCCGCCGCAACCGATTCATGTGGCTACGCCGTCTTGCGGCCCGTTTCTGCTCTATTCCGGTGATACCCACAGTTGGTCGTCGCGGGCCGGGACCCCGGTGCGGTGAACGTAGCCGACGTCGCGCAGCTCCCCGATCGTGCGGGTGATCGCGGTGTGCCCCTCACCCCCGGGGCCCCGGGTGCGGGCCAGGTGCTCGACGGTGAACATCCAGTCAGGCGTTCGCCCTCGCGTATCCAGCAGATCGCCACGGCGGCCGCGCCGCTGCCGGAGCTGGAGGCGGCGCTGGCACAGCTGCGTCAGGCCGGGTGGCCGACTCCTGAAGATCCCGCTGGTAGTGATGACGACATCTGGCGGGCCTATCAGCTCGAGATGCGCGAGCGCGGCGAGCCGCACCACGATCCTTGGGATTCAATCCCATCGTCGCCCGCGTCCCGCCCGCGAGTACGGTGGTGATGCCGGCCACCCCGCCGGCCGGTGCCGACGCAGTCCGGCCCGCAGCCCGATCGACGACAGCCTTCCGAGCCGCCGGGCCGCCGCTGGCGCTGGAGTACGGCCGCATCGACAAGACCCTGCACCTGCTCGGCATCCTCGACCCGATCGACGACACCTACCACCGGAAGCTGAACAAACAGCTCACCGTGCAGGAGTCCCGGCACCGGCTCGCCCGGAAAATCTGCCATGGCGGGGCGGTCAGATCCGCCAGCCCTGTCGCGAAGGCCAGGAGGACCAGCTGGCCGCGTTGGGGCTGGTCGTCAACGCCGTCGCACTGTGGAACACCCGCTACCTGTCGGCCGCCGTCGACCAGCTCCGCGCCCAGGGCCTGCCTGTCAAGGGCGAGGATGTCGCTCGTCTCAGCCCCCTCGGCCACGCCCACCTCAACTGCCTGGGCCGCTACGCCATCGCCTCCTCCGCCCCGGCCGAAGGCCTACGGCAGCTCGGCGAGATCCCCGACCTCCCCGACGGCGGCGTGGACGAGGAGGGGGTGTAGACCCCAGGGCCGCAGATGCGGCGGGTGGCAAGATCCTCAACGGCAGACCGTGTCCGCGCGAGAATCGGCGCGTAGTCGTGAGTCTTGTGCCTGGTCCCGTCCTGCTGGCCTCCGGCACGACTGCTGCTTGCCTGTAGTTCCTCTGCCGGGGCGATACGTTCGCCCCGGCATGGGTTCTCTACTCGGCGTGCGCGGGTTTCGGGAGTGCGAGCATCACGAGTGCCGTGATCAGGTAGATCGCGATGGAGACGATCAGGACGATGCTGAGCGCGTGACTGTAGTCGGGCAGCACCGGTGCTCCGGTGGCTGAACCGGTGACGGCGGTGAAGAAGACCGTGCCGAGAACGGCGATGCCGACGGCGCCGCCGATCTGGTTGACGGTGGAGAGAACCCCGCCTGCGGCGCCTGCGTTGCGTCCGGGGACGCCTGCGAGGACGACGTTGACGAGAATGGGTGCGGCGAGACCGAGCCCGAGGCCACCGATGAGGAGTGCGAGGGCGAGGAACCAGTATCCGGGATCGTTGCCGTCCTTGACGATGAACCACAGGACGAGCTGAGATGCCGCGATGGTGAGCGAGCCGGTGATCAGGAGCGTTCTGCCCGCCTTGGCGGCGAGAGCGACGCCGAGGCCGGAGGTGATGATCGAGCCGAGCGCGTACGGGAGGATCACCAGGCCGGTCTCCCATGCGGTTCGGCCGGTTCCGTTCTGGAGGTAGACCGAGAGGGTGAGGAAGTACGACCCGATGCCGCCGAAGAAGAGCACCGAAGCGCTCAGGCCGACTGCGAAGGCGCGGATTCTCAGCAGAGCCGGGTCGAAGACAGGTTCGTTGCCGCGTCCGGTGAGGCGGCGCTCGTAGGCGAGGAAGATCGCGAGCACGATGATTCCAGCTGCGAGGAGGGCGTAGCTGGCCCAGGTCCATCCCCATGTCTCGGTCTGGATGATCGGCAGCAGCAGGAGAAGGATGCCCGTGGCCGCGAGGAGCGCGCCTGAGAGGTCCAGTCGCGCGGTCGAGGCGGAGCGGGACTCCGGCAGGACTTTCGCGCCGCTGATGAGCGCCAGGATCGAGACGGGCACGTTGATCCAGAAGATCGTGCGCCAGCCCAGGTCGAACAGGTTGGCGTCGACGAGCAGCCCGCCCAGCAGCGGGCCGGCGACCGAGGCGAGGCCCTGGACCGCTCCGTAGGCGCCAAACGCCTTGGCGCGCTCGCCCGGAGCGAATGATGCCCGGATGATCCCGAACACCTGTGGGACCATGATCCCGGCGGTCAGTCCCTGCCCGGCCCGCATGCCGATGAGCATCCCCGGATCGACGGCCAGTGCGCACAGCGCCGAGGTGACCATGAACCCGGCCAGCCCGATCATGAACAGCCGCTTGCGGCCGTACTGATCACCGAGCCGTCCGCCGGTGATCAGGCCCGCACCCATGGCGAGGATGTAGGCGGCGATCGTCCACTGGATCTGAGCGTCGCTGGCACCCAGGTCTTGGGCTATCGCCGGGGCCGCGACGGTGACGATCGTCGCGTCGAGAAGGTCCATGAAGGAACCGAAAAGCACCACCAACAGCGCCGTGGTCGCGCCGGCGCTGGCGATGAGTGTCGGGGAAGCCTCAGTTGTGCGGGTGCCCTCTCGGGGGCTCGGCGAATCGGTCATGTCGGCCACCATCGCCGGCATAGTTGCCATCGAGTGACCGCTATCGGTGAGAGAATCGGAGAATCATGGCTGCTACCTCCGCGCGGACGCTCAAGCTGCTGTCGATCTTCGGGATCGGTGCGACCCTGACCGCCGAGGAACTCGCCACCCGGCTCGGAGCGTCGGTGAGGACCGTTCGTCGCGATATAGATACGCTCCGGGACCTCGGGTACGAGATCGAGGCCGTCCGTGGAGCGGGTGGAGGATATCGGCTCGGTCGCGCTACCCGCTTGCCGCCGGTCGTGTTCGATGAAGACCAGGCCGTCGCCATGGCCGTCGCGCTCCAGACCGTGCCGACGATCCTCTCCGGCATCCGCGAGAACGCGGCCCGTGCTCTCGCCACGCTGCACCAGGCGATGCCCGCGCGCAGCCGCCTGCATGCCGAAGCGTTCACCGTCTCTTCGGCCCGCAACTACTGGGAGTTCCCCGCGCCACCGATCGACGCCGAGATCGTCCGCGCCGTTGGCAGCGCGATCAACCGGCAGCACCTCCTTCGCGTGGACTACACCGGTGACGGCGAACCCGTCACGCTCACGCTGGAACCGCACGACCTCGTGGTCTGGGCCGCACGCTGGTACCTGGTCGCCTTCGACCCGGATGCGGACCGATGGCGCGCGATGCGCGTGGATCGCATCAAACCGCACATGCCCACGCACACCCTCTTCGGCCGACGTGACATCCCGCACAGCGATCCCGTCACCTTCGTCATGACCGCACACGACCGCGGAGACGCCGCTGCCGAATGGCAATGCCGCGGCTCAGCCATCGTCGCCCTGCCGGCCTCCACCGTCGCCCGGTTCGCCCCCGGCGGATCAACAGTCGGCTACGACACCGAAACCACTTGCCGACTCACACTCGGCGCATGGTCATGGCCAGGACTGGCAGGACTGCTCCTCACCTTCGACGCCGACATCACAGACATCGAACCGGCCGAACTCAGGCAAGCCCTGCACTCCCTGCGCACCCGAATCGGCAAGGGACTCGGACCCGACCGACCTGACCGGTGATCTGCACATCTGGCGTCCGCGTTCCCAATCACCACTGACCTGACTGACCAGCCCGCCTGTCTTCTCGGCATCTCCCTACCGTTCTGAATGGACGCGTGCCACCGAGGTAGATCGTGCGCACCTCCCTTACGAGACGACTCGTGAGGGAGACAGGTGTGAAGAGCGGAGGGGATGAACTGGTGTTCCGTAAGGGGATCCCCCACCGGAACACCACCCAGTCCGGAGGGACCGCCAGGTCAGGGTGTTCCGTACAGGTGTTCCGCGAACTGTTCCGGTGAAGGCCCCATATCCGGAACACTTACGGGGTGAACGGGCCCCGGGTCGGCTATGCGCGCTGCTCCACCGACGAACAAGACGTCGTGATCCAGACCGAGCAGCTCCTGGCGCTCGGCGTGCCGCAAGACCGCATCTACATCGACCGCGGGTTCTCCGGCACCACCCGCCGCAACCGGAACGGCCTCGACCAGGCCCTCGCTGCGCTCTGGGACGGGACGGTCTTCACCGTCACGAAGTTCGACCGGTTCGCCCGCGACATGGCCGAAGCCCACGATCTGCTCACCGACCTGTCCGGCCGCGGCGTCCGGTTCGGGCTGGGCGCATCCGTCTACGACTGGAGCGACCTGTTCGGCCGGCTGTTCCTGCAGACCCTCGCGATGGTCGCCGAGTTCGAGGCCAACATCGGGCACCAGCGCACCCGCGAGGGCACGGCCCTGGCCAAGAACGGCAAGCTCAACGGCAAGCAGCCCAAACTCCCCGAGCCTGCCCGCCGCTCCATCCGCCGCCGCTACGCCGACGGCGAGGTCTCCCTCGCCGACCTCGCCACCGAGTACAGCGTCGGACGCTCCACCATCCACCGCATCATCCACGGACCAGAAACCTCTACGTAGAACGCATGATCATCGCCCGCCCCGAGCGACCACACACCGACGTTTGGCGTCATATCTCGCGCAAGATCATTCTCGGCGATAACTACTGTTCCTGGATTCCCCAACCCCGGTATGGGCCAAGACCGCCGACGAGATCCTCGAATCTCTTGCCTCATACTGCCGACGGATCAATGACCCAGGACACTAGGCTCCTGGGACGTTCTGGGGGCTCATCGCCTGGATCCGGGTGGAGCACCATCGAGGCGTTCACCACCGGTGGATAGATCTTGGTGCAATCGCACCGCCGACGGCCCCGACTTCATGTTCCTGCACGAAGCACTCCCGGGTGACGTGATGGAGGGTTGCTGGAACATTGATCTAGCTCCGGAGGCCTGTGAATGGGACTCGCCGAAGGCACCTCCACGTTGGCACCCGCGCAAATACGTAAAACGGCTACCGTCACCGTCGGCCTGCTCATGGGCGTCTGGGTGATCGACTACGTCGATCGGGTGATGATGGCCGTCGCGTTGCCGTTCATCGGCGAGGAGTTCGCGCTCACCAAGACCGAGCAAGGCTGGCTGATCACCGCCTTCTCCCTGGTCTATCTGCTGTGCCAGGTGCCGGGTGGCATCCTCGCCGACAAGTTCGGCGCCCGCCGCCAACTCATGGTCTCTCTGCTGCTCTGGTCGGTCTTCACCGCCCTCACCGGTATCGCCTGGGGTCTGGCATCCCTCCTCGTCATCCGTGCTCTCTTCGGCGTCGGCCAGGGCCTCTTTCCCGGCGCGTCCTTCAAGGCCATCGCGGAACGCACCACCCCCGCCGTCCGCGCCACCGCCGCCGGCGCCATGCTCGCCTCCAACCAGCTCGGTGCCGGCGTCGCCCCGCTCATCGTCGCGCCGCTCATCCTCGCCCTCGGCTGGCGCCACACCTTCTGGGTCACCGCCGCCGCCGGCGTCGCCATCGGCGTTCTGCTCTGGAAGCTGCTGCCCAAGGCGCTGCCCGCCCACCTCAACGGCTCTGACGTCGTTCAGGACAAGGGGACCAGCCTCGGCGCCGTCATGCGCTCGCCATCGGTCTGGAAGTTTGCCGCCCTCTTCTGCACCACCAACATGCTCGGCTACGGCTTGATCACTTGGGTGCCCAGCTACCTGCTGGAGGAGCGCGGCATCTCCCTCATCAACACCGGTGTCATGTCCGCCATCCCCGGCCTGGTCGCGTGCGCGACCGCCTTCCTCGGCGGCTGGCTGTTCGACCGCTTCTTCCACGACAGGGCCCGGCTCTACGTCATCCCCCTGCTCCTGGTCACCGCCGTGCTCCTGGTGCTCATGCTGATGGCCGACTCCGCTGTCGGGTTCACCGTCTACCAGACCCTCGCCATGGGCGTGGCGGGCCTTTCCACGATGGGCATCCTCGGCATGCCCGTGCGCGCCCTGCCGCCCGCCTTCATCGGATCCGGCATGGGCGTCGTCAACGTCGGCGGTCAGATCGCCGGTGTCCTCGCCCCCGTCCTCATGGGCTTCCTGGTCGACAAGTTCTCCTACACCGCTGCTTTCGGCCTGCTCATCGCCACCACCGTCCTCGGCGCGCTGATCGCGTTGATCGTGCCCCAGCGCCCTGAGCAGTTCAGCCTCGGAACGAAGGAGTTCGCGTGACGACATACGATCTGGTCCTCACCCGCGGCCGGGTCATCGACCCCGAGACCGGTCTGGACGCCGTACGCGACGTCGGCGTCAACGGCGGGGTCATCCAGGCCGTCTCCGACCAGCCGCTCGACGGCGTCACCACCGTCGACGCGACCGGCCTGGTCGTCAGTCCGGGCTTCATCGACCTGCACAGCCACAGCATGGACGTCGCCAGCCACCGCCTGCAGGCGCTCGACGGCGTCACCACCGTCCTGGAACTCGAGGCCGGCGCCTACCCGGTCGCCGCCGCCTACCGCAGGGCCGAGATCGAGGGCAGGCCCCTCAACTACGGCTTCGCCACCTCCTGGGCCGTGGCCCGTATGTCCGTCCTCCTCGGCCTCGACACCAGCGGCGACCTGAGGGATGACTTCCTCGCCAACATCGGCCGCGAGGAATGGCAACGCGCCGCTCCGCGAAATGTCGTCGACCGCATCGTCGGCATGCTGGAGCGCGACCTCGGCGACGGCGCGCTCGGCATCGGCATCCTCGTCGGCTACGCGCCCCGCGTCGATCCCTCCGAGTACCTCGCCGTGGCCGCCCTCGCCGCCCGCGTCGGGCTGCCCACCTACACCCACGCCCGCGAACTTGTCGAGATGGACCCCACCACTCCCGTCGACGGCGCCGAGGAGGTCGTCCGCGCCGCCGCCGAGACCGGCGCGCACATGCACTACTGCCACGTCAACAGCACCTCCATCCGCCATGTCGACCGCGTGCTCGGCCTGGTGGAGAAGGTTCGCGCCGAAGGCTCGCGCGTCACCACCGAGGCCTACCCCTACGGCGCGGGCATGACCGGCGTCGGCGCGGCCTTCCTCGCCCCGGAGCTCCTCCACCGGCGCGGGCTGACCCCGCACTCCATCGGCCTGCTCGGTGCCGAGGGGCGTATCCCCGACGCCGACACCCTGCGTCGAATCCGCGAGAGCGAACCCGGCTCGGCGGCTTTCGTCCACCTGCTCGACGAGGATGACCCCGCCCAGTTCGACTACATCCAGCGGGCCCTCACCTTCACCGACGCCGCTGTCGCCACCGACGCCGTCCCCCTCCTGTGGCGCTCGGGGGCGCCCGACCCGTTCTCTTGGCCGCTCGGGCCCGACGCCGTCACCCACCCTCGTACGGCCGGCACCTACGGCCGGACGCTGCGCAGGCTCGTCCGGGAGAACGGCGTCCTGTCACTGCCCGAGGCTGTGCGCCGGTGCACGCTCATCCCCGCCGACGTGGTGGGCTCGGGTGTCCCGGCGATGCGGCGCAAGGGCCGTGTTCAGGCGGGCTGCGACGCCGACCTGACCGTTTTCGACCCCGAGACCGTCAGCGACCGTGCCACCTACACCGAGACGGTCAGGCATTCCTCCGGGTTCGTTCACGTCCTTGTCGGCGGCCGGTTCGTGGTCCGTGACGAGCATCTGTTGCCGACCGCCCTGCCCGGGCGCGCTGTCAGAGCCTGATGCCTGGTCGGGGTCGTCTGGTTGACGGCCCCGACCGCCGTTTCGGGGCCGGGCTCCGATCCAAGCCTCAGCAGGCCGTGACCCGGTCGGGTTCCGAGGCAGGTTCGGTCGCACGGTCCTGCCTGTGGCCGTCCTTGGTGGGTCGTGGGCGGAGCGGCCACCAGATGGCCCGGCCGAGGAGTGCTGCCGGGACCCCAACATCTTCAGCATGTCCTCGTGGCCCAGCTCCGCGAGGCTGGCCACCAGCCCGATGGCACGGGGCGGCTAGGTGCTGTTCAGAGTTCGGATCATGTGGTTGAGGTGAGGAGCTTCAGCCACATGACCGAGCCTCGGAGGTAGAGTCCGGCCTCGTAGCTTTCCGGGGCCTTGTCGTAGCGGGTGGCCAGACCACGCCAGGTCTTGATCTTCTGGAAACAGCGTTCGACGGTGTTGCGCTGCCGGTAGCGCTCCGGATCGAAGCCGACGGGCCGCCCGCCCGCTGAACCTCTCTTCTTCCGGTTGGCCCGCTGATCGCGCTTCTCCGGGATGACCGCGCTGATCCGGCGGCGGCGCGGACAGGCGCGGTCGGCCTTGGAGGAGCAGGCCTTGTCGGCGGCCACCGCAGCAGGGCGGGTCCGAGGCCGGCCGATCGGACCGGGGATGCGGATCTTGTTCAGGACGGTGACGGACCGCGGGCGGTCGGCGGCTTGGCCGGGCGTGAGCACGAAGGCCAGCGGCCGCCCGGCGGCGTCGACCGCGGCATGGACCTTACTGCTCAGCCCACCTCGGGATCGGCCAAGCCCGGCAGCCTTCGCCCGGGCCTCGCGGCGTCGCCGCCTGGCGGCACGATCCTGGCCCGACGACGCGTCCGCGTCATCCGCGCCACCTGTGACCTGCGACGCATCACCCGCAGCACCGGCGGCTGCTCCGGAAGCGGAGCCCCCTTTTCCTCGGTCAGCGCCTGCTCCGGCGCATCCAAGGTCTCCCCGGCGACTGCCGGCCCGGCCGACTCCTGATGCGCCCGCACGATCGTGGAGTCCACGCTGACCACCTCCAACCCGACCTGCCCGCGCGATGCGGCCTCGGCGATCAGCGCCTCCATCAGAGCCTGGAACACCCCGGCTCTGGCCCAGCCGTTGAACCGGGAGTAGGGCGTGGACCAAGGCCCGTAGCGTTCCGGGACATCACGCCAGCCGGATCCGGTGCGGAAGCGCCACAGGATCCCGTTGAACTGATCACGCACCCGCCGTGGCAGCGGCCCGGTAGCCGCCACCGGCAGATACGGCTCGATCAACGCCCACTCGGCATTCCGTCACATCAAAGCGCGCCACATCCGAGTCCTACCAGCCACGGCCAGCCCGCCACCGGACCTCACCTAGATCCGAACCCCAAACAGCTCTAGTACCGCACCAAGAGCCAGCCCCGCTTCGACGACATGCTTGCCCTGCTCCGCCGCATGATCATCGCCTCACGATTTTCCGCTACCCGGCCCACGCAGCCCGACCTCGCGAGAATCGAGGACGAAGCTCTGGCTTAGGCTTACGCAACGGGACAACGACCAAACTCGAGCAAGGAATCAACCTAACCTTCAATAGACCCGCGGACGAGCTGCGCCCGGCTCGGGCGCATCAGCCACACGGCAGCGGCGAGCGTGAGTACCCAGCCGATCACTTCGATGAGCAGGTGATCCGTTGCCTTGGGGACGGATTGCAGCAGGTACACCCGGACGCTGTTGATCGCTCCGTGCGTCAAAACCGCAGGCCAGACACTCCCCGACTGCCAGCGAAGTGCGAGCAACAGCGGCGCCCATGGCAGCATCCCCGCGAAGTAGATAACGATGTCCCAGGGTGGCCGATCACCGATGACGGCGAGGACCGGCAGGTGCCAGACGATCCAGACCAGACCGCTGACAAGGGCCAGCGGCCAGAATCCCCATGACGCGGCGCGCGTCGCCAGCCAGCCGCGCCAGCCGAACTCTTCGCCGATGGCGAAGACCGACTGCATGAGGAAGACCGGAACGATCCACATGGTCGCCGCGAAGATCTGGTCAAGCGGGTTGAGCTGCCAGATCCCCAATGCCAGTGCGATGGCGGTTTGGATCGCGGCGATCACGGCGATGAGGCCGATGCCGATGCTGGCCCACTTGGGTGTGCCGCGCCACCTGGTGGCGAACGTCTCTCGGAACGTTCCGGGTCGTCGGGCAAGCCACATGATGATCGCTGCGAGCAGCGGGGTCAGTTGCAGGATCGGAGTGATCAGGTTGTAGAAGTCCGTCGGGACGAGCCGGAAGACCATCGGAACGGACAGCGCGAAACACAGCAGGACGGCGATCGCGAAAAACCACGCGACATCGATAATAGTTGATCTGGCAGAACTGGAGCGCGTGGGGGACGCAGTCATGATGACCTCATTTCGTGCGGGCGCGAGGATCTAGCTCGATGAACGTACGGTGATCTTGGTGTAGCGCGGATCGGCCATCTTGAACTCGGGGAGAACCTTGACGACCGGGTCGTCCACGGAGAATCGGTCCGTCAGCAGCATGATCGCCGCAGCCGTCATCGACTTGCTCGAGGACGCGATCCGGAACGGCGTCCGCGCCGTCACCGCGTTGCCGTCCCCGTCCCGGCCGCGGACGATCGTCTCGACCGACGACCCGTCGATCACAGC
>NZ_JBVJHH010000075.1:0-31380 GCF_055586905.1 Streptosporangium sp. NPDC048886
GCGTTCCCGGATGACGATCTGCTGGCGGAACCCGGTCGCGGTGGCGGTGACGACCAGATCGACGCCCTTGCCGTACACGGAGGAGTAGGTGGCGGTGCTGCCGTTGAGCGTGGGCGTGGGCAACGTGCGCGGAGCGTCGATCCGGGCGGCGATGTCGCCGCTCTTGCTCCTGATCGCTTCGGTGTCGCCGCCGGCGGACAGCGTCAGACCGCCGTTGGCCGCCTTGGGCCTGATGACTCCGTCCGCCTTGACGAGGGTGGTGTCGATCGGGGTGAAGCCGTTACCGCCGGCGTTCTTGACCCGGATGGGCTCCAGGTACTGCTCCATCCGCAGGGTCTTGCCGTCGGGGTTGGCGTAGTAGGTGGCGCTCTCCGAGCGCAGTGACTCGATCTCGACGCGCCGGTTGTCCTTCTTGGCCTGCGCCAGCGCCTTGCCGGTAGGCGTGGCGGGGGCACTCGGCCGCGTCTCGGGAGTGCTCGGCGGGGTCTTGGGGGTGCTCGGCCGGGTCTTGGGGGTGGGAGGGGCGGGAGAGGTGGTGGGGGGTGGCGTGGGGCCCTGGGCGGTCGCGGGTGCGCTCATCAGCGAGAGCGGCATGGTCAGGGCCGCGATCAGGGCAGCGCGGCGGCGCGTCCGGCTGGATGGGCCGGACGCTGTTCGTGATGGGTTCACTCGAGCCTTTCGAACGTATGTGGCAAAACGGAGTGATCATCACACGTGTTGCGATCTTGAGTAAAGATCCTTTTTCAGTAACGGGAAGAGTGGGTTCCGTCACCGCCGGATCTGTGGAGCCAGCAGGGGGGCGACGTGACGAATGGTCTGGGCGGTGAATCGTCCATGATCCCTTCCTTGTTAAAATAGACAGAGGCAGCAAACAGGTACAAAACTCTGTATCGAGGGTGGGGAAGGAGATATCCCTTCGTGGGAGCACAGGGGTCGGATCCAGAGATCCCTGACCCGCAGGTGCGCGAGCGGGCCGCGGTCCGCCGCGGCATACAAGGCCCGGATCCTGGAGGAGTACGACCAGCTCGACAAGGCCGGGAAGGGTGCGCTGATGCGCAAGGAAGGCCTGTACTCATCGTTGATCTCGGGCTGGCGGATCCAGCGCGACGCGGGTGCTGAGCAGGCGCTGGCCCGCCCGGTTGGCCGCCCGAAAGCCGACCCGCGCGACAAGAAGATCACGACGCTGGAGGGGAAGTCGAGCGGCTGCGCGCCGAACTGGACAAGACCCACCAGGTGATCGAGGTGCAGGGAAAGCTCTTCGCGTTGCTGGATCAGTGACCCTCCCCTCGTACTGTGGAGATCTGGCCTAAGGGGGAGGTCGGATCGTGGGAGAGACCAAACGTAGTTTCGATCCGGAGTTTCGTGCGGGTGCGGTGCGCATCGTGCACGAGACCGGGAAATCGATCGCCTCGGTCGCCAAGGACCTGGGGATCAACGCGGGCACACTGGCCAACTGGATGCAGATGGACCGCCTGGCCCGTGAGCAGGACACCGATGGGGAGCTGTCCGAGTCCGAGCGTGAAGAGCTGGTCCGGCTGCGCTGGCAGCGGGCCGGGGGGGCCAAAGAGCGCGCAGAACTGGAGATGGAGCGTGATGACGCCCCTATGGTTGTCAAGCGGCGGCCGATGGAGGCGGTGCTGGTGACAGGGCTGCTGCGATGATCGGGAAGACCTCGCGAGCGACGTAGCGCTTGAGGCAGCGGATGATCTCTTTCTTCGATTTGCCCTCGGTGGTGCGGCGTTCGGCGTAGTCGCGGGTGCGCTGGTCACGGCTCAGACGGGTAAGGACGATGATGTAGAGCGCGCTGTTGCCGCGCCGATCGCCGCCGCGGTTGAGCCGGTGGCGGGTGGTTTTGCCGGAGGAGGCCTCGATCGGGTTGACCCCGCATAGGGCGGCGAAGGCGGCCTCACTGGTTAGCCGGTCGGGGTTGTCGCCTGCGGCGATCAGCAGAGTGGCGGCGGTGTCCGGGCCGATCCGGCCACGCCTCCCTCCCTATGGCCGCGCCCAGAGACCTGGTGCCTCGCCTCCTGCCACCAACTGGCTGATCCGCCCCGGCCTGCTGCTCCACGCCCGATCACGATGGCTTCCATCATCTTCCTCGAGCAGTGATACCGATGACATCGGGCGACCACGCCCACGTCTATCGCCGCCAACAAGTTCACCTGAGCGGAAGGCGCATTCACACCGCCGACGGCGAGCGTCGATGCCGATCTCCAGTGCCCTATCGCGACCACCGCAAAGCCGTCGCAGACGGCGATCAAGATGGGGTCGCGCAAGTCTGATCTCCGCCTGCAACGGCAGTTTAGACCGTGTCCTACATGGTGGGTTTGAGATGTCGCTTATGGCAGGTCATGGCTGCAGCGAGGGTGAGAAAGGCCAGGTAGGCATAGGGGTGACGCTCGTAACGGGGTGACAGGCGCCGGTAGCCGAACAGCCAGGAGATAGTTCGTTCGATCACCCAGCGATGGCGGCCCAGTCGCTGGCTGGACTCGACGCCCTTGCGGGCGATACGCACCCCGATGCGCTTGCCGCGCAGCCATCGCCGCAGCTCAGGATGGTCACAGGCCTTGTCGGCGTGGAGCTTGCCGATCTTGCGATACCGGCCCCGCACAGGGCTGTGTCTCAATTGGAGGGCGAGCACCATCGGCTTCAACCCGCGGCTGTCGTGGACGTTGGCCGCGGACAGGCCGACGACCAGAGGCAGTCCGGCCGCGTCCGACAGGACGTGCAGCCTGGAACCGGGCTTACCCCGGTCCACGGGCGAAGGACCTGTGTGTTCGCCCCCTTTTTTGGCGCGCACATGCGCCGAGTCGAGCACCACGCGCGACACATCCAGCAGGCCATCGCCGGCCAACCGGTCCAGGACGGCCTGGTGCAACCGCTCCCACACCCCGGCACACGACCAGCTCAAAAACCGGCGATGCACAGTGGACTTCGAGGCTCCGAAACACGGCGGCAGCGCCCGCCAGGAGCATCCGCTGACCAGCACGTAGACGATCGCGGCGAACACCGCCTCATCAGCGACACCGACGATCCCGCCGCCCTGCGGGCGCACCCGGGGCGCCGGCAGCAACGGCCGCGCGATCTCCCACAACCCCGCCGGGACGATCCAGTCCCATTGCCCGCCGCCCATGGTGAGTTCAACGACTCACCCACCATGTAGGACACGCTGTAAGCCGGTGACTCATTTGGGGATCGATCGTTAGGTCATGCGTGGATGCGTTCCTCCAACGACTGGTGCCCGATGAGCTGTGGGAGCTGTTTGAGCGCGTGGTTCCACCGGCGCCGATCCGGCCGCAAGGGGGTGGATGGCGACGGGTGGACGATCGGACGATCTTGGCGGCGATCGTGTATGTGGCGACCACGGGATGTGCGTGGCGGCAGTTGCCGCCGGTCTTCGGCGCCTCCTGGCAGACAGTGAACCGGCGCTTCGCCGAATGGAGTCAGGCGCGCGTGTGGGCAAAGCTGTACCGGATCATGCTGGATGAGCTCGGCGCTCGAGGTGAGCTGGACTGGTCACGGTGCACCATCGACTCGGTCAGCGTCCGGGCGGCCAAAGGGGGGACTGACAGGTCCGAATCCTGTCGATCGCGGCAAAAACGGGTCGAAGATCCACCTCATCACCGAACGAACCGGCCTGCCCATCTCCATCGCGATCAGCGCCGCCAACACGCATGACAGCCTGGCGCTGGAGCCGCTGATACGGAGCATCCCGCCGATCCGCTCTCGCCGCGGCCCGCGACGCCGCCGGCCCACCAAACTCCATGGCGACAAGGGCTACGACTACCCGCACCTGCGCGCCTTCCTGCGCAGTCGCGGCATCGTCCCGCGCATCGCTCGTCGAGGGGTCGAGTCCAGCCAGCGGTTGGGCCGCCATCGCTGGGTCGTGGAGCGGACCGTCTCTTGGCTGGCCGGCTGCCGACGCCTGCACCGCCGCTACGAACGCCGGGCCGACCACTTCGCATCCTTCGTCGCCATCGCTGCGGCCCTCATTTGCTACCGCCGACTCATCAAATGAGTCACCGGTGCGGCTGCTCCCCCTCACTCCTGAACACTGGCGACACCTCAAGCCGGGCGACGTGATCACCATGCACGAGATGCGGCCACCCACCGGAACAGCGCGCATCGTGGAGGTCATGCCGCCCGTGGGATATATGCGGGATGATCTTACGCAGTAGAGGCCGGGGAGAATGCTTTCGCCCTGGTGGACTGGTGGACTGGTGGACCCTGGTGGACTGGTGGAAGGGCATGTCGCCGTCGGGAACGCAGTCATCTTGAAAACCGCTAGGCCGGATCCTGGAGATCAGCTCCCTCGCTGCCCTCGACGGGTGATCGATCACGGAACCTTTTTCATCCTCGTGCGACCTCGTAGTTTGCCCGGGCATATGTGAAGATGATCACATGGCCGAGGCGATCCGCGTGGAAAGGCCTGCGTTACGCAGAGCCGTGTACTTGGGTGCGGCGCTCCTGGCTGCCATCCTTGCCGTGGCCCTGATCTGGGGTGAGGACCTGCGCTTCACCCACTCATCAGGGAATATGGAGGCGGTCGCCCGCACACTGGGGGAGGGCGTCGAACTCAGGGATCAAAGCATCGGAAGCCTCTCGTTCGAGTTCGTCCGTCGGGAGAACGACCAGGTCTACTTCTACCGAGGCAAGGGCTGGGGAGGGGACGGCTACGGCTATGTCTGGAGCCCCGCGAGCCGGCCGGGCGATGTCCGGCACGTGAAGGGGCCTTGGTACAAGTTCTGGGACGACGCGCACCAGTGAGCCGTTCCATCCTCAGGCGGCCTGGGCAACGCGGTGGTTTTGAAGGACGGCGATGGCCTTAGACGTTTTGGAGGCTCTGCCTCTGGGCTTGGAGCAAGCGAGAGATTCTGCGCACCGAGCGCGCCGAGTAGCCGTCGGTGGAGCAGCGCTGTGCCGAATACGTGCTGAAATCTCGTGAGATCGCGAGCTGGTGTGGGCGTTTATGCAGGACCTGATGCAGGCGGATGACGGCGGTTGTGACCGAGGCGCGGCGTTACCCGAGCTGTGGCCGGCGATTGCGCCGGAGAGCTCGTAGCGATGTGCCCCACTGCTCTGGTGCCTGCTGTGCGCAGCATCTGCGGTTGGCTCGCTCGCCCTTCTGTGAGGCGGGGTGGTGGGTTAGGTCAGCCTGCTCGCGGTCCTGTGAGGCGGGACGGTGGGCCGGTCAGCCCGCTTGCGACCCCGTGAGAAGGCCGCTCACCTCCTGGGCGAACCCCTCCATGTTGTCGATCATGATGTTGTGGCCGGTGTCCGGGACGGCGACCAGCCGTACCCTGGAGGCCACCAGCTCGGCCGCCCCGATGGGCTCGCCGTCCGCCTCCGGGTAGAGGTAGGCGCGTGGGATCGGCAGCCGCCGCAGCCGCTCCCGCGCGTCCGCCCGCGTGAGGTGGACCGCGCTCCGGTGCAGCGCCTCCCGTCCGGCAAGCCGCATCGTGGCCGCCCAGTGCGGCCCGACCCGCGCCAGCGTCTCGTCCCAGCCGTGCCGTACGAAGTCTTCCTCCGTGTAGGTGGCGATGCCCGAACTGCCCGGCCGCAGCGCGGGTTCGATCGGGTCCAGATTGGCGTCCACCAGCACCAGCTCGGCCACCAGCTCCGGATGCCGCTCGGCCAGGTATACCGCGATGGTCCCCCCCATGCTGTGCGCGACCACCTGCGCCGCGCGCACGTCCGCCGCCCGCAACGCGGTCGCGAGCGCGTCCGCGTGCTCCTCCATCGTGTAGCCGAACCCGGTGGGTCGGTCGCTGGTCCCGAACCCCAGCAGGTCCACGAACAGGCTCCGGTGCCCGGCCAGCTCGGGCCGGCTCGCGGCCTCCAGGAAGTACGGCGCCGCCGCCGCGCCCAGCCCGTGCACGTAAACCCGGACCGGCTCCCGCCCGGCCACCTCGGCCCAGCGGATGCGGCTCCCGTCCGGCAGCACCTGCGCATTCCTCATAAATATCGCCTCCGATATACTTAGTCATCGATGTACTAAGCCCTCGAGGTAGCATAGCGGCATGATTGAGCTGTCGATCCTGGGGTTCCTCTACGACGAGCCGCTCCACGGGTACGAGCTGCGCAAACGCGTCGCCGCCCTGACCGGCCATGTCCGGCCCATCGCCGACGGCACCCTCTACCCGGCGATCAAACGCCTGGAGCGCGACGGCCTGCTCGAACGCGACCTGCAGCCCGGCGCCCAGGCCGCGCCCAGGCACGTGCTCACCCTCACCGACGCCGGGCGCGCCGAGCTGCGGCGGCGGCTCGCCGAACCGGATGAGCCGTTCATCACCGATGAGAACCGCTGGTTCACGATGCTGGCGTTCCTGCGCCACCTCGGCGAGCCCGCGCTCCAGGCGGGTGTGCTGCGACGCAGGCTGGCCTTCCTCACCGAACCGGCCAGCTTCTTCTGGGACGGCGATCGGCCCCTGCGGGCCGCCGACTTCGACGATCCGTTCCGCAAGGGGCTGTTCACGATCGCTACCGCGACCAGCAGGACCGAGATCGGCTGGCTACGGGAAACCCTGGCCGTGCTGGGCGCCTAGATCGGCGAGCATGTGCCGCAGTCATCCGGCGGCGGGGCTGAGCGCCTGGTTGAACGCGCACACTGGGCGAGCCGTCCCCGTGCCACGCCGCGCGGAGCCGTACCGGGGCTCACGGTTGGCCCAGGCGGTCAGGACCGGCCGCACGACCTCCGCCCCGTCTCGGCCTGCCCCCTCTCGCTCCAGCCCAACCGGAATCGGCCGCCTCAAGCCGGCCGCCGAATCGGCGTCCTGGTGACCGCCCGCCAGGAGAACTCATGTCCGTGTACCGGGATCGTCCCCTCGTAGGGGTGAGGGGAACTTGTCGCATCCGGCTGTTCGCGGCTGTCACTGATCGTCTGCCGTGCAGATGCGATCGCGAGCAGTCTTCATATTTCCGTTGAGCATGATTATGCTCTGGGCAGTCCTGAAGTGGATCACACGGAGGTGCTCATGAAGAAGATGCCCATCCGCCGCAAGAGCGCGCTGCGCCTGCTGTCCGGTGCCCGCCGGCTCTGGATCGAGTGGTGCTGGTAGCTGCCGACACGGCGGGCGCCCTTGGGCGTCCGCCCCTGCGGCGATCGGCCCGGCCGTGACCGGCGGGCCGGACGGCTACGACTGCCACCGCGACCACGGGCCGTACGCCGGGGTCGCGGCCTTCCTCGGCCGGATCGCCGCCGACCGTCCCCGCCTGGCCTCCCGCCATGAAGTCGAGCTGCACGCCATCGCACCCTGGCTCGACCGCGCGGCACGACCGGCCGCCGAGGAGGAGCCGATCCGGTTCCATCCCGCCCGGCGCACCGCCTGTCTGGCCTACGGCGCGGCGGAGTACGTGGCGGCCTGGGCGGACACGCTCCGGCACCCGGTCACGGTGCGGTTCGACCACGTCGGCGAGGCCGACGAGACCACCCGCGAGCTGCTGGACGCGCTGATCCGCCGGATCGGGCCGTCCCCGGTGCGTCTGGACCTGCGCGACGGCGGCGCCCGCGAGCCGGCAGCGGCCGACCCGGCGCCGGAGGCGATGCGCACGGCCCTGGGCGAGAGCCTGGCCCGCGGCTTCTACCACCACGCTGCCCGAACCGCCCGGCGCGGGCGCGCCACGGTGACCCCGGACGGCGACCTGCGGCACTGGTGGGCGTTCACCACCGGCCTGGCCACCGCCCTGGCGGCGCTGGACCGCGCCGCCGAAGCGCTCGACCTTTACCACGAGGCGCGCGCCGCCACTGACGACCCGAAGATCACCATGTCGGCCGCGTACGCCACCGCCATGCTGTACGCCAGGCACCTGTCGGCGGCCGACCAGGACCCGGCGCAGGCGCGGCACTGGCTGGAGCAGGCGCTCCGCCTCGCGGCCGGGCTGGACGACCCGCGGCAGCGGGTGCTGTCCACCGTCTTCTACGAGCAGGGCCTGGCGCTGCTGGACAGCAGGGCGGGCGAGCCCGCCCGCGCGCTGCGGCTGATCGACGACGGGCTGGCCCGGCTGACGGCGGTGCTCGCCCCCGGCGAGCGCCCGCAGGACCTGGCCCGGCTACGTCACAACCGGGCGCAGGTGCACCTGGCCCTGGGCGACCCGGAGCAGGCCCTGGCCGACCTCGACACCGTGATCGCACACGACCCCGGCAACTGTGAGTACTACGTGGACCGGGCCGCCCTGCACCGCGCGGCGGGTCGCTCCCAGGCCGCGATCAGGGACTACGGCGCCGCGATCCGCCTGGGCCCGCATCTGCCCGAGGCGTACTACAACCGGGCCGTGCTCCAGCAGGAGCGGGGCCGTTCCGAGCGGGCGCGCGACGACCTGGAGCGCGCGCTCGCCGTCGACCCCGGGCACCTCGACGCCCGGATCGCCCTGGTCAACCTGCAGGTGGAGCGCGGCGCGCTCGACGCGGCCGAGGCGGACGCGCGGGCCGGGCTGGCGCTGGCCCCGCAGGAGCCCGCGCTGCTGTGCACCCTCGGGCTGATCCGCTCGGAGCGCGGCGGCCTCGCCGAAGCCGACGAACTGCTCACCCGGGCACTGGCCGAGGATCCGGAGCTGGTCGAGGCATGGACGAACCGGGCCGCCGTCCGGTTCGAACGCGGTGACGTGGCCGCCGCCGTGGCCGACCTGGACCGGGCGGTGGCGCTGTCGGCGGAGCCGGTGCCCCATTACAACCGGGGCACGGCGCTGATGCGGCTGGGACGGTGGGACGAGGCCGCCCGCGACTTCGCCCACGCGCTCGCCCAGCCCGGCCTGGACCGGGCGCTCCGCCGTGACCTGCGCGCGGAACTGGCCCGCTGCCGTCGCGCCATGGCCGGATGACCGCCGGCCGGGGCGGATGCCGGCGGGGGCATCACGTTCCGGCGCAGCAGTCGCACCGGGTGACTCCCGGTGGAGCAGCGCCGTGCCGAATGCGTGCCGGAGCGACCGTCGATCACGTCTGGCTGTAAGTGTTGCCGCAGCCGGACGGCATCGCGGTCAGGCCAGCTCGGCCACTACGGCGGCCAGGTCGTCGTAGGTGCGGCGGACACCCTCGGCGCTGCCCAGGCGGTGGTGCTCCAGGCGGACGGCCCCGAGATGGCGGGCCTCGTAGATCCGCGAGCGCCACACCGCAGAGGCGGAGCGGTCCAGCGCGCCGTAACCGTCGCCGTCCCAGAACGCGTCCCGCTCGGTGCCGGGCTTGGCCAGCGCCATCCGGATCGTCCAGTCCGCCGCGGGATCGCCCCACAAGGTGCGGTCCATGTCCAGGACCCCGGTGATCACGGGCTCCGGGGCCGTGGCGTCCAGCATCACGTTGACGGTCCACAGGTCGCCGGTGAGCATGCGCGGCTCCGTGATCTCGTCGATGAGCCGGTGGTGCTCGGCGGCCACGGCCGCCACCTTGCGCACGTCAGCGGCGTCCAAGCCGATACCGTCCAGGTCTGCGGCGATGTCCCGCAGGGACGCGATCACCGCCTGACTCCAGGTGGCGTGCGACGGACCGGCGACGGAGCCGAAGTGCGGGCCGCGCACCGCGTGCACCGCTCCGGCGATCGCGCCCATCTGCCGGAAGAAGCCGGGCCAGGCCGAGCGCGGATAGGCGCCGAGGCGGTCCGGGGCGGGCACGCCGTCGAGCAGGCTCTGGATCATCCAGTCCCGGCCGATCACCTCGTGTGACCAGTCCACCGCGATCACCTGCGGCGTCAGCGGCGCGATCACCGCGAGCCACGGCACGCTCGCGTACTCGTTGCGCATCAGCTGCCGCTCGGACCGGAACTGCCGCTCCGGCTCCGGGGCGACCCGCAGGACCACCGGTCGTTCCCGCCCGGTCACGGTGATCCGGTAGGTCGTGTTGTACATCCCCAGGCCCAGCTCGACGGCGGAGACGGCACGGGCTCCGGCGCCGAAGACACGGTGGCAGATCGCCTGGATCTCCTCTGCGGTCACCGCCTGCTGGAACGCCCGCGCGCTGCGCTCGATCGGCTGGAATTCCACGGGGAGGCTCCTCGGTCTGAATACGGATGCGGGCAGCCGGGATCGGTGCCGTGCCGCCGGCCAGGGGGCCGGCAGCACGGAGGCAGCGTATTCCATCTCGGCGTAGGCGGTTCCGAGTGGCCGGGCGGCTCCGCCGTCGGCGCGCGGCGGCCGGCCCGGCCACCGGCCCGGCGCGAGTGGATCCACGCTGTGGCGACCGGCATGAGCTGTGCCCACGCCGCCGTCCACGAGGTCCTACCGCACGCCAGGCTCGCGGCCGATCCGTTTCACGTGGTGATCGCACAGGAACATGACCCGGTCCCCACGCGAAGGCCCGCTGAAGGGGGAGCCTGCGGAACGCTCACCTGCCGATCGGGATCAAATGCGGTATCCGTCGTAGACATATCCGTATCCGCCGCCCATGGAGAACTTCCACCACTGCTTGCCGGCGCTGCTGATGCGTGAAGCCTCAATGAGCTTGGGGGCGGAGATCCAAGCGATAACGCTGCTACTTCCGCTGCACCAAGAATGTACGGGCGTGTCGTTCTGGAAATCCATGGACGTTGGACCTGTCGGGGAGCAGCCGGCGTCGTGCGCGCTCCCGCCGCTCGTGATCCATGACGCAAAGTGTGGGCCACCCCGTAAGCGTCCGCCAGAGCCGCGGCGGACCCGGCCGCGACCCGGATGAGGCGGACCGGGGCCAGGCGCTCGGAACGGCGATCGCTCCCCGGAAGGCGGACGGTCACGCCGCCGGGTGTTCCCGGCCATGCCGGCCACGCCGGCCGCGCACCGGCGCGGCGCCGCCGGCCCGTTCTTCCGGCCGCCGACGTCGGGGGAGTGGTCACGGCAGCCGGGTATCGCCGACCCGGCCGGGTCGGCCGAGGGCGGCGTCCGCGCCGGCGGTGGCTCCGGCCGCAGGGGCGGATGACGGTCCACGGGGCCGCGGCGGAGTCGCGGAGAGCAAGGTGAGGCGTCTGAGGCCCCATTCGATCGGGCCCCGCCGATGGCGACGCAGCCACCAGGCGCTCAGCGTCAGGAGGGCCGCGTAGATCGCCGCGGCCACACCCATCACCGCTGTCGGCGCCAGCTCGCCCGCCAGCGCCAGGCCGTATCCGGTGAAGACCAGACAGGCCAGCACCGACTGGCCGATGTAGTTGGAGGCCGCGGCCATGCCGGCAGGGGCCAGCGCGTTGCCGACCGCCGGGACGCGCTTGACCACTTCGAGCAGGGTGACCACGTAGGCGGCGGACAGCAGCAGCGAGGTCACGTTGTTGACCGCCGCGCCGACCAGCTCCATGGCGTCGTACGCCTGGGACGACCAGGTGAAGAAGACCGCGCCGGGCAGGCCGACGCCGTAACCCAGCCACAGGATCCGGGGGACCAGGTGGGCCCAGCGCTCCGGCTCCTCGAACAGCCGCGACTTGCCGGCCGCCAGGCCGAACAGGAAAAGCGCCATCGCCATCGGCCCCTGACCGATCCACACGAACATCGCGAGCATCGGATAGGTCTCCGCCTGGAACCGCAGGAAGCTCAGCGGCCCACCGGTGACCAGCGCCTCGGCCCGGGCGGCGGCCGCCGGGTCAGGGACCGGGCCCGCTCCGCCGCCCGGGTCGAGCAGGGTGAGCCCGGCCAGCAGGAGCCAGACCACCGCCGTCACGCCGATGATCCAGCAGCCGGCCTTGACGGCGGTCCTGGGCCGGATGTTGCGCATCGCCAGCAGGAGGAGACCGAGTGCGGCGTAGAGGGTGAGGATGTCGCCGATCCAGAGCAGGAATCCGTGCACCACGCCCAGGACGGCCAGGCCGAGGCAGCGGCGGAGCATGCGGACCTTGACCTTCTCGCCCCACGAGCGCATCTGCAGGGTGAAGGAATAGCCGAACAGGAACGAGAAGATGACGTAGAACTTCGTCAGCACCAGGGTGCTGACGGCGAGGGCGACAGGCCCTTCGCCGAGGGGCATGGTGCCGACGCCGACGGAGTATCCGGGATCGGCGAAGAAACCGATGTTGGCGACCAGGATGCCGCCCAGCGCGAAGCCGCGCACCGCATCGATTCCGTGGATGCGGCTGGGTGTCGGTGCCGCGGTCGGGATCATGTCCTCGATGGTAGGAATCCAGCCGGTGGCGCACATCGAACTTTGGGCGTGCGTGCTACGACCAAAGTCGGCAACCGGTACGCCGGCCTCACCGTCCGACCTCGGAAGGACGGCCGGGTGGGCCAGCCTCGGAAGGACGGCTGAACGGACCGGCTGAGACGTCACAGCGCGGCGTGGCCGTGCCGGCGCGGCGGATTCTGTCGGAGCCGTCGTTCACACTCGGTGTCCTCTCCCGTTCTCCTCCTGGAGGCTCCGATGGCGAGGCGTAGACGACCGGCACGGAAACGCACCACCCGGCGGAGCCGGAAGAAGAGCGGGATCAGCCCGCTGTGGCTGATCGTCCCGCCGGCGGTCATCGTCGTGGTGCCCGCGGCGCTCAAGGCCCTGGAATCGGCCTGGACGACGCTGCTCGGCGTCGCCGCCGTGCTCGCCGTGCTGCTGGCCGCCGCCGCCTTCGCGGTGCGCCACATGGGCGCGGCCTACCGCAGGGACGCGCTGCTACGCGCCGAGCTGGACCGGCTGGATCCGCGCCGGTTCGAGGAGCTGACGGCCGAGCTGCTGCGGCGCGACGGCTTCGGCCGGGTCCGTGTCGTCGGCGGTGCCGGGGACGGAGGCGTGGACGTCCTCGGCGTCGCACCCGGCGGCCGGCCGTACGCGATCCAGTGCAAGTACTACACGCGGGCGATCGGTCCCGGCGCGGTGCGCGACTTCGTGGGCGCGCTGCAGGCCCGGCCGTACCGCGACCATCAGGGCGTCTTCGTGACCTCGCACCGTCTCAGCGCGCAGGCCGCACGGACGGCCCGCGAGCAGGACATGATCGTCATCGACCGGGACCGGCTGGCCGACTGGCTGCTGGGCGCCTACCGCCTCGGGCCGGGCGGGGGCTCCGCACCGGCCTGGCTGGTCCGGTTGCGCGGCGGCCGCACGGCGCGGGAACGTCCGGACCAGCCGCCGGCCGCCCAAGACGACGATCTCGACCTGGGCGGGGCGGTCGCGGAGTGAGGTGGGCGCCTCCGGCCGTGTCCGGCTGCCGGCCCGGGGCTATCCGTCGGTCAGGGCGGCCTCGGCCCGGGCGAGTTCCTTCCCCGGATCCACCATCCTGGCGAGCAGCTCCAGGTCGTCCGGGTCGTAGCGCCGCCTGACCTCGCGCCAGCGCTCGGCGGCGATCCGCAGCAGCGGCACCGCCTCGGAGGGCCGGCTGAGGCGGTGCAGCACCATGCCGTAGTAGCCCGCGGTCTCGACGCCGTAGGCGCGGTCATGTCCCTTCTCCCAGGCATGCCGCAGCAGCGGCTCCGCCTCCGCGTACGCGCCGCGCTGGGCCTTCAGCTTGCCCGCGAACATCGAGGTCAGGCCCATGCCGTCCTCGGCCGCGCGCACGAACCAGCGTTCGGACTCCTGCCAGTCCTTGTGGTGGTGGGAGAGCATGCCCATGGCGAAACAGGCCTCGTGGTGGCCGAGCTCGGCGGCGCGGCGGTGCCAGTGGTCGCGCGCTTCGGGCTCGCGCAGCTCCTTGTGGAGCTCGCCGAGCCCGAAGGCGGCCTCGGCGTCGCCCGCCTCGGCCGCGGGCCTGAACCAGGCGGCCATGTGGCGGGCGGAGGCGCCGCCCCAGGCGTGCAGCATCCGCCCGTAGGCGTATCCGGCCCGCACGTCGCCGGCCTCGGCCTGCCGGCGCAGCTCGGGCAGGCGGCGCAGATCCCGGTCGGGGGGGACGGCGTCCTCCTCGCGCAGCCGGGCGACGGTGGCGAGCTGGTCCGCCACGTCCTCGCCGTTCTCGCCGGCCCTGCGGAACCACAGCTCTGCCTCGTCGAGCCGGCGCTGCCGTCTGCACAGGTTGCCGAGGTTCCACTGGGCGGACTCGTGGCCGGCGGCGGCCGCGTCCGCGTACCAGCGCTCGGCCTCCGCCAGGTCGCCGCGCTGCTCGTGGAGGACGCCGAGCACGTAGGCGGCGCCGTCGTAGCCCTGCCCGTGGGCGCGGAGGAGGAGCTCGCGGGCCTCGGGCCAGCGGTCCCGGGCCCGTACTTCCTCGACGCGGATCGCGTGGTCGACGAGCGAGGGCGCGCTGCCGAGGGCGGCGGCCCTGCGGTAGTAGCCCTCGGCCTCGTCGAGCAGGCCCGGGTAGTCCTGGAAGTGGCGCTCCATGTCGGACAGCGGAAGCAGCGCCTCGGCCGCCGCCTCCGCGTCGCCCTCCCGCTCGGCCGCCGCGAGGTCGGCGTCGACCCGGTCGAAGTCGCCGCGGATGCGCTCGAAGAGCTCCACCCAGCGGAAGACGGCGATGTCACCGAGGTCGACGTCGCTCATCAGGAACTTCGGCGCCTCGTCGAGCTTTCCCTCGCGGGCGAGGAGCCTGCCGAGCTCGATCTTGCACTCGAGGTGGCCCAGCTCCCAGCCGCGCCGGAACCAGTGGGCGGCCTCGGGGTCGCCGTCCTCCTTGAGGAGGACGCCGAGCCCGTACGCGCAGCCCGCGTCGGTCTCGGCGGCGGTGCGGTAGAGCCGCTCGGCGGCCGGCCGGTCTCCGCGGATCTTGCGGTAGCGGGCGAGGGTGAAGGCGGAGAAGGCGTCCCCGGCCGCCGCCGCCCGCTCCCAGTGGGGGACGCCTTCGTCGATGTGCCCGCCCATGACGAACGCACTGGTGAGACGGTGTGCCGTCTCGCTGTCTCCGGCGTGCGCGGCGGCGACGAGCTTCTCGCCCTCGCTCTGCGGATCGCGCGTCGGCTCCTGTGTCATGGACAGATTGTCCCAGCCGGCCGCGGGCGGTGGATCACCGCCCGCGGCCGGCCCTGCTTCCCGGCGCGGTCTCCGGGGCCCGGCGGGCGTCGCGGGCGTCCAGGGCGTCGCGGGCGTCCATGAGGGCGAAGCCGAGCAGGTTCAGGCCCCGCCAGGTGGCGGGGGAGGCGGCGCGTGCGTCGTCGGCGGTGAGCCCGATGCCCCAGACCCGGTCGACGGGGCTGGCCTCGACCAGGACCCGGCCACGGGTGCCGAGCAGGAAGTCCTTCAGCTCGGGGCGGGCGCCGAACTTGGCGGTGCTGCCGCGCACCACGATCTCGTAGCGGTGCTCGTCCCACGCGGCCTCGTCGAAGCCGCGGACCTCGCGGCCGAGCTTCTTGGCCTCGGCGGGGTGCCCGGCCGCGAGGATCCGCGCGGCGGTCTCGCCGTCGTCGAACAGCCACGCCTTGTGCGCCATCATGTAGTGCTCGGCCGACCGGAAGACGTGCCCGTCCACGGTGAAGGCGGCCTCCCACCACTGGCTGAGGCATCCGGCCCCGACACCGCCGGCACGCGGCGGCCGATGGCCCCAGAAGAACAGGTGGCGCAACCGCCGGCCGTCCCGCTCGGCGGCGACGGCCTCGGCGACCGAGCGGGGCAGCGTGCTGAGATCGGACATCGTCCTACCGTGCCATGTACGGCTACCGCCCGGCCACCGGGTTACCGGCCCTCCGGGCCGTGGCCGCCTACCCGGTCGCTCCCCGGCCGTGGCCGTCGCCGTGGCCGCCTACCCGGCCGTGGCCGTCGTCCGGCGCCGACGGCCACGGGGGCGTCCGTCCCCGGCGACGGCTACGGCAGCGTCCATTTCTGGTTGGCCTGGTTGCCGCAGTCCCAGATGATGGTCTGGGTGCCGTCGGCGGGGTTGGCGCCCTCGACGTCCAGGCAGCGGCCGGAGTTGGGGTTCTTCAGGGTGCCGTCGGGCTGGGCGGCCCAGTTCTGGGCGGCGGTGCCGTTGCAGGTCCACAGTTGGACCTTGGTGCCGTTGGCGCTGCCGCCGCCGGAGACGTCCAGGCATTTGCCCAGGGCCTTGAGGATCTGGCCGTTGACCGTCCACTGCTGGGCGCCGGTGCCGTTGCAGGTGTACAGCTGGACCTTGGTGCCGTCGGCGGTGGCGGCTCCGTTGATGTCCAGGCACTTGCCCGCCAGCCCCCTGACCGGACCGGTGCGGGCCGGCGGGGTGCCTCTGACGAGGGTGAAGTCGTCCAGGTCGAACAGGCCGGAACCGGTCCCCGCATAGGTCAGATACAGCGTCTGGGCACCCGACGGCACGCCGGTCAGGCCGGTCTGCACATCGGCGAAGGTCTCCCATCCGCCGGTGTTCGGCACGTTCACCGTGCCGAGGATCGGGCCGGTGGCCGAGCCGGTCCGGACCTGGATCGCGCCGCCCGGCCCGCCGGAGACGACCCTCACCCGGAACCCCGTCACGCCGGTCAGGTCGACGCCCGCGTACGACGACCAGTCACCGGGATCGATGTAGCCGAGCGTCCTGCCGCCGTGCGCGCCGGTCTTGCCGAACGGAGCGGCCCCGCTGACCGCGCTGTAGGACTCGGCCTCGATGGTCCTGTCCTGCGACGCGCCGATTTCCTTGAGACGGATGTGGCGGAAGGCGGCCTCGTCGCCGTCACCGTGGTTCTGGATGCCGATGTGGCCCTGCTGCAGGCTGCGCGCCGGGTCGGTGTTGGTGAAATCGTTGATCTTGGAGCCGTTGAGGAAGACCTGCACCCGCTCGCCCTCGACCAGCAGCTCGTAGGTGTTCCACTCTCCCGGCGGGTTCAGCGCGGCGTCGCGGACGGCGAGATCGGCCGACTTGAACCCGTAGACGGAGCCGGTGGTGCGGTCGGCGGAGTCGGTCGCGTCGATCTGGATCTCGTAGCCGTTGTTGACCGCCGACCACGGGTCGTCGCTCGCGGGGAAGCCGATGAACACGCCGGAGTTGTCGTCGCCGGCCAGTTTCCAGTCCAGCTTCAGCGAGTAGGAGCGCAGCTCCCTGGCCGAGTACCAGAGCATGCCCAGGCCGCCGGTGGAGGTGAGGGTGGCGTTGGCGTTGGTGAACCCGCCGGGGCCGGCCTGGGACCAGCCGGCCGTCGAACCGTCGTACAACCTGGTGTAGCCGGTCTCCGGCCGGCAGTCGGCCTCCGTCTGGCCGGCCGCGTACCGGATGCCGCCCAGCAGTTGGGCCCTGAAGGCGCTGTCGCCGTACGACTCGACGGTGTGGCCGCCGCCGGTGTAGAAGGACCGCCCACCGCCCGTGGCCTTGCACCACGTGATGGGGTGGTCGCCGCCCATCGAGCCGCCGGAGTAGGACGTCTCGTCCAGGGCTGCGAGCACGTGCGCGCTGGAGCGGGGGTTGGTGCGGTAGTTGTACCACTCGTCGGTGCGGGGCCAGGTCTGGCCGAGGTGCGCGGTCGCCGCGTGCGCCCGGTCCTCGACCTTGACGGTGGCCTGCTGGATCGCCGGGTGCGAGGCGAACCACGCGCCGACGAGGTCGCCGTAGAACGGCCAGCCGTACTCGGTGTCGGCGGCCGCGTGGACGCCCGTGAAGCCCTTGCCCGAGCCGATGTAGGACTCGAACGCGCTCTGCTGGCCGGCGTCGAGCACGTCGCCGGTGGTGTTGAGGAAGACCACCGCGGCGTACTGGCCCAGGTTGGCGGCGGTGAACGCGCCGCCGTCCTCGGTGGCGTCGACGGCGAAGCCGTTGGCCGCCCCCAGGTCGCGGATGGTCTGGATGCCCGCGGCGATCGAGTCGTGCCGGAACCCGGCCGTCTTGGAGAACACGAGCACCTTGTAGGCGCTGTCGGCGGCCGCTGCCGCCAGACCTGTGCCGGTGCAGGCGATGATCGTGATGCCCGCCACCGTCAGGGGCAACACCCGGCGCAGAAAGTTTCTCACCTTGCGTTCCCTTCTCGGGATGAAGCTCTCGGGATGGAGCTCTCGGGGTGGAGCCGTGGCGACTCCCGGGGTGGAACCGCCGGAACTCCCGGGTCGGAGCCGCCGGACACCCCAGGGCGGAGCCGCCGGACACCCCGGGGCCCGCCGCGGAGGGCCGCAGGTCAGGGCAGCGTCCATTTCTGGTTGGCCTGGTTGCCGCAGTCCCAGATGATGGTCTGGGTGCCGTCGGCGGGGTTGGCGCCTTCGACGTCCAGGCAGCGGCCGGAGTTGGGGTTCTTCAGGGTGCCGTCGGGCTGGGCGGCCCAGTTCTGGGCGGCGGTGCCGTTGCAGGTCCACAGTTGGACCTTGGTGCCGTTGGCGCTGCCGCCGCCGGAGACGTCCAGGCATTTGCCCAGGGCCTTGAGGATCTGGCCGTTGACTGTCCACTGCTGGGCGCCGGTGCCGTTGCAGGTGTACAGCTGGACCTTGGTGCCGTCGGCGGTGGCGGCTCCGTTGATGTCCAGGCACTTGCCCGCCAGCCCCCTGACCGGACCGGTCCCACCGGTGGCGCCGGCCGCCAGGGTGAACGCGTCGAGATCGTACAGCGCGCCGGAGCCGCCCTTGAACACCAGATACAGGGTGGTGGTGCCGGCGGGCCCCTTCGTCAGGGCCGTGGTGACGTTCTGGAACGTCTCCCACCCGCCGGTCACCGGCACCGGGACCGAGCCGAGCAGGGTGCCGGTGCTGGAACCGGCCCGCACCTCCAGCGTGCCGCCGGCCCCGGCGGACGAGACGCGGGCGGTGATCGAGGTGACGCCGTCCAGTTGGTAGGGCTGGAAGGCGATCCAGTCACCGTTGTGGATGTTGCCGACCGTCTTGCCGCCCTCGGCGCCGGCGTGGTTGATGGGGTCCACCCCGGACGCGGAGCCGTAGTGCTCGGCCTGGCGGTGCCGGGGCTGCAGCGTCGCCTGGGCGGTGCCCTTCAGGCCGCCCGCGTCGGTGTACTCCGCGGCGAAGATGCCGAAGGTGTTCGCCTCGGTGGAGTGCTCACCGTCCACCTGCGTCGCGATCGAGCCGGTGCAGCCGGTCTTCGAGGTGATGGCGTGTCCGTGGCTGTCGTGGCCCAGCAGGTAGGTCATCGTGACTTTGGAGCAGTCGACCGGACCGTCCTCGGGGTCGGTCACCGTGACCGCGTAGGGGACCGTGTCACCGAAGGTGAACGGCTGCCCGTTCTTCGGAGAGGTGATGGTGAGGACCGGGGCGGTGTTGCCGACCGTGATGATCACACTTGCCGTGCCGGTCGCGCCCTGCGGGTCGGTGACCTTCAACGTGGCGGTGTAGGCGCCGTTGCCCGTATAGGTGTGGGAGGGGGCCGCCGCCGTCGAGGTGCCGCCGTCGCCGAACGTCCACGAGTACGTGAGGGCGCCGCCCTCCGGGTCGGAGGAGCCGGAGGAGGAGAAGGCCACCGTCAGCGGCGCCTGCCCGGAGGTCCGGTCGGCCGCCGCCTTCGCGGTCGGCGCCCGGTTGCGGCCGGCGATGTACTCGACGCGGTACAGGGCCGAGTTGGCGTCGCCGCCGAAGTAACCGGTGCCGTAGTCCAGGACGTACAGCGCCCCGTCGGGGCCGAACGCCAGGTCCATCACCTGCTTGCCGGTGAAGGGGAAGGCGCTGATGGCCCCGCGGGAGCCGTCCGAGCCGACCTCGACGGCCTTGATCCAGCCCCGGCCGAACTCGCCCGCGAAGAACACGCCGTTCAGGGACTGGGGGAACTTGACCTCCGAGCTCGACGCGGCGTCGTAGCGGTAGACCGGGCCGCCCATCGGCGACTCGGAGCCGCCGCCGAACTCCGGCGGCGAGCCGGCGTCGCCGCCGTACTTGATCCAGGCGGGCTTCGCGGCCGGCAGGGTGGGCCGGCCGGTGTTGCGGGGGGAGTTGTTCGCCGGCCCGCCGGCGCAGTCGTACCTGGCGCCGGAGGCGCCGGAGGCGAAGTCGTACTCGTTGTACGTCTCGTTCACGGTGTTGTCGCCGGTGCAGTACGGCCAGCCGTAGAAGCCCGGCCCGGTGATCCGGTTGAACTCGACCTGGCCGCTCGGCCCCCGGGAGGCGTTCGAGGCGCCCGCGTCCGGACCGTAGTCGCCGAGGTAGACGACGCCGGTCGACCTGTCGACGCTCATCCGGAACGGGTTGCGGAATCCCATCGCGTAGATCTCGGGCCTGGTGCCCGACGTGCCGGGCGGGAACATGTTCCCCGAGGGGATCGAGTAGCTCCCGTCGCCGTTCACCTTGATCCGCAGCACCTTGCCGCGCAGGTCATCGGTGTTCGCCGAGGTGCGCTGCGCGTCGTAGGAGGGGTTGCGGCCGGTGCGCTCGTCGATCGGGCTGTAGCCGTCGGAGTCGAAGGGGTTGGAGTCGTCGCCCGTGGTCAGGTAGAGGTTGCCGGCGGCGTCGAAGTCGATGTCCCCGCCGACGTGGCAGCAGATGCCGCGGTCGGCCGGCACGTCGAGGATCCTCACCTCGCTGCCCGCCTGGAGCTTCCAGTCCGCGGTGAGGGTGAACCGTGACAGGCGGTTGACGCCCTGCCAGGCCGACCAGTCGGAGCCGGTGGCCGGGGCGTCGCCGCCCGGGGTGGACAGCGGCGGCGCGTAGTAGAGGTAGATGTGCCGGTTGGAGGAGAAGGCGGGGTCCACTCCGACGCCCTGGAGACCCTCCTCGTCATGGTTGTACACCGGCAGCGTGGCGACCACGGAGGTGTTGCCGCCGGCGTCGGTGCGCCGGAGCGCGCCGTCGCGGGAGGTATGGACGACCGAGCGGTCCGGCAGTACGGCGAGCGACATCGGCTCGCCCATCTCGGCCACGCCCTTGGCGAGGGTGACCTGCTGGTAGTCCGCCGGGTCGATGGCGGTGGCGTGTGCCGCCGGGGCGGCGGCCAGGGCGGACGCTGTGGCGCCGGCGACGAGAACAGCGGCCAGCGCCGCGCTCAGTGTCCGTTTTCTCCTGTGATACACGGGCTCTCCAGGGATGGGGGGTTTACCTGGGCGTTGGGGTGTATCTGGGCACGGCCGGACGGCACGCGAGCGGGCCGGCGGCAGGACGGCATGCGCGGTGGACGGACCGCGCCACCGGAGGTTCAGAGGTGAGCCGGTAGGGCGTTGGACGGTCGGGCGGTGGCGCCCGGACGGGACGCCGCCGAGGTGGGGGACGGCGCCGTCCGGGCGCGTGGGCGGCCGGGCCCCGGCCCGGGGAGTGGGTCGACGCCCCTCAGCGGGCGCGGCGACCGGTGACGCACGGGCTTCCGGCCGCCGGCTGCCGGGACCGTCGTGCGTACCTCCGCGCCCGTTGTTCCGCGAAGATTACGAGCCTCTCCCTTGCGGAGTTCTTTTGCCGTGAATGTAAGTACTTACGGTGGCAGCGTCAATACTTTTGATTAAGGATTCAGTACTTTTGCTGAAATATGCAGAAGTGCTCGTTCCGGTGGGGCACCTCGCTCATGCAGGGCATAACGGGACGCCTCACTTGTGCGGGGCGTGGCGGGGCGCATCTCCCGCGCTCACGCGTGAGAGGCGATCTTCCCGAGCCAGGTGGCGGCCTCCTCCGGAGGCAGGGGCCTGTCGACGCGCAGGAGCGGGCGCATCATCGGGTAGAGCCGCCCGATGTTCCAGGTCCGCGGGTAGGGCGGCGGTTTGAGGACGACCACGCGCCGGCCCTCGAAGATCGGGATGTCCGCGGGCACCCCCTCGTTCCAGATCGCGGAGCCGTAGGCGTCGACCAGGTTGAACTGGCCCCGGATCGGCCACACCTCGGGTTCGAGCGGGCCGTCGACGGCGGAGGCGACCCAGCTCGGATCGGGCCGGTCGACCCCGAGGGAGTCGCCGAGCGCGTCGGCGAGCAGGGTGTGGAGCTGGAAGTTGTCGCCGATGCCGCCGATGGTCAGCTCGTAACCGCGCCCCGTGGCGGGATGCAGGACGAGCAGGGGCTCGTCGTCCAGTACGGCGAGCAGCCGGGTGGGCCAGTCGAGGTCGTGGTCCACGGTCGTGGCGGTGGTGATCGCCTCGATGAGCCGCTCGCTGCCGGCCAGTCGGCCCCGGACCGTGCTGGACCTCTGCAGCATCGTGATGGCCGCCATCTTCCACTGGCCGATCTCGGCCCAGCCCTGGGCCAGCCGCTGGGCGTGCTCCTCGCCGACGAGAGGGGCGAGCACGGGGACGGAGACCTCGAAGGACTTGCTCTCCATCGGCGGCGGAGGCTCGTCGGGGACGGCGTCCTTCCAGATCGCGGCGTACTCGACGACCAGCTCCAGCGCCTCGGTCAGGCCCTCGCCGAGCTGCCCGGCGAGGGGGGCGGGGTCGGCGCCGAGCTCGGTCAGCCCGCCGAACAGCACGGCGAGGTGCGCCCGCAGCCCGATGGAGGGCAGCTGTTCGAAGAGGCCGGGGGCGCGGGCCACGACGCGGTTCAGATCGCCGGGGCCGGCCTGCTGGGCGGCCTGCCACAGCCCGCCCATGGCCTCGAAGAGGCCCGGGACGTCCCCGTTCGCGATGGCGCTGTCAAGATCGTCATACTTGTGATCAAGCATCGCAGAATAGTAGGGCATGGCCCTGACCGGAGCTCTTCCCGGCCGGGCGGGAGCCGTACGGCGGCCCCGCCCGGCCGGGCCGGGGCTCAGCGGGTGGGGGCGAAGTCGCGCAGGGCCACGGGCTGCTTGCCGGTGGTGATCTGCTCGGCGAGCATGCGCCCGGTGATCGGCCCGTGGGTGAGGCCCCACATGCCGTGCCCGCCGGCGACATATCGCCCGGGGGCGTGGGTGGCGCCGATGAGGGGCCGGCCGTCGGGCGTGACGGGGCGCGGGCCGACCCAGGTGTCGGTGCGCTCGTCCCAGGAGACGCCGTCGAGCAGCGGCCGGGCGGACGCGATGATCGCCTCGACCCGCCTCTGGTACAGCGGGGCGTCGGCGTCGCGGAACTCCATCGTCCCCGCCACGCGGAGCTTGCCCTGGTACGGCGTGCAGGCCACGCGGACGGCGGGCAGGTAGATCGGCCCGGGCACGGGCTGCTCGGTCGGCACGGTGAAGGAGTAGCCGCGTCCGGCGCGCACCGGCACGCGGACCCCCCACTCCTTGCCGAGCCCGTTCAGCCAGGCACCGGTGGCCAGGACGACGACGTCGGCCCCGACGGAGTCTCCCTCGCTCGACAGGACGGTGAGCCCGCCGGAGCCGGAGCGCACCTCGGTCACCCGGAAGCCGGAGCGGATCGTGCCGCCGCGGGCGGTGACGGAGCGGGCCAGTGACTGGGTGAACTGCCCGGGGTCGACGTAGCGCTGCCCGTCAAGCCGGATCCCGGCCCGCGCGCGGGAGGACAGCTGCGGCGCCTGCCCGCCGACCTCGTCGCCCTCGAAGGCGGTGTACTGGATCTCCAGGCCGGACCGGTTGATCCGCTGGAGCTCGTGCAGGAGGCCCACGGCCTGCCGGGGGCTCTCGAACGCGGCCATGATCGGGGCCTCCACCGTGGGGGCCTCGACGCCGTTGGCGGTGAGCACGTCGAACGCCTCCAGGCACTCCTCGTTGAACGGGAGATTGGCCTGGACGGCGCGGCCCCAGGACTTCCAGGTGCAGTTCATGGCGAACCGGGTGAGGAAGGACCACAGTCCCACGTCGGGGGTGGCGGGCACGTGCAGCGGGGCGCTCCGGTCGAGCAGGGAGCGCAGGCCGTAGCGGAGGATCCCGGGCTCGTTCAGCGGGATGGCCAGTCCCGGCGAGAGCCAGCCCGCGTTGCCCCACGACGCGCCCGCGGCCACCCCGTCACGGTCGACCACGGTGACGTCCACGCCACGTTCCTGCAGGAACCAGGCGGTGGACAGCCCCACCACACCGGCGCCGATCACCACCGCCGTGCGCGGCCCACCATCGATACCCATGACCACTTCTCCGCTCTGACGTGCGCTGCCTGCCACGGGCGTCGCCCGCGTGAGACGAGCATCGCCGCCGTGACGGCGGAACGGTCTGTGCGTGTTGGACAAGCACCGGGGGAGACGTTGTCCGGCTCCGACAAACAGGGAGAGATCAGGACGGCCTGTCCTGGCCGACGGCCAGCGCGATGATCATCGCCAGCCGTTTCTCCGGCAGTTCGAGCTGCAGGTCAGTGATCTCGGCCATCTTCCGGAGCCGGTAGCGGACGGTGTTGGGGTGGACGTCGAGGCGGCCGGCGGCGACGGCCAGGTCCCCCTGCGCCTCCAGCCAGGCGCGCAGCGTCACGATGTAGCGGGTGCCGTGCTCCGCGTCGTGCCGGGTCAGCTCGGCGACCGGCCCGCGGGCGGGGGTCCGCCCCGAGGAGGCGGCCGCGCGCAGGCGCTGCAGCAGGATCTCGTCCCACGAATCGTCGTAGACGACCGCCAGGTCGCCGCCGGGCCGCGCCGCCCGCAGGGCGAGGCTCTCGTCGGCCTCCTGCCTGCTGGCGGAGAGCTCGGTGGGCCCCGCCGCCCCGCCCACGCCGGCGAAGACGGTGACCTGCCGCGGCAGGACGCCCACGATCGCGGCGAGCCAGTCACGGGCGGGTGTGACGTCGTTGTCGCAGGGCAGCAGGGTGTACAGGGTGTTGCCGAACAGGGCGCTGCGCCCCGGCCGCGACCACCCGAAGCCCGTGGTCGCGCGCTCGAAGGCCAGCAGGATCGCGGCGTGCCGCTCCTCGGCGATGTGCGCCTGGAGGGCGATCACCCGGTACCGCCCCCGGGGCAGGCCGAGCCTGCTGACCACGGCGGGCGCGTCGGCCGTGCCCTCCAGCAGCCGGATGACGAGGTCGGACTCCACTTGACGTTCCAGGTCCGCGCTGACCCGGGAGCGCAGCAGGTGCAGCGCGACCGCCCGCGCCCCGTCGCCCAGGACGGTCCGGCGCTCGCCGGCCAGCGGGTGCTCGCACTCGACCCATATCGACCCGAGCAGCTCGCGGCCGGCGCGCACGGCGACGACCATGCGGCCCCTGAGGCCGTGCGTCGGGAAGGGGCCGACGAACAGCGGCTCGTCGGAGGTCGTCAGGTGCGCGAAGACGCCCTCCCGCTCGAACAGCCGGCGCATGGTGTCGGGCACCCGCCTGCCCAGGATCGTCTCCAGCCGCGCCGGGTCGGCGGTCTGCTGCGAGCCGGAGTAGGCCAGGACACGTGACATCTGGTCCTCGATCGTCACCGCGCAGCCGATCTCCTTGGCGAGGGTGTCCGCGAAGGCGAACAGATCGGTCGGCCCCCGCCCCGCCTCGGTCTCGCGGCCTTCGAGCACCAGGCCGTACACCACGCCGAAGAGCTGGCTCCAGGACACCTCCGGCTCCACGAGCAGCACGGCGATCCCGCTGTCCAGGGCGTCCGCCAGGGCGTCGCCGTCGAGCGGCGGGCTACCGCGCACCAGCAGCGCCGCGGCGCGCGCGGCCCGGGCCAGCCGTACGGCGTCGGCCGCCGAGTCCACGCCGACCGACAGGAACACGTCACCGGTCGCCGGGCGGGTGTCGGTCGGATCGTGCACCACGACGCTGCGCAGCTCCACCCCCCGCGAGGCGGGAGCGCAGCACAGCCGGGCGCCGTAACCGCCGAGAACGTTCACCAGCCGGTCCAGTTTCAGCATCCGCCGTGCCCACCCATCGCCGGCGCCGCCGCGGTCTCACCCACGGCCGGCTCCCGTACGGCTCCGTCCCACACCCATTGATTCTCCCTCTGACTCCCCCTCACCGGCGCCGGGGCGCGGTCACGTCGTCAGCAGTTCTACAGTGCCGCGCTCGCCGTCGACCCGGATCCTGGCGCCGTCGGGCAGGCGCATGGTCGCGTTCCCGGTGCCGACCACCGCGGGGATGCCGAGCTCGCGCGCGACGATCGAGGCGTGCGACAGGGGCGCGCCCATGTCGGTCACGACGGCGGCGGCGCGGGGGAACATCGGGGTCCAGCCGATGTTGGTCAGTGTCGTCACGAGGATCTCGCCCGGGGCGAGCCGGTCGCCGTCCTCGGGGCCGGCGATGACGCGGGCCACGCCCTCCACGACGCCCGGCGCGCCGGGGAAGCCGGTCACCGTGTCGCTCACCGGGGCGCCGCCGCCCCGGGCGTCGAAGATGTCGCCGCGCCGGTCGGGGTCGGCGGCCCAGCGGACCGGGTCGAAACGGCCGACGATCAGCGTGGGGTAGGCGGGCAGGGCCGCGTAGCGCTCGTAGGTCGCCCGCCGGACCGCCACCTCCGCCGGCGGGGCGCCGTCACCGCGCAGCACGGCGACGATCTCCTGGATCGACAGGAAGAACAGGTCGTCACCGTGGCCGGTGAGCTCCCCGGCCCGCCGGACGAAGGCGCGCAGTGCCCAGAAGGCGCGGATCACCTCCGAGCGGGTCGTCTCCCGGTCGCGGACGATCGCGTTCCACCGGCTCACCCGCCGGCGCATCTTCGCCGCCTTCGCGGGCCGGCGCTTCTCGAACCGCGCCCAGGCCGCCTCCCGCGCCTCCCGCTGGCGCTCCAGCAGCCGGTCCGCGTCGTGCGGGGTGTCGAGCATGGCCGCGAGCTGCGCGTCGATCCAGTCAGGGTCCTCGCCGGGGCGGGCGACGGAGACCTCGAACTCGTGCGGGCCGCGGTGGCCGTAGGCGAGGGCGAACGCCTCCCGGTCGATCTCGCCCCGGGCGAGCTTCTCCAGGCCGACGAGCGGGCCGAGGCTGGCCAGCTCCCCGTCGGAGTTGGCCCCGGTGAGCATGGCCTCGGCGTCGGTCTCGCCCACCATCCTGCGCAGCCTGTCGCGGGTCCAGACCAGGGAGCCGCCGCCCTGGCGTCCGGCGGCCTCCAGCATCCGGCAGGCGTCGACGAAGTACGGCAGCAGCTCCTGCTCCCACAGCTCGGCCAGCTCGCCGGCGGTGGCCGCGGTCGCGGCCCGCCCGCGCAGCTCCGTGCAGCGCTGCTGCGCCGTGGCGAGGAAGCCGGGCATCCTCTCCAGGCCGGCCGCCACCCTCCTGCGCAGGGTCAGGGCGAGCGGCAGCACGGCCCTGAGGATCCGCCGGCGTGAGGTGGGCAGCAGCGGCACGTCCAGGCCGGGCGGGAGCTTGCCGAAGACCTGTTCGGTCGCGCTGATCCGGCTCTGCATGCCCAGGGCCCTGGCCATCGAGAACACGACGCTCAGGTTCATGTAGAACCGGCCGCCGATGTTGCCGACCAGGTCGAAGCCGGGCAGGGCCGCGGCGGACATGGCCTCGTGGATGAAGATCTGGACGAGCGACCACGTGCACGGCGTCATCACGTCGGGGATGGCCTCGCCGAGGTTCGCGCCGGTCCACAGGTAGTCGCCGGTCAGGCTGTCGTTCCACTCCTCGACCGGCTGCCTGAGCCCGGTGACCGGACGGGCCTGCACGATGAGGAACGCCCCGTCGTGCGCGGCCCACTCCACGTCCATGGCCGTGCCGTACAGTTCCTCGATCCGGATCCCGATCCGCGCGAGCCGTACGGCCTGCGCCCGGTCGAGCACGGGCCGGTGGCGCAGCTCCTCGGGCACCGGCTCCTCCCGGGTGCCGCCGGGCGTGCGGACCGTCATGACGGTCTTGTCGCCGACGCGCTCCTCGACGACCTCGCCGGCGGCCCTGTCGACCACGACGACGTCGGGCGTCACCTGTCCGCCGACGACGGCCTCGCCCAGGCCCCACGAGGCGTTGATCACGACCTTGCCGCGCGCGCCGGTGACCGGGTCCGCGGTGAACAGCACGCCCGCCGCGTCGGCGGGCACCAGCTCCTGGACCACCACCGCCAGCGCCACGTCGTCGTGGGGGACGCCGTTGCCGGCCCGGTAGGCGATGGCGCGCGCGGTCCACAGGGAGGCCCAGCAGCGCCTGACCGCGTCGAGCAGGGCCTCGCCCCGGATGTTGAGGTAGGTGTCCTGCTGCCCGGCGAACGACATCTCGGGAAGGTCCTCGGCGGTCGCGGAGGAGCGCACGGCGACCGGCGTGTCGTCGCCGAGCTCCGCGTAGGCCGCGAGGATCTCCGCGGCGGTCTCCGGCGGCATCTCGCGCCCGGCGAACAGGGCCGCGATCCGCGGGGCGGCCTGCTCGGGGGGCGCGTCGGCGAGGGCCCGCATGATCAGTGCGTGCAGGCCGTCGCGGGAGACGAAGTCCCGGTAGGCGTCCGTGGTGATGTGGAAGCCCGCGGGGACCGGCAGGCCCGCGCGGGCCAGCCGGGCCAGCGAGGCCCCCTTGCCGCCCGCCAGGGCGAGATCGGCCGCCGCGTCGTGCAGGGGGAGGACGTTCACGTCGCATTCTCCTCAGTGCCGAGAGAGGCGCGCAGCTTCCGCTGGGCGGTCTCCACGGCGAAGTCGACAAACTCCAGGGTCGCCCGCGGGACCGCGCGGGCGCCGGCCGCCGGGATCGGGCCGGCGGGCTCCACCGCCCGGCTCCCGACGTCGGCCAGCAGCTCGGCCAGCCGCTCGTCGGGCAGCCCGTACCCCGCGGGCAGCATCGGCGGGACGAGCAGGAAGCCGTAGAGGACGGAGGCGAGCGCGGTCATGTGCTCGGCGGGCGAGAGGTCGGTCCGCAGCGCGCCGAGCCTGAGCAGCGCGCCGAGATAGCCCTCGAACCCGGTGGGCAGGTCGGCGGTGGCCGTGCTATCCCGCTTCAGCCGGGTGAGCTTGCCCAGCACCTCCGAGTCGCCCAGGAGACTCGCCCTCATCAGCGGCCTGTTCAGCAGCTCGGAGGCCAGCAGCCTGAGCAGGTCGCGGAGCGTGCCGGCGCCCTCCTCGACGCGCAGCCGCACCTGGGCGAGCATCTCGACCCGCTCCCGGCGCAGCAGCGCGGCGAACAGCTCCTCGCGAGTCCGCCAGTGCAGGTAGATCGTGCCCTTGGCGACCCCGGCCCGCCGCGCGATGTCCTCGATGGTGGTCTTGTCGTAACCCCAGCGCAGGATCAGGTCGGCGGCGGTGTCGAGGATGCGGTGGGCCCGCTCCAGCCGGTGGGAGGCGTCCTGGGGCGGCCGCCCCACCCTTCTGGTCCGTGGTTCCACGGTCTCATCCGCCGTTCATCCAAAATATGACCAGATTCGATTATTTGGTCATTTAATTGATACCACACCCCGGACCGGCGGCGTGAAATCCTGGGGATCGCCGTGTCAGGAGCCTGGAGCGGGGAACGGGATCGGGCATGACATCCCCCACCTCCGAGGCCGGGCAGGTATCCCTGAAGCGGGCCATCGGCCCCAAGCTGCTCCTCCTCTTCATCGTCGGCGACATCCTCGGCACCGGCGTCTACGCCCTCACCGGCAAGGTCGCGGGCAAGGTCGGCGGCGCGCTGTGGATGCCGTTCCTGATCGGGTTCGTGATCGCCGTGCTGACGGCGATGTCCTACGTCGAGCTCGTGACGAAATATCCGCGGGCGGCCGGAGCCGCCCTCTACACCCAGCGCGCCTTCCGGACGCCGTTCCTGACGTTCATGGTGGCCTTCGCGGTGATGTGCTCGGGGCTCACCTCGGCCAGCGCGGCGGCGCGGGCCATCGGCGGCGACTACCTGAAGACGTTCGTCACGGTGCCCGGCGTCATCGTCGGCATCGTCTTCATCGTGGCGGTCGCGCTGCTGAACTACCGCGGCGTGTCGGAGTCGGTGAAGACCAACATCGTGTTCACGCTCATCGAGCTGACCGGGCTCGTGGTGATCATCGTCATCGGCGTGTACGCGGTCGCCACCGGCGCGGGGGAGCCCGCCCGGCTGACCGAGATCCGCGCCGACCAGGAAGGCGGCCTGTTCATCGCCCTGCTCGGGAGCACCGCCCTCGCCTTCTTCGCGTTCGTCGGGTTCGAGGACTCGGTGAACATGGCCGAGGAGACCCAGGACCCCTCGCGCAACTTCCCCCGCGCGATCTTCCTCGGGGTGGCGATCACCAGCGCGATCTACATCCTCGTCGCCCTCACCTCTTCCCTCCTGGTCGACTACCGGGTCCTGGAGAAGTCGTCCGGGCCCCTGCTCGAAGTGGTCAAGGCCGGTGGGATCAACTTCCCGCCCCAGCTGTTCGCGGTGATCGCGATGTTCGCCGTGGCGAACTCCGCGCTGATCAACATGATGATGGCCTCCCGTCTGGTGTACGGCCTGGCCAACGAGCGGGTCGTGCCGCGCGCCCTGGGCCGGGTCGATCCGCGCCGCCGCACACCCGTGGTCGGCATCCTCTTCACCACGGCGCTCGCCATCGCCCTGATCTCGACGGGAGAGATCTCGGGGCTCGGCGACACCACCGCCTTCCTGCTCCTGTGCGTCTTCACCGTCGTGAACGTGGCCGTCCTCGTGCTCCGCAAGGACACCGTGGACCACCCGCACTACCGGGTGCCGACGATCCTGCCCGTGCTCGGTGCCGTCCTGGCGTTCGTCCTGGCCAGCCCCCTGACGGGCCGGCCCGCCGAGGTCTACATCCGGGCGGGCGTCCTGATGGGCGTCGGCCTGCTCCTGTGGGTGGTCAACTGGCTGGTGACCCGCCGTCAGGCGCCCGCCGTGTGACCGGGCCGCGCCGGCGCCGACGTGCTGGTCAGTGCTGTTCTTTAGGCAGTCCGCACCATCTGTTGATGGTCGAATACGTGTGATCGGTGGCATATCCGGAGATCTCAATAACGATCGGAAAATGCCGTCCGGCATTCGAGGCGCGGCGACCGCCCAAGGGCCCGGCGACCGTCGGCCGCGAGGGAGGTCCTCCGGCCGGCGGGCGTGAGACCCCGGCGCTCCGTCCGTGACCGGTCCCCGTCCCGGGAGGCGGTCCGCGGCAAGGGCGAGCCGTACGGCTTCGAGAAGGGGCATACATGGCGAACCCAAGGAAAGCCCCCGTACTCGCCGCTGAGATGGCTGCCGAGTTCGCGGGCACGCTGATCCTGATCCTGTTCGGGGTGGGCGTCGTGGCGCAGGTCGTCGCGGCCGGCCTCGGTGATCACGACAGCATCGCGTGGGCCTGGGGTCTGGGTGTCACCCTGGGCGTCTACACCGCGGCCCGGATCAGCGGGGCGCACCTCAACCCGGCCGTCACGGTCGCGCTGGCGGTCTTCAAGGGCTTCTCCTGGAGCAAGGTCCTGCCGTACGCGCTGGCGCAGACCGTGGGCGCGTTCGTGGCGGCGCTGATCGTGCGGTGGAACTACTCCGAGGTACTCGGCGCCTTCGACCCCGGCCACACCTACAAGAGCCAGTTCGTCTTCTCGACGATGCCCGGCAACGGAGCGCTGCCCGTCGGCACCTGGGGCGCCTTCCGCGACCAGATCATCGGCACCGCGATCCTGCTGTTCCTCGTCCTCGCCGTCACCGATCTCAACAACACCGCGCCCGGGGCGAACCTGGCGCCCTTCATCGTCGGCCTGATCGTCGTGGGGATCGGCATGGCCTGGGGCACCAACGCCGGCTACGCCATCAACCCGGCCCGTGACTTCGGGCCCCGTCTGGCCTCCTTCCTCACCGGCTACGGGACGGCCTGGCGCGACCAGTACGGCCAGCTCTACTTCTGGGTGCCCATCGTGGCGCCGCTGATCGGCGGCGTGCTGGGAGCCGGCCTGTACCAGCTGCTCGTCGGCCGGTTCCTGCCGATCGCCGAGGAGCCCGAACCCGGCCGCGTACCCACTGCGCCCGGACCCGCCTGAAGCACCGCCCGGCACGCCGCAGAGGAGGCGACATCCCATGGCTGACTTCGTCGGAGCCGTCGACCAGGGAACCACGAGCACCCGTTTCATGATCTTCGATCACGGTGGCAACGAGATCGCCCGCCACCAG
>NZ_JBVJHH010000076.1:0-30509 GCF_055586905.1 Streptosporangium sp. NPDC048886
TCGGCAAGCTCCGCGCCAAGATGAGCAAGGCCTACGGCGGCGAGAAGATCCCGCTCGACGGTGACCACGGTCACGACGAGCACGCGGCCATCGGCTCGGACGTCAAGGAGGACAGGTGACTGCCCTCCTGACCGGTTCCGGTCGGGGCCACGGTTCCGGCCGGCGCCTGTCGTCTCGGGGTGCTTTCTGTCCCGTACGGCCCCGCCCCCGGGCAGGCGGTCGGGTCGTCAGGACAGGAAGTCGGTGACGGCGTCGAGCCATGCGCGAGGCTGGTCGACGTGGGCCATGTGGCCCGCTTCCTCGATCACCACGGCGCGGGCGGCGGGCATCAGCTCCGCGGTCTCCTCGGCCAGGGACGCGGGGAAGACCATGTCCTGCCGGCCGTGGAGCAGGAGCAGCGGGACGCCGAGATCGGCGAGCCGCCGGGCCGCGTCCCGGTGACGGGCGCCGGGCAGGGTTCCGGCCCGCCAGGAGCGCATCCACTCGGCGGAGAAACGGACCTCCGCGAGGCGGTCCAGGTAGGCGGGCAGCGCTTCCGGACGCCAGACGTTCGCCCCGGCTCCGGCGATCGCCGCCGCGCGGGTGAGCTCCGGACCGGACAGCTCCGGATCCGACCACACCTCGACCTCCGGAGCGCGCCGTTCCTCGCGTTCACGCCAGCCGTCGAAGGCGTCCGGGGGCACCGGCAGGACGCTGCTGGAAGCGATGATCAATCGTCGGACACGCTCGGGAGCGGCCAGGGCCAGACGCTGGGCGATCAGGCCTCCGTAGGAGAAGCCGAGGACATCGGTCCGCGACGCGCCGAGGGCGTCCAGCAGGGTGACGAGGTCATCGGTGGCGGCGGCGGGGGTGTACTGGTCCTCGGCGAGGCCACGGGTGGAACGCCCGCAGCCGCGCAGGTCCGGCAGGACCACCCGGCATCGACCCGCGAGTTCCGCGAGCGGCTCACGCAGGTAGGTGTGGTCCCAGTCGGGCCCGCCGTGGATCACCAGCAGCGTGCGCTCGGCAGGCCCCTGACTGCGCGCGACGAACAATTCCACGACAGGCCGGGTCGACACGGCCACGAGACTCTCGCTGAACATCCGCTCACTGTCCCAGCTTTCCCCGCCGTCCACCGCCTGACCCGATCCCGCCCGATGACCGTCCCCGAAGCCGGGTCACCCGTAGTGGAAGCCGGGTTTCGGGTGCATCAGGAAGTCGTGGTGGGAGATGTTCCAGGCGTAGGCCCCGGCCATGGTGAACTCCACGACGTCCCCGACGGCCAGGCTCACCGGCACCCGGTGGGCCAGGACGTCCTTGGGCGTGCAGAGCTGGCCGACGATGGTGACCGGCTCGCCCGGCGGCAGCGTGGCCAGGGGCTGGGAGTGACCTTTGGTGGCGGGGGTGCGCAGGTGGTGGGTGCCCCCGGCGACCACCGCGAACAGCTCGCCGTGCACCCGCTTGACGTCGATCACCCGGGTCACGTAACGCCCGCAGTAGACGGTCAGCGCCCGTCCCGGCTCGATCCGCAGCACCTCTCCGGGGCGGCGCAGCCCCGCCAGGCCCTCGCCGTAGGCGCGCCAGTCGAACCGCGCGTCCGGGTCGGCGTACGACACCGCCATGCCGCCACCGAGGTTGATCTCGCGCACGCCGAGGGTCCGGGCGTAGTCCAGTACGGCCGCCGCCAGCTCCAGGAGCGCGGGGGCCTCCAGCCCGCTGGCCAGGTGGGCGTGGACGCCGCGCAGCCGTACCGCGTCCTGACCGGACAGCAGCGCGACGCACTCGGCGATCCCACCGGGGTCCATGCCGAACGGGGTCGCGCCGCCGCCCATGGCCAGCGACGCCCCGGCCACGGGCACGTCGAGGTTGACCCGGAGCAGCACGTCGGCGCGGCGCCCCGAGGCGAGAAGCCGGCGCAGCTCGTTCGGGCTCTCCAGGTGGAGCCGGGTGACGTCGGCCGACAGCTCCGCGTCGGTCTTCCCCGGGCCGCCGAGGGCCACGGCGGCGCCGGGGAACAGACCGCGCACGTGGGCCAGCTCCCCGCCGGAGGAGACCTCGAAGCCGTCCACGTGCCGGGCGAGCACCCGCAGCAGCTCCGGGTTGGGGTTGGCCTTCACCGCGTAGTACAGCTCGATGCCCGGCAGCGCGGCCCGTACCGCGGCCGCGTGCGCGTCGAGCGAGGCCAGGTCGTAGACGTAGGCGGGCAACTCGTCCTGGATCACGAGAGCACCGCCAGCGGGTTGGCCACCGGCACGTATCCGGCCGAGCGGTCGGCCGAGCGTGCCCACCGGACCGACAGGTTGGCCTTGGCCGGCAGCGGCGCCCCGGCCAGCAGGTCCGACAGGGGCTGCGGCCATCCCATCGAGTCGGCGTATCCGGCCAGCACCTCACCGGCCGCCGCCCACAGCTCCCGCGTGGACCCGGACCCGGCGAGGGAGGCGGCGATCTCGGCGAGGTGGTTGACCATCAGGCAGTAGACCACCCGGTCCCAGCCGCCGGCCGCGTCGTAGGTGAGCGCCTCGGCGACCCGCTCCGGCAGTCCGGACAGGTCGTGGCGGCCGGCGACGAGCTTGGTGCCCTCCAAGTCGCGGAAGACCGCCTCCACCGGCAGGCCGGCCGCGTCCACGCCGACCAGGACGTTCTGCAGGTGGGGCTCCAGCACCACGCCGTGGCTCAGGTAGGCGTCGAGCACCGGCAGCGCGACCCGCTCCACGTAGGCGCGCCACCAGCGCACGGGTTCGGCCGGAGGCTCGCCGGGCACGGCCAGCGCGCCGCTCAGCAGGGGGGTCACCCCCGGGCGGCAGACCGACCACGGGCTCGCACGGATGATCACGCCCAGCCCCTCCAGGAGCCGGGTGCCCAGGTCGGCGGAGCGGTAACCGGGTTCGGGGAGCCAGCGGGTGCCGGGGAACCCGGCCGAGAGGTCCCGGAACACCGGCCCGAGACGCCGGGTCAGCTCGACCGCGCCCGCCAGCTCGTACCAGGAGTTCTTCCTGACGCAGTTGGTGATCCGCACGTCCAGGCTGAACTTCAGGCACCGGTCGATCAGCGGCTCGTAGACCGTGCGGACCGACGAGGTGGGGACCGCCATCCGCGAACCCTGGCCCAGGTCGATCAGCCGCCCGTCGGCCAGCGGGGCGGCGAGCTCCGCCGCGAGCAGGTCGAGCTGCCACGGGTGCGCCGGCAGCGGCGTATAGCCCCGCGGGGCCGGGCCGAGCCCGTCCAGCGGGCCGGTGTCGCCCCCCTCGGCCAGCACGTCGTCCCGGACCCCGAGCAGCCGGAGCGGGAAGCTCGCATGCGCCTCGGGGGCGTAGCGCAGCCAGTCGGCCCCGCCGCGCGCCTTCGGGCTGGGATGGAACGGATGCCCCAGCACCAGCCCCTGCTCGGAGGCCAGCCACGGGTCCGCCGGCGGCGGGGCGTCCCGCCGGACCGCCAGCAGCGTGGTCATGGCGCTCCGGCTGGCCGCCACCTGCGCCGCGAACTCCTCGTTGCCCCCCTCCAGCTCTGTCTCGACGAGCCGGACGAGCAGGTCCGCGGAGAGCGGCTGCCAGCAGCCGTGCTCCAGCCATTCAGGGGTGCCCTCGAAACGCAGCGCGAGCCCGCCGTGCGTCCGCGCCCGCAGCAGGGTGCCGGCCACGCGCAGCAGCACGTACGGCTCGGCGTGCCAGACCTGTCCGCGAGGTCCGGCCACCTCCCTGACGCAGCAGCGCAGCAGGGCCGCCAGCGACGCCTCCTCGGCGACGGCGGCTGGAGAGAAATCGAGTGCGAGGCTGGTCATCGCGTCCTTCGCATGATCAGGGTCTGGATGGCCTGAGGGGGCTGACGCAGGTAGTTGGGGCCGCTGGTGCCGTAGAACTTGTTCACATCGCGTGCCCCGGTGCGGGCCTTGTCCACCAGGGTCCCGGCGGTGACCATCGATTTGCCGACGAGCCGGGCGGCGTCGAGGGTCCTGGCCCGCAGCAACCTGGCCATCGGGTCGTCCCCGTGCCCGGCCAGCGCCTCCCTGAGCGCGTCGCGGACCAGCCGGGCGGCCTGCGGCGACGGCAGCGCGCCGAACGTCACCGCCGCGGCGGCCAGGTGCAGGGTGATGGTGACGAACACGTCGGCGAGCGCGTGCGGGTCGTCGGTCAGCATCCGCCGGTCGGCGAAGTCCGGCACCGCGAGCCCCGCGGCGCGCAGCCGGTCGGGTGAGGCCAGCAGCCCGTCGTTGTCCTTGATCAGCAGTCTGGCGGGGCCGTCCCCCAGCACCAGCGAGAGATTCTGCTGGTGGGCCTCCAGCGCGGTGCCGTACCGGACGAAGAGCCGCACGTGGAAGCCGAACAGCAGCCGCAGGTATTCGGCGAGCAGGCGCGTCACGTCCCCGCCGTACCACCGCCCGGCGAGCTCCTCCACCACGAGGCCGCCGCCCGGAAGGGGGGCGGGCAGCGCGGCCACCGGGACGATCTCGCCCGCCGGCAGGCGGCGCACGAGCCAGCCCAGATACTCGTGGCCCGCGTGGCCGTAGGTCTGCTCGTCGGCCAGGAGCACCCCGGGGTCGGGCATCTCGCGCAGCAGCCGCTCGGCCCGCGCCCCGTCGGCCAGCGTGTCCGGCTTGATCGACCGCCGGTTGCGCAGCCCGAGCGTGCTGGTGGCCAGCGGCAGCTTCAGGTGCGTGTCCCGGTCGACCACGACAGTGCGCATCGACAGCGTGGGCCTGACCTCCAGGTGTGGTTCCGGCGCCATGACCGCCCACGGGATCTCCTCGACCGCCGGGACGGTCAGCGGATGCACCGGGAACAGCACGTGCGTCTCGGCCAGTTGCCGCGCCAGCCCGACCACCGGGAACTCCGGCGCGAACGGCGGCGCCGCCCCGGCCACGCGCTCCCCGGGCACGGCGGCCCAGCGCAGCCCGAAGGCGGGCGCGAACTCCGGCGCGTAGGCCGTCAGCTCCTCATCCGACAGCCCGGCCCGGCAGCGTGCCGTCGGATAGACCGGATGGTCGACGGAGGCCGCCAGCGCCTCGTAGCGCACGGTGCCGGACCGCCCGAGGGCCCGCGCGGCGGCCGGGAGGCCCTGGCCGAGCCGGGCGAGCACCTCGTCGCGGCGGGCGTCGTGGAGGTCGAGGGCGCGCAGCGCCTCGTGGCACTCCCGGACGAACGCCTCGACCCCGGCGGCGTCGGCCGGGGCGGAGATCTCCCGCAGGGTGTGCAGGACCTCCTCCAGGCGGAGCACCTCCTCCGGGGCCACCACGAAGTCCTGGAACAGCGACCCCGGCGTCAGCCGCACCCTGCGGCCCCCGGGCAGCAGCAGCGCGACGCCGTCCCTGCTCCGGGTCACCCGCCCGGCCAGGCCGCCGTAGTTCTCGCGCAGCAGCGCGTCCAGGACGCGGGCGGCCAGGTACGGCTCCCGCCCGCCCGCGGCCGGTCCGCCGATCATGAGATCACCCACGGGCTCCCGGCGGTGAACGCCGCGACGGCCGCGTCCACCCCGGCCCGGTCGGGACCGATCGCGCGGACGATCCCCAGGTAGTCGCGGTTGGTGTTGCTCAGCTCGATCCGCTCGCCCACGGCGCGCAGCGGCCGGTGCCAGAGCCTGACCCGGTCGCCGGCGGCGGGCACGACCGTGCCCGGAGCGGCCACCACGGTCCCCGGCCGGTCGGCCACCAGGCTCAGGACGGTCCCGTGCGATCCGGAGGCCCCCGAGACCGGGTCCGAGCCGTCCAGCCCCGATCCCAGGTGGAGGGCGAGGACGCGCTCGAACAGCGGGATGCCCAGCAGGCTGCCGACGAGGAAGTCGCAGTGGTCGCCGATCACCCGGTAGTTGACCTCGACGATCCGCGGCCCGGCGGGCGTCATGACGTATTCGGTGTGGCAGGCCCCGAAGCCCACCCCCAGCGCCTCCAGCGCCCGCAGCACGTGGTCCCGCCCGGGCGGGGGCTCCCAGTCGAGCCGCTCCTCCACGAAGTGCGGCGGCGGTCCGAGGGTGGTCCGGAAGCCGCCGAGCACCTCGACGGTCCGCCCGTCGCCGAGCGTCTCCAGGGTGTGCAGGGGGCCGTCGAGATACTCCTCCACGACCAGCGCCTCGCCCGGCCGCCGGCCCCGGATCGCCCGCACGGCCGCCGCGAGCTCGCCGGCGTCCCCCGCCAGCACCACGTCCTCGCTGGCCACGCCCTCGCGCGGCTTGACCACGGCGGGGAAGGGCACCTCCGGCGGGACCGGGTCGTCCGGTGCCAGCCGTACGGAGCGGACGGCCTCGACCCCGGCCGCCGCCAGCCGGCGCCGGGTGAGCGCCTTGTTCTTGGTGGCGACGCAGGCCCGCCAGTCCTTGCCGGGCAGGCCGAAGTAGGCGGCGGCGAGGGCGGTCTCCGCCTGGATGTGGTCGGAATTGGAGAAAACCGCATCCGGAGCGTGATGGTGCGCGATGATGTCGATCATCGCTCGCGCGTCGCGGACGTCGCAGTGGAGCACCTCGGTCCCCGTGTCCAGGTGGTGCTCCGGCCGGTCGGTCAGGATCGTGACGTCGCAGCCCAGGGCGCGTGCCGCCGGGAGGAACCCGTCCGTGACCGAGTCGGTCGGTTTGAGCGCGGTGAGGTACAGCCGCAATGCAGGGACCCCCGGTATCAGGTAAGCCTAACCTAACTCGCTGTATCTTAGCCGGGCAGAGATCATCGTGCTGCCGTCCTCGCGTATTCGGTCGCGTCCAGATGATCCGGCGAGATCGGGGGGAGCCCGGAAAGCGGCTCTGTTCTGCGGCGTAGGATGTCGACTCGGTCTGGGAGGCGGGGACGACGTGGAGATCACGACACAAGAGGGATTGTTGGGGCCGCTGCTGCTCGCGCGCAGCGCCATCGACCGTTCGGCGACGCTCCGCGGTGACGCCGAATGGGTCGAGCGGACGTGGACGGACGGCGCGAGCCGGGTCGTGGTCGTCGACGACGGACAGGCGCTGATCCGGCGGAACGGAGACGGGGCGGCCCTGGTGCTGCTGCCCACCGCCGACGCACCCGAGGGCGAGCGCTACCTGCTCGGCGTGGACGCCGAGGGCATCGCCTACTTCGCCGTGTCGGCCCCGCTGACGGGCGTCGCCCATGACGACTCCTTCAACCGGATCGTCGCCCCGCTCGCCCCGTCGGCGCTGCGGGAGGGAGAGCCCGTCGCCGCCGGGCTCCGCCAGGTGGGCCCGCTCCTGGGCGACCTGGACGCCGGGCTCCTGGTCTACGCCGTCGCGCTGGAGGCATGGCACTCCAGTCACGAGTTCTGCCCGAGATGCGGCAGCCGCACCGAGGTGCGGGCGGGCGGGCACGTGCGGGTCTGCCTCCGGGACGGCAGCCAGCACTTCCCCCGGGTCGACCCGGCGGTGATCATGCTGGTCCACGACGACGCCGACCGGTGCCTGCTGGCCCGGGGACCGCAGTGGCCCGAGGGGCGGCTGTCGGTGCTCGCCGGGTTCGTCGAGCCGGGCGAGTCGCTGGAGCACGCCGTGGCCCGCGAGGTGATCGAGGAGGTCGGCGTGCGGGTCGTCGACCCCCGTTACCTGGGCAGCCAGCCCTGGCCGTTCCCGCGCAGCCTGATGCTGGGCTTCTTCGCGAAGGCCGTCTCGACCGAGTTCGTCCTCGACCCCGAGGAGATCGCCGAGGCCCGCTGGTTCAGCCGGGCCGAGCTGCTGGCCGCTCTGGAGAGCGGTGAGGTGCGCCTGCCGTCAGAGGTCTCGATCGCCCGCAGGCTGATCGAGACCTGGTACGGCGGCCCGCTGACCGGAGACTGGTGATCAGACCCGCAGACGGGCCTTGACCTCGATCACCGAGGGGTTGGTCACGGCCGTGCCGTCGTCGAACAGCACGGTCGGGACGGTCTGGTTGCCGTTGTTGACACTCATGACGAACTGCGCGGCGTCCGGGTTGCGCTCGATGTCGATCTCCTTGTAGGAGATGCCCTCGCGGGTGAGCTGGGTCTTCAGCCGCTTGCAGGGGCCGCACCAGGTGGTGGTGTAAACAGTCAGCGCCATTTCGTGAAATCCCCTCATGTGATGTTCGGCGCTCATGGCAACAAAGCGAGAGCCGTTCATCTTCCCGCCGGACGCGGGCCCGGCCGGCGGGGCCGGTCAGGGGAGCCTGGCGGCGATCCAGGCGTGCACCGACTCGGCCACGCCGGGCAGCCGGTACAGCGGCGAGCTGTGCTCGACGCCGGGCTCGGCCAGCACCGTCATGTTGACGCCGAACCGGGCCAGGCGGTCCTTGAGCCGCAGGCTGTGCTCGACGGGCACGAACTCGTCCTGCGAGTGCACGGTCATGACGGGCGCGTCGCCGCGGCTGGCGTGCAGCGGCACTTCCATGCTGTTCCAGATCCGGGGACACTTGCCGGGCTCGCAGCCCCCGGCGAGGCGGATGGCCGACTCGCGCAGCTTGCGCTTGTTGGAGTCGAGGGTGTCGGCGCCCTCGTTGTAGGCGGTGAGCGGTGAGACCACCGGGGAGACGCCCACCACGCCGCGCAGGCCGGGCAGGCCGTTCTTGTAGGTGCCGACGGCGGTGGCCAGATGGCCTCCGGCGGAGAAGCCGACGACCACGTAGTTGGCCGGGTCGAAGGCCCACAGCGGGGCGTGCCTGCGCGCGGTCGCGATGGCGTCGAGCGTGTCGGTGCGCTGGGCCGGCCAGGCCGCGTCGCTGGAGAGACGGTAGTTGAGGTTGAAGACCGTGTAGCCCTGCTCGACGTAGCTCCGGCTCACCGCGGTCATGTATTTCTTGTCCCCGGAGGACCACCAGCCGCCGTGGATCAGGAAGACAGCCGGCCGGACGAGGCCGTCGGTGTGGTGCCAGACGTCCATCCGCTGGCGGAGGTGCGGGCCGTAGGAGACGGTGTCGACGGAGACGCTCTGCAGCAGCGGGTCGGTCGCCGAGGTGGACGTCGGTGTGGGGGTGGGCGTCGAGGTGGGCGTGGGGGTGGGCGTCGGCTCGCCCCGCCTCGCCGACCCGGCGGCCCCGGCCGTGGTCCTCGTCGTGGTCCTGTCCCCGGCCGTGGACTTCGCGGTGGTCCCGGACGCTGATCTGGCCGTGGTCTCCGCGGTGGCCCCGGCCCGGGAGGCGGCCCTCGGCGCCGGCGTGGCCCGTGTGGCCGACCCGGTGGCCGACCGCGTCGACCCGGCGCCCGACTGCGCGGGATCCGCCGCGGCCGCGTGCGCGCTCGGGGAGGCGTGCACCGCGGCGGGCGTGATCACCAGTGCCGCCAGGGCGAGGGCACTCACGGTTACCACAGTTCGCACGGGTCTCTTCCTTCCCCCAAGGCACATTTCGTTCCCCATTGTGGGGTAAACAGGCCTGTCTGTGCATCTCAGCGAACGACATAGGTTGACGGCGGCATGTTGCCAGAATGGGCGATGCCTGACCACCGGCTGGAAGGATGTTCCCTTCCGACCCGTTAAACAGCCGTAAGGAGTCTCCGTGGAGCCCGACGACGTTCTGGCGGGGCTGGATCCCGAGCAGCGTGAGGTGGCGCAGGCCGTCCGAGGACCGGTCTGCGTGCTCGCCGGAGCGGGCACCGGCAAGACGCGGGCGATCACCCACCGCATCGCGCACGCCGTACGCAGCGGGGTGGTGGACGCGCAGAGCGTGCTGGCGGTGACGTTCACCACACGCGCCGCCGGGGAGCTCCGGCAGCGCCTGCGGCAGCTCGGCACGCCGGGGGTGCAGGCGCGCACCTTCCACGCCGCCGCGCTGCGCCAGCTCACCTACTTCTGGCCGCGCGTCATCGGCGGAGAACCGCCCCGGGTGATCGAGTCGAAGCTCCCGCTGCTGGTCGACGCCTGCCGCGCCATCCGCAAGAACCCGGACCGCTCCGAGCTGCGGGACATCGCCTCGGAGATCGAATGGGCCAAGGTCACCCAGGTCGGCCCGGAAGACTACGCCGAGGCCGCCAGGAAGGCCGGCCGGACCCCGCCGGTCCCGGCCGAAGAGGTCTTCCGGATCTTCGACGCCTACGAGAGGCTCCGCCGCGAACGGCACCTCGTCGACTTCGAGACCATCCTCGAACTCACCGCCGCCGTGATGACCGAGCACCGCGAGGTGGCCGCCCAGATCCGCCAGCAGTACCGCTACTTCGTCGTCGACGAATACCAGGACGTCAACCCGTTGCAGAAGCTGCTGCTCGACACCTGGCTCGGCGGGCGCGACGACCTGTGCGTGGTCGGCGACCCCAACCAGACGATCTACTCCTTCACCGGCGCCACCCCCCGTTACCTGACGGGCTTCTCGGTCGAGCACCCCGACGCCGCCGTGATCAAGCTCGTCCGCGACTACCGCTCCACCCCCCAGGTCGTGTCCCTGGCCAACCGGCTGCTCGACAGGTCGAAAACCCCGCACAAGCTCGCCCTGATCGCCCAGCGCCCCGACGGCCCCGAGCCCGTCTTCGCCGAGTACGACGACGAGCCCGCCGAGGCCGAGGGGGTGGCGCGAGCGGTGCGCAAGCTCGCCGACAGCGGCGTGCCGACCCGCGAGATCGCCGTGCTGTTCCGGGTCAACGCCCAGTCCGAGGTCTACGAGCAGGCCTTCGCCAAGGCGGGCATCCCCTACCTGCTGCGCGGCGCCGACCGTTTCTTCGAGCGTCCCGAGGTCCGTCAGGCCGTCGTGCTGCTGCGCGGCGCCGCCCGCTCCGCGGCGGACGACGACGAGCTGGCCCCGACGGTCCACCACATCCTCTCCGGCATCGGCCTGACCCCCGAGGCCCCGGGAGGCGGCAAGGCCCGTGAGAAGTGGGAGTCGCTGAGGGCCCTGGCCGACCTCGCCGAGGACATCGCCGCCGAGGGCGGGGACCTGCCGGCCTTCGTGGCGGAGCTGGAGCGCCGGGCCAGCGAGCAGCACGCGCCGCCGGTCGAGGGGGTGACGCTGGCCTCGCTGCACGCGGCCAAGGGCCTGGAGTGGGACGCGGTCTTCCTGGTCGGCGTCACCGACGGCATGCTGCCGATCGTCTACGCCGAGACACCCGACCAGATCGAGGAGGAGCGCCGGCTGCTCTACGTCGGCATCACCCGGGCCAGGGCCCACCTGACGCTGTCGTGGGCGCTGGCGCGCTCCCCGGGGGGCCGCCGCTCCAGGAGGCCCTCCCGCTTCCTCGACGGCCTCACGGGCCGCCCGGCCGCGTCGAGCCGCGCCTTCTCGCCCGCGCCCAAGGACCGCCGGACGGTCGCCGCGCCGGTGAGCTGCCGGATCTGCGCCAAGACCCTCGTCGCCGCCGCCGAGCAGAAGCTCGGCAGGTGCGCCGGCTGTCCGGCCGACTACGACGAGGCCCTGCTGGAGCGCCTGAAGGCATGGCGCACCAGCGTCGCCAAGGAGACCAAGGTCCCGACCTACGTGATCTTCACGGACGTCACCCTGCAGGCGATCGCCGAGCGGGCGCCGACCTCCGAACAGGACCTGCTGGCGATCACCGGGATAGGACGCGTCAAACTAGAACGGTACGGCGAGGCGGTCATCGCCCTCTGCCGTGCTGCCGAGGATCAGACGGAGGACGCGTGAACGAGGCGCTCAAGGAGCTGCTGGACCTGCTCGACCTGGAGCAGATCGAGCTCGACATCTTCCGGGGACGCAGCCCCGAGGAGCGCATCCAACGGGTGTTCGGCGGTCAGGTGGCCGCCCAGGCACTGGTGGCGGCAGGCCGTACGGTGCCCTCGGAGCGTTACGTGCACTCGCTGCACGCCTACTTCATCCGGCCCGGCGACCCGGCGGTCCCGATCGTCTACAACGTCGAGCGGGTCCGCGACGGCCGGTCGTTCACCACCCGCCGGATCTCGGCCATCCAGCACGGCAAGGTGATATTCACCATGTCGGCCTCCTTCCACATCATGGAGCAGGGCGTCGAGCACCAGGCCGCGGTCATGCCGGAGGTGGCCGCCCCGGAGAGCCTGCCCATGCTCCAGGAGCGGATCCTGGAGGTCGTGGGGGAGGACTCACCGTGGCGGGAGTGGCTGACCCGGCCGCGCCCGGTGGACGCCAGATACGTGACCCCCCTGACGTGGGAGGCCCACCGGGACCCGGCGCTGCGCGGTTCGGAGACGAACGTGTGGTTCCGCTACGACGCCGAGCTCCCCGACGACCCGCTGCTGCACGTGGTGCTCGCCGCCTACGCCTCGGACTTCACCCTGGTGGACACCGTGCTGCTGAACCACGGCCTCGCCTGGGGGGCCTCCAACGTCTCCGGGGCCTCACTGGACCACGCGATGTGGTTCCACCGTCCCTTCCGGGTGGACGACTGGATGCTCTACGCCCAGGAGTCGCCGTGGTCGGGGGCGGCCCGCGGACTGGCCAGGGGTGAGATGTTCACCCGCTCCGGCGAACTGGCGGTGTCGGTGGTGCAGGAGGCCATGATCCGCGTGAGTTAGGTGTAAAACTGCAGGTAGAAAATATGTTGCCCACTCCCGGCACCCGGGTTTAGGGTCATGGTCAAGCAAGTCGGACGGTCCTGTCCGACGATCCACGAATGGAGGTGAGTCCGCTGTGAAGAACACCATGATGTCGGCCCAGTACGGGCTCGCTTCCGCGTTCCACAGCACCACCCTGCCCTGCGGCAGCCAGGCCATCCTCACGGTTGGCGTGGCCGCTCAGCTCCAGCAGGAGCAGTCTGCCCGCGTCCAGATCGTGGCCGGCCGCCCGAGCACCCTGACCGCCTTCCCGGCGGCGGGCGCACCGGCAGTCCGGATCCCGGATGCCGGCGGCTACGCACCGACCAAGCACGCCCGAAACGGTGGACTGCGTGGTCCGTATCCCTGGAGGCAACCTCCGGTCATAACCTGACCGGGAGGGAAAGCCTTCAGGCCGCGGATCCGCAACCAGGATCCGCGGCCTTCTTGTTTGTCCGCGTCATTCCTGACCCCCACCCAGAGGTAATCGAAGATCAACACCTGACACAGAGAGGTGAAGCAGATGGGGGCCCAGACGGTCATGGACCTGATCGACGAAGCCACAATCCCCTGTCGTACCGACCCCGACCTCTGGTTCGCCGAGTCTCCGGAGGACGTGGAGTTCGCCAAGGCGCTCTGCGGAGGCTGCCCGATCCAGCAGGCCTGCCTGGCCCGCGCGCTCGAGCGCGAGGAGCCGTGGGGCGTCTGGGGCGGCGAGCTCATCCTCCGGGGAGCCGTCGTCCCGCGGAAGCGTCCGCGTGGACGTCCTCGCAAGACTCCGCTCGCTGCCTGACCAGCACCTGATCAACCCAAGAACCTCGACGTCCTTGAAAGGACCACTTCCGATGAACCACTCCGTCGCCTGGAACCTGGACATGTCCTCTATGCAAGAAGAATTGGTCCGGGACCGAATACGGACGCTCCACCGCGAGGCGGAGGAGCAGCGCCTGATCTCCGGCGTCCTGCGCGTACGGCGCGCCCGTCGTGACGCGGAGCGCGCCTCCTCGCGCCTGCGCCACGCGCTCCTGCGCCTCGTCTGATCCGGCCGCGGACCAGGCCCGGTCCAGTAGGCACCGGGCCCGGTCCGGTAAGGCCCGGTCCCGGGCCGCTCCGGTCCGGTAGGGGACCGGACCTGGTCCGCAGAGGCCAGGTCCGGTCCACAGGGCCGGGTCTGATCTCTGAGAACCGGTAAGGACCGGGGCCCGTCCACAGGACCCGGTCCGGTCCCCGGCAGGGACCGGCGCAGCACAGCCGGACAGCAGAATGACCGCCGAGGGGCGGCCCGTCCGAACGGGCCGCCCCTCCGTGCTGTCCGACCCTCCGTGCGGTCCGGCCGCACCCGGTCATCGCCGCGCCCGATCCCGGCCGTGCCGGATCCCGGCTGTGCCGGATCCCCGCCGCACCCGGTCATCGCCGTGCCGGATCCCCGCCGCACCCGGTTGACCGTTCCTCATCATGGCCACGGCCTCCCCGCCATGCCCACGGCCGTGCCCGGTGCCCGTTCCTCAACCCTCGACGTGGCCACGGCCGTGTCGGCAGCCATGCCCGGCCTCCGGGTCAGCTTGCGGCGACCGCGCGCCCCCCGGGATCCTCCTCGGCGAAGCCGGGGACCCAGCGGATCACCTCTTGGCGGAAACGGGCGGTGGTGCCGAGCTGGCAGAGCACGCCCACCCCGGCCGCGTGGACCCGGTGGATGAGCACGTAGGACACCGGCAGGTTGAGCTGGCGCACGACGTTGCCGGGGCGTAGGTCGGTGACAGTGGCCGCCTGGTGCTGCAGCCACTCCCGGCTGAAGGTGAACTCCTCGACCGCGGTCGGCTCGACGTAGGGGGAGAGGAAGGCCCGCAGCGCCTCCATGTCCACCTCGATGTGCGGGAGGATGAAACCCTCGTCGCGCAGGCCCTGGACCACGTTCTCCATGTCGCCGTTGTTGAAGATGCGGGTCAGCTTCCCGAAGACCGGAGGGTAGCCGTCCGGCAGCCGGTTGACGGCCCCGAAGTCGAGCACGCACAGCCGCCCGTCGTCCATGACCCGGAAGTTTCCCGGATGGGGGTCGGCGTGGAGCATGCCCACCCGCGCGGGGGAGGAGAACAGGAACCGGACGAGGAGGAGCCCCGCGCGGTCGCGCTCCTCCTTGGTGCCGTCGGTGATGATCCGCGACAGCGGGGTGCCGTCCACCCACTCGGAGACGAGCACCTGCTCGTTGGCGGCGATGACGTCCGGGACCAGGAAGTCGGGGTCGTCCTTGAACTCCAGCGCGAAGGCGTGCTGGGCCTCGGCCTCCCGGAGGTAGTCGAGCTCCTCGACCACCCGCTCGCGCAGCTCGCTGAGCACGGCCTTGATGTCGAGGCCGGGCAGCAGCACGCCGAAGAGTTTGCCGAGCCTGGCCAGCTGGGTGAAGTCGGACAGCAGCGCCTTGCCCGCCCCCGGATATTGGATCTTGACCGCGACCGTCCGGCCGTCGTGCCAGACGGCCTTGTGCACCTGCCCGATCGACGCGGCGGCGGTCGGCCGGTCCTCGAACGACCGGAAGTTCTCCCGCCAGTCGTCTCCGAGCTGCTCGACGAGGACCTTGTGCACGGTCGCGGCCGGCAGCGGCGGAGCGGCGTCCTGGAGCTTGGTCAGGGTGGCGCGGTAGGGGCCGGCGATCTCCGAGGGCAGCGCGGCCTCGAAGATGGACAGCGCCTGGCCGAGCTTCATCGCCCCGCCCTTGAGCTCTCCCAGAACCTTGAAGATCTGCTCGGCGGTGCGCTCCTGGATCTCCTGAGCGACGATCTCTGCGGATTTTCCCCCGATCCGTTTTCCCAGCCCGAGGGCGGTGCGGCCGGCGAACCCGATGGGGAGGGCCGCCAGTTTGGCGGAGCGCGCAACGGCGCGGCGCGGAAGGTCACTCACCTTTGGTCTGCGGCGTGTCCGCCGTACAGCGAGACGCCGCTCCCTCCCTTCGGTGTGGTGTCTATCAGCGGCAGGTAGCCGACGCGACCATTGTTAGCGAACCCATGTCGTTTCGGAAGCAACGACATTGTGGATGAACACTCCAGGATCGCCGCTTCCAGCTCCAATCAGGCAATACATCTAATGTGCCGTTGGTCACAGTTGGCTCACCCCCGTCGAGCAGGGCAAGCGCATGACCGACCGCGACCGCCGCGACCAGCGTCGACACCACCGCGCCACAGGCGATCTCCCCTGCGGGGAAGCCTCCCAGGCGGGCACTGACGACCGGCCACCCGGGGTCGCGGTCGCGTCGACTCAAATCTAGACACTGCAGGCATGTGCTCCGCCCAGGCAGCACCAGCGGCCCTACCGATCCGGAGCCCTCGAAGGCGGTCACCAGCAGGTGCGGCACCTTCCAGTCGAGCAGCTCTCCGACCAGCAGGCCGTCCAGCGGCCCCACCGGCGCGAGGATCGCCAGGTCGGGTCTGCGGGCGCCGTCGGCGAGCTGGGAGGCGCCCGCGCCGGTCCACGCGGTGACCCCGGGCGCCAGGGCCCTGGCCACCGCGACCGCGCCGTCCTGCCGGCTCATCCCCACTTCGGCCCAGCTCAGCCCGCCGGGGACGACATCGCGGGGGCGGGCCGTGCCGGGATCGACGACGCAGAGCCGGCCGACCCCGGAGGCGGCGAGCAGCGCGACGATCTGCGCGCCGACCCGGCCCGCCCCGTATACGCGCACCTGGGCCTCGCGCCTGCGCTCCAGCGTCGCGAGCCCGCCGTCGGTCGTGCCGGGGGAGAGGGACAGCGCGTCCAGATCGGGCTGGAGCCGGTCCCGCTCGGCCACCGAGAGCGCGCGCAGCGGGCCGGGCGGCACCCCGGCGTCGTCCACGACGCCCCGCCTGACCAGCAGGTCGAGCAGGGTCCGGCCGCGCTCCGCGCCGATCCCGGCCTCGGCCGCGCCCGCCAGCACGCCGGCCAGATCCCGCACGCCGTCCAGGCTCTCGATCCAGCGGCGGACCTCGGGTTCGAGATCGGCCAGCACCACCGCGTGCCGGGGGTGCAGACCGAACTGCAGGGTGCGCTCGTCGCGTGCGACCCTGCGCAGCGCGGGCTTCAGGCGTGGTCTCATGAGACGGCCTTTCCTCGGGGGCGTGCCGGTGGAGCTGTGCCACCGGGTGAAGGCGTGCCAGCGTGCCATGCCTCCGTGAGGCTCCGGGCGGCTTTCCCGCCTCCTGTGGATAACTCCCGCACCGCCTGTGGACGACTCCCGTGCATTACGCTCCCGGCATGGACGAGCTCTTGGTCGACCGGCGGGACGACGGCGTCGTGGTGCTCACCCTCAACCGCCCGGACCGGCGCAATTCGATGACCGACGGGATGACCGAGCGGTGGCGGCAGGAGATCGCCGCTCTCCGCCGTGACCGGGACGTGCGGTGCGTGGTCGTCACCGGGGCCGGGAGCGCGTTCTGCTCCGGGGGAGACCTGTCCTGGCTCGCCGAGCGCGGCGTCGAGAGCGTGCCCGACCTGCGCGACCGGATGCTCGGCTTCTACCGCACCTGGCTGGCGATCGCGGACCTGGAGGTGCCGACCATCGCCGCGGTCAACGGCGCCGCCATCGGCGCGGGGCTGTGCGCCGCCCTCGCCTGCGACCTGGTCTACGCCGCCGAGGACGCCAGGCTCGCCGTCCCCTTCACCTCGCTCGGCCTGCATCCCGGAATGGCGGCCACCTACCTGCTGCCTCGGGTCGCCGGGGTGTGGGTCGCCAGGGAGATGCTGCTGACCGGGCGGGCGCTGCTGGGCGCCGAGGCGGCGGCGGCAGGACTGGTCACCAGGGCCTTCCCCCGCGACTCCCTGACGGCTGAGGTGCTGGAGATCGCGTCCAGGACCGCCGCGAACGCGCCCATCGCCACCCGGCTCACCAAGGTCGCCCTGGCGGGCGGCGGGCACGCCGACCTCGACGCCGCGCTGCGCTGGGAATCCCTCGCCCAGCCGGTCACGATGGCCTCAGCCGACATGCTTGAAGGGCTGGCGGCGCACAGAGAACGGCGGGCCCCGCGATTCGGCAACTCCTGAGACAGGCGATATCCAGGTTAATTAGATAAGTCGCAGCCATAACCGATCGGTCTCGCTGAACAATCGACGAACGGGGATTGACCAGCCAGAACGTGTTCTGCCCTCTGGTGTGAATTCGTCATTCTCGGCTACCGTTCATATGTGCCCCCCGAGACAGTCGAGGTCCGTCGAAGTTCTCGTCGCCGGCGGACGGTTTCCGCGTACCGCGACGGCGAGAAAACGATCGTGCTGCTCCCCGCCGGATTGAGCAGCACCGATGAAGAGCAATGGGTACGGCGGATGCTCGACCGGCTCGCGGCCAAGGAGCAGCGAAGACGCCCCTCGGACGACGACCTGCTCGAGCGGGCCAGCGAGCTGTCGGCGCGTTATCTCGACGGCCGGGCCAACCCGTCGAGCGTGCGATGGGTGGACAATCAGCAGCACCGCTGGGGCTCGTGCACCCCCGACCACGGCACCATCAGGCTCTCCACGCGACTGCGGGGCATGCCCTCGTGGGTGGTCGACTATGTGATCATGCATGAGCTCGTGCACCTGCTGGTGCCCAGCCACGGCCCCCGGTTCTGGGCGCTGGTGGAACACTATCCCAAAGCCGAGCGGGCACGAGGATTCCTTGAGGGGTTCTCCATGGCGGCCAACGGCGCCGCGGAGGAGTGTTGACCGGAGAGCGGGTGGTGGCGGTCGTCGTCACACCCTCGATCGCGCGAGCGGCCCCACCGGGGGTCGACGCCGCAGATTTCCTGATGGCCGTGGCCGAGGACGCCTATGAGATCGCCGCCGGGCTCGACCACGTCTCGCCGGTCCTGGTGACGAGCGTCCCGGGGATGGAGGAGATCGTCTGGCCGGGGACCCCGGTCGTCGAGATCCCCGACCTGTCCGGAGAGGCCCTGGTCCGGGCCGCCTTCGAGGCGCTGCCGTACGGCGGGCAGGCGGTCCTGCTGAGCGCCGACGCCCCCGACCTGCCCCCGCTGCTGATCGGCAAGCTCTTCCGCGCGCTCGGCCGGGCCAAGGTGGCCCTCTGCCCGGCCGCCGACGGCGGCGCTGTGGCGATAGCCGCCCATCTGCCCTATCCCGACTGGGCCGCCGCGGGGTTCGACGACCACGACCCGGTCAAGGCGCTGCGCGCGGCCGCGCCCGGCCCGCGGACGGTCGCCACCGGGCCCGGCTGGCACCGCTTGCGCACCCCCGGCGACCTCGCGAGGCTGGACCCCGGCCTCGAGGGCTGGGACAGCACCAGGGCGCTGCTGTCGGCGTGAGCCGGGTCACGGCCCGGGCAGGCGAAGGTCGGCGAAGACGGCCCGATGGTCGGTGCCGGGGACGGTGTGGACGCTGACCCCGGCCACCTTCACCCGCTGGTCCACCATCACGTGATCGATGGTGATGAGCGGCGGGAGGCGCCTGTTGGCGGGCCAGGTGGGTTTCAGCCCCTGACCGACCCGGTCGGCCGAGTCCGCGTATCCCCGGCTCAGCAGACGGCGCAGGGCGGCGTGGTCGAGGCTGGCGTTGAAGTCGCCGGCGAGGACGCGGACCCTGTCGGGGACGGCCGGGGGAAGGGCCTCCAGTGCCGCCGCCCACTCCCGCACGTCCTCACCCAGCGGCGCGTAGGGATGCACGTCGACGAGCTCGACGGGCTTGACGCCGGGAAGCACGATCGCGGCGGCGGGCATGTTGTGCCCGATCGGCCGGAACAGGTTCTCCAGCGGGGTCAGCGGATATCTGGCGTACAGGCCGCTGCCGCCCGCGCCCTCGTCCGCGGCCAGCAGGCGGTGCGGCAGGAGCTCCCGCAGACCGGCCGCGTCGAGCTTGCCGACCATCTCCGGAGTCAGCTCCTGGGTGCTCAGCACATCCGGTCTCAACCGCCGGACCAGGTCCATCACGGTCGCGAGGTCGGCGCCGCCGAACAACATGTTGAGGGTCAGCACTCGCAGCGGCGTCCCGGAGCCGCCCTCCGCGGAGCCGACGGCCCGCGGCAGGACGCTGAGGCCGAGCGCCGCGGCGGTGACCAGCGCGACGACCGCGGCCGCGCGGCCCCGGGCCAGCGCGGCCAGCAGCACGGGGACGAGCGAGCCCGCCGCCACGTACGGAGTGCCGGTCATGAGCTGGGTGGCCAACGATCCCCGCTCCAGCCCGGCGACCCGGGCCACGGCCCAGGCGGCGAACGGCACGACCATCGCCCAGGCGAGGGCTCTGGGGATCCGCCGGCGCCGCCGCGCGGGCGTCACGATCGCGCCGCCCACGTCCCGGCCGGCTGTGTCAACGCTCACGTCGCCACGCTCCGCTCGTCACGCCCCGTGAGCGGGACGATATCCAGGGGGGTGTGAGCGGAGCATAAAACAGCGCCCAGGGACGGCGAGGGCGTCAGAGGGAGCGCAGGGCCTCCCGCGCGCGGCGCGCCAGCCGGCGGGTCGCCTCGTCGGAGAGCTCGGGGATCCCGTCCACCGGGAACCACCTCAGGTCGAGCGACTCGTCGCTGATCACGGCCTCGACGTCGGCCGGGGCCACCGCGCCGTACTCCACGTCCAGGTGATGGCTGTGCGGCGGGTGGCACCAGACCCGGTGCCGGTCGAGGGCGAGCGGCCCCGGCAGCAGTCGCAGACCGGGGATGCCGGACTCCTCGGTGGCCTCCCGCAGCGCCACGGCCTCCAGCGAGGCGTCACCGCGCTCGCAGTGACCGCCCATGGGCAGCCACATCCCGGCCTTGGGGTGCAGCGTGAGCAGCACCCGCTCGCCGTCGTGGGAGAGCACCGCGGTCGTGGCCGTCAGGTGACCCGGCACGCACTCGCGCCACATCGCGTCCTCGTGGGCGTGCACGTGCCCCAGGAACTCCTTGCGCAGGAGCTCCTCCTGCGCCGTCGGCGCGGCCCACGCCGTGAGCACGTCCTGCGCGTGCGCGCGCAGGCTCACGCGGGGTCGCCCTTGCCCTCGCCCTTGTCGTCCTCGCCGCCCTCGCCGTCCTCGGCGCGGGGCTCCCGCAGGGACGCCTCCAGACCGGACAGGTCGAACTCGGGCTCGCCCCGGACGAAGCGTTCGGGATTGTCGAGATCGTCGGCGGTGGGCATCAGGTCGGGGTGGTTCCAGACCGCGTCGCGGCCGTCGACGCCGCGGTCGGCCTCCAGCGCCTGCCACAGGGCCGCCGCCTCACGCAGGCGGCGGGGGCGCAGCTCAAGGCCGACGAGCGTGGCGAAGGTCTGCTCGGCGGGGCCACCGGTCGCCCTGCGACGCCGTACGGTCTCCGCCAGCGCGGCCGAGGAGGGCAGCTTGCCGTCGGCGGCGCCGTCCACGACCGTGCCGACCCAGCCCTCGACCAGGGCGAGCATGGTCTCCAGCCGGGCCAGGGCGGCCTTCTGCCGGTCGGTCTCCTCGGGCTTGAGCAGGTTGCCGCCGCTCAGCGCCTGCTGGAGCTGCTCGGGGTTGTTGATGTCGAGGCCGCGGAGCTGCTCCTCAAGGGCGGACACGTCGACCGTGATGCCCCTGGCGTACTCCTCCACGGCGCCGAGCAGGTGCGCGCGCAGCCACGGCACGTGCTGGAACAGCCGGTGGTGGGCCGCCTCGCGCAGGGCCAGATAGAGCCGGATCTCGTCGGCGGGCGTCTCCAGCCCCTGGCTGAAGGCGGCGATGCCGCCGGGCAGCAGGGCGGCGTTGTCCGACAGCGGCAGGCCGATGTCGGAGGAGCCGATCACCTCGCGGGCGAGCGAGCCGATGGCCTGGCCGATCTGCTGGCCGACCATCATGCCGCCCATCTGCTTCATCATGCCCATCAGCGGCCCGGCCATGGCCTGGGCCTCGGCGGGCAGACCGGCGGCGCCGAGGGTGCCGCTCATGGTCTCGACCATGCGGGCCGCGATCGGGTCGCAGAGCTGCCGCCAGACGGGAACGGTCTTCTCGATCCACTCCGACCGGCTCCACGCCTGCGGGTTGCTCACCCCGCTGGGGAGCGCCGTCGCCTCGTTCAGCCACAGGTCGGCGAGGTTGAGGGCGTCCACGATCTGGCGCCGCTCGCCTTCCATGACACTCGGGTCGCCCTCGGCGGCCACGACGTGCCGGGCGATGTTCTTGGCCATGTCCCAGTTGACGGGACCGGAGCTCGGTGGCGCGGAGAGCATGTCGGCGAACTGGCGCATGGCCGCTGCGATCTGCTCCGGGTCGCCGAACATGGCGAACGGATTCTCGTTGGGGTCGTTTTCCCGACCTGGCAAGTCAGTCACAGCTCTACCTCGTGCAGGATGGAGGAGTCCACATCCGCCACGTTATCCGTCGCATGGCGGGTCAGTGCAAAGTGAGGACATGGTGCCTACCTCGAAACGCCTCCGGCCCCCGGTCGTCGCCGTCACCGGCGCGGCCTCGGGAATCGGCCGCGCATTCCTCGCGAAGGTCGCCTCGTCTGCGGATTTCCGCCGAGTCGTGGCCATCGACGATCAGCGCGGCGACGTGCCCGACGTCACCTGGCGGGTGCTCGACGTCCGAGATCCGCTCTTGGCGAACCGGATCTCCGACATAGACGTGCTCGTCCACCTGGGCGGTGACTACGCGCTCGACGCCGACTCCGGAGAGCGACGCGCCTACAACCTGCGCGCGGCCCAGACGGTGCTCACCGCCAGCGCCGCCGCCCGGGTGCGCCGCGTCGTGCTGGTCACCAGCGCCATGGTGTACGGCGCGGTGCCCGACAACCCCGTCCCGCTGCCCGAGGACTCCCCGGTGGCCGCCGAACCCGACACCGGCATGGTCGGCGACCATCTGGAGATCGAGGCACTGGTCCGGCGCTCGCTGCGCAGCCACCCCGGGCTTGAGGTGACCGTCCTGCGGCCCGCCGCCGTGGTCGGCCCGGGCGTCGACAGTGTGGTCACCCGTCACTTCGAGTCGCCCAGGCTGCTCAGCGTCAAGGGGTGCAGCCCCCGCTGGCAGTTCTGCCACATCGACGACCTGGTCGCGGCGCTGGAGATGGCCGCGCTCGGCGCGGTCTCCGGGGTGGTGGCCGTGGGCAGCGACGGCTGGCTGGAGCAGGACCAGGTGGAGGAGCTCTCCGGCCTGCGCCGCTTCGAGCTGCCCGCCGGTCTGACCTTCGGCACCGCCCAGCGCCTGCACCGGCTGGGCGTCACCCCGGCCCCGGCCACCGACCTGCACTACGTCGTCTACCCGTGGGTGGTCGACTGCGCCGCGCTGCGGGCGGCCGGCTGGAAACCACTGTGGAGCAACGAGGCCGCCTTCGCGCAGCTCCTGGAGCTGCGCGAAGGCCGGCACACGGTCGTCGGACGCCGCCTGTCCGGCAAGGAGGCGACGCTCACCGCCGCCGGCGCGACCGTCGCGGTCCTCGGCACCGCCGCGATCGTCCGCGCCGCTCGCAAGAAGCGCCGGGTCTGAGCCCGGCGAGCACGGCCCGCGCCCCGGGCCCCGTCCCGGGGCGGCGAGAGCGGCCGGGGCCGGGCGGGGCGGCCGGTCGGGCGCTTGCCGATTGGGCGCTTGCCGGGTGGGCGCTTGCCGGGTGGAGCTGCAGATCGAGCGCTGCCGATCGGGCGCTTGCCGGTTGGGCCTGGGGAGCCGCTTTCCGGGACGGTAGGCTCTGCGGTGTGGAAGTCATCCGGTTGCTGGGTATCCGCGACAGCGCGCTCTCCGTCGACGAGGTTTACTCCGCCGTCGGCGACCACGCCGCGGGCGGCACGACGATCTTCGTCGGCACGGTGCGCGACCAGGACCACGGCAAGCCGGTCACGCGGCTGTCCTACTCGGCGCACCCCAGCGCCGAGAGCGAGCTGCGCCGGGTGGCCGAGAAGGTCGCCGCCGACTTCCCGGTGACCGCGCTGGCCGCGGTGCACCGGGTCGGCGACCTCGAACTCGGCGACATCGCGGTCATCGTGGCGGTCTCCTGCCCCCACCGCGCCGAGGCGTTCGCGGCCTCCCGGCGGCTGATCGACGACCTCAAGAGCGAGGTGCCGATCTGGAAGAACCAGCTTTTCGCGGACGGCTCGGCCGAATGGGTCGGGGCCTGCGAGTGAGATCGGGCGCAAGCCGTACGATCCGGAACATGGCGGCGCGTACGTGCACCTGTCTGCCCGGTAACACGGCATAGGCTTCCTCCTATGTCCCGACGAGCGCTGACCCTGATGGTGGCCGGCTTCCTCACGCTCATGCTCGGCGTCGTCGGCGCCCTGCTGCCGGTCCCTTACGTCGTCCTGAGTCCCGGGCCGACCGAGAACACCATCGGAGACGTCAAGGGCAAGCCGGTGATCAGCGTCGAGGGGCGCCCGACCTATCCCACCTCGGGCAAGCTCAGCCTCGTCACCGTGGCCTACCAGGGCGGGCCGGGCAACAGGATCGACCTGTTCAGCGCGCTCAGGGGCTGGGTCGACCCGACCGTCGCGGTCGTGCCGGAAGAGACGATCTTCCCGCCGACGAGCACGGCCGAAGAGGTCGAGCAGCAGAACAGCCAGGAGATGACCAACTCCCAGGACGACGCGACCGCGGCCGCGCTGACCGAGTTGAAGATCCCCTACACCTCGGTCGTGAGCGTGGCCTCCATCCAGAAGGGCCTGCCGGCCGACGGGAAGTTCAAGACCGGCGACGAGATCGTCTCGGTCGACGGGGTACCCGCGGCAGACCGCGAGACCGTCTCCGCCGCCGTCCGCAAGCACAAGGCCGGCGAGAAGGTCAACTTCACCGTCAACCGCGCCGACCAGAGCACCACCGTGACCGTCCCGACCGCCGCGGCCGAGGACGGCACGCCCATCGTGGGCATCACGATGCAGATCAGATACAAGTTCCCCTTCAAGGTGAAGATCAACGTCGGCGACGTGGGCGGGCCGAGCGCGGGGATGATGTTCTCCCTCGGCATCATGGACAAGCTCACGCCGGGGCCGATGACCGGAGGCAAGGCGATCGCCGGGACCGGGACGATCACCCCGGAGGGCAAGGTCGGTCCGATCGGCGGCATCCAGCAGAAGATGGTGGGCGCCCGTAAGGCCGGGGCCACGGTCTTCCTCACCCCCGCCGACAACTGCGCCGAGGCGGTGAAGGCCGTCCCCGACGGCCTGAAGCTGATGAGGGTCGAGACGCTCCACGACGCGGTCCAGGCGATCGACGTGGTCCGCACCGGCTCCGGCACCGCGCCGAGCTGTCCGGCGGGCTGATCCGGCGGGACCCCGGCACCGCGCCGAGCCGTCGGGAGCGGCTGGAAGCGGTCGGGAGCGGTCGGGAGCGGGCCGGCGGCGGGCCGTCGGCGGGACGCGACGCCGGGAGGGGGCGCACGCGCACGCCGATTCCGCCCCCGGGGGCACTGATTTGGCCTCCCGCGCGTTGACAGTGGTGAATCCGAGACCTGTGGGGGTTGTGGCCGGACCGTGGCCAAGCGGCTGAGCACGACGGAACCCCCGCCGGTGTAGGTTTCCAAACACGGACCGTGCTCTTACGACAAGGGGTTGGCCTTGAGCTTCCGGACCCCCGGAGCCGGTAGGGCAATGCGCTTGCCCCGCCGGCCACGACTGCTGCTTCCTGTCGCGATCGCCATCGTCGCGCTCGTTGCGTTGTTCTTCTTGTTCGCCGGCATCTTCACCGACTACCTCTGGTACGACTCGGTGGACTACACGGCGGTCTTCTCCGGCGTGATCGTCACGCAGATTTTGCTCTTCATCGTGGGCGCCGTGCTGATGGTCGGCCTGGTGGGCGGCAACATGCTGCTGGCCTACCGGATGCGGCCGATGTTCGGCCCGGGGATGTTCGGCGGCGCCAGCGGCGCCGACCGCTACCGGATGGCCCTCGACCCGCACCGCAAGCTGATCTTCCTGATCGGCGCCGCCGTGCTCGCCCTGTTCGCCGGATCGTCGTTCTCCAACCAGTGGAAGACCTGGCTGGAATACATCAACGCCACGCCGTTCAACGAGAACGACGCGCTGTTCGGCATGGACGTGTCGTTCTTCATGTTCACCTACCCGTTCCTGCGGATGGTGCTGAACTTCCTGTTCACCGCGGTGGTGCTGTCGGCCGTCATGTCGGCGATCGTGCACTACCTCTACGGCGGGTTCCGGCTCCAGTCGCCGGGGGTGCACGCCTCCCGGGCCGCCCGGGTCCACCTGTCGGTGCTGCTGGGCGTGTTCGTGCTGCTGAAGGCCGTCGCCTACTGGGTCGACCGCTACGGCCTGGTCTTCTCCGACCGGGGCTTCGCCTACGGCGCGTCCTACACCGACGTCAACGCGGTGCTGCCCGCCAAGACCATCCTGGCGATCATCGCCCTGATCTGCGCCGCCCTCTTCTTCGCCGGAGTCGTACGGCCCGGCGGCATGCTGCCCGGTGTCTCCTTCGGCCTGCTGGTGCTGTCGGCCATCCTGATCGGCGGGGTCTACCCGGCCCTGGTCGAGCAGTTCCAGGTCAAGCCGAACCAGCAGGACAAGGAGAAGGCATACATCGAGCGCAACATCGTCGCCACCAGGAAGGCCTACGGCGTCGACAAGACCGACGTCATCGACTACACGGCGCAGGGTGACGCCTCGAAGGTCAACGTCACCACCGACAGCTCGATCTCCGGCGTGCGGCTGCTCGACCCCAACCTGGTCGCCAAGACCTATCAGCAGAAGCAGCGTATCCGCGGTTACTACGACTTCCATGACCCGCTCGACGTCGACCGCTACCCGGACGCCTCCGGCAAGATGCGCGACACCGTGGTGGCGGTGCGGGAGCTCACCGGCCCGCCGCGTGAGCAGGACAACTGGATCAACCGGCACCTGGTCTACACCCACGGCTACGGGTTCGTGGCCGCGCCGGGCAACGAGGTCGACTCGCAGGGCCTGCCCAACTTCGACGCCAAGGACATGCCGGTGACCGGCCCGCTGGTCGAGCGGACGGGCCTGAAGGAGTCGCGCGTCTACTTCGGCGAGTCCCCGAGCGCGCCGGAATACGTCATCGTGGGCGGCGACAAGAAGCAGGAGCTCGACTACCCGCTGAGCAGCGGCACCGGTCAGCAGAACACCACCTACACCGGCAAGGGCGGCGTCCCGGTCGGCTCGTTCTTCAACCGCGTGCTGTACGCGGCCAAATACGGTGAGAAGAACCTGCTGCTGTCGAGCGACATCAACGACAAGTCCAAGATCCTCTACGTGCGCAACCCGCAGGAGCGCATCGCCAAGGTGGCGCCGTTCCTGAGCCTGGACGACAACCCCTACCCGGCCATCGTCGACGGCAGGGTGGTCTGGATCGCCGACGCCTACACCACCTCCAACTCCTACCCCTACTCCGACAGCAGGAGCCTGGAGGCGATGACGCGGGACACGGTCACCGACCCGCGCCTGGTGGTGCCGCAGCCGCGCGACCAGATCAACTACATGCGCAACTCGGTCAAGGCCACGGTGGACGCCTACGACGGCACGGTCACGCTGTACGCCTGGGACGAGCAGGACCCGATCCTGCGGACCTGGCGCAAGGCCTTCCCCGGCATCATCAAGCCGAAGGACGCGGTGTCGGAGAGCCTCAAGCAGCACCTGCGCTACCCGGAGGCGCTGTTCAAGGTCCAGCGCGACGTGCTGTCCCGCTATCACATCCAGGACCCGAGCGCCTTCTACAGCGGCCAGGACTTCTGGAACGTCCCGAACGACCCGTCCTCGGGTGATCGTGACATCAAGCAGCCGCCGTACTACCTGTCGGTCAAGATGCCCGACACGACGGACCCGACGTTCTCCCTGACCACCACGTTCGTGCCGCGCCAGGGTCCCAACCTGGCCGCGTTCATGTCCGTGGACGCCACCCCGGGAGACGACTACGGCAAGCTCCGCATCCTGCGGATGCCCTCCAACACCACCATCCCCGGCCCCGGCCAGGTGCAGAACAACTTCCAGAACAAGTTCTCCGGCGAGCTCAACCTGCTCGGCATCGGCGGGGCGAAGGTCCGCTACGGCAACCTGCTGACCCTGCCGTTCGCCGGCGGTCTGGTCTACATCGAGCCGGTCTACGTGGAGACCGCCGCCTCCTCCGGCCAGGAGCCCTATCCGATCCTCCGGCGGGTCCTGGTCTCCTACGGTGACCGGGTCGGCTTCGCCGACACCCTGGAAGGCGCTCTGAAGCAGGTCTTCGGAGAGGGCGCCCAGCCGGCCAAGCCGGACACCACCAAGCCGGAGCTGCCCTCCCAGCCGAGCACCACGCTGAACCAGGCGATCAGCGAGGCGCAGCAGGCCTACGACAAGGCGCAGGAGGCCCTGGCGAAGAACCCGCCGGACTGGACGGCGTACGGCGCGGCGCAGCAGGAGCTGGCGAAGGCGCTGGAGAAGCTGAAGGGGGTGGTCCCCACGGCCACTCCGGCCCCCTCTCAGACCCCGGCCCCGACCCCTTCCGGCACTCCCGCACCATCGGCGACACCGACGTCCTCGCCCAGCCCATAGGGGGTTTTCGAGCACAGCGAGCCGCCTGATTCGCGTCCACCGCCAAAGCCGGGTAGTCTTTAGACACACCGACGCGGGGTGGAGCAGCTCGGTAGCTCGCTGGGCTCATAACCCAGAGGTCGCAGGTTCAAATCCTGTCCCCGCTACTGATGTGGAAGGCCCGGATCTCACTGAGATCCGGGCCTTCTGTCGTAGGTGCGGATCTCTGTCTCATGCCGTCGATTTGCTCTCCGGTGCCGAGGCCCGGTAGTCTCTAAACATACCGACGCGGGGTGGAGCAGCTCGGTAGCTCGCTGGGCTCATAACCCAGAGGTCGCAGGTTCAAATCCTGTCCCCGCTACTGAAACGAAGGCCCCGGTCTCCCAGAGACCGGGGCCTTCGTCGTTTCTTGCTCCCGGAACGCGCCGCAGCCCTGTTTCTCGGCCTTTTGGCCGGACAGGGTGCGCAGGCGATCAATTACATGATTACATCGACTCATCGGTTACATCTGGTTGGAAGGTGACCAATGATCGTCGAATACATCCGCTACCGCGTCCCCGACGAGCGGTCGGCGGAGTTCGAGGCCGCCTACCGGCGCGCCGCCGTACCGCTCGCCAACGCTCCCCAGTGCGTGGACTACGAGCTCACCCGATGCGTGGACGAACCCGCCTGCTACATCCTGCGGATCACCTGGACCTCGGCGGAGGACCACCTCCAGGGGTTCCGGGGCGGTCCGGACTTCGCGGCCTTCTTCGCGGAGATCAAACCCTACGTCTCCGACATCGAGGAGATGCGCCACTACGCACCCACCGGCGTCCGGGGCCAGGGGGCCGCGACGCCGACGCTCTACGACTGGGCCGGTGGGGCCGAGGCGTTCGAGCGGCTCACCGAGGTCTTCTACGGCCACGTGAAGAAGGACGATCTCATCGGGCCGCTTTTCGCGCACATGGACCCCGGTCACCCCAGGTATGTGGCGATGTGGCTCGGCGAGGTCTTCGGCGGCCCCGATCGCTACACGCGCGAGCGCGGCGGATACCCCCACATGCTCTCCCAGCACATCGGCAAGGGCATCACCGAACCGCAGCGCCGCCGCTGGGTGAACCTCCTCCTGGACGCCGCAGACGAGGTCGGACTCCCCGCGGACCCGGAGTTCCGTGCGGCCTTCCTCGGCTACATCGAGTGGGGGACCCGTCTGGCGTTCGCCAACTCCCAGCCGGGCGCGGCCCCGTTCGCCCACGCCCCGGTGCCGCACTGGGGCTGGGGCGTGGCGCCGCCGTACGTGCCCAAGGGCTGAGCGGTTAACGTGCCAGTGTGGATGACATGTCCGGACCGGTTCTGCGCTGGCGCGTACGCCGCGATCTCCTCGTCCTGAAGGCGGTCGCCGCCCTCGTCTTCGCGGTGGCCACCGTGCTGAGCGTCGGTGACCCGCGCGGGATGATCCTGGCGGGCGCGGCGACCCTGATGATGGCCACGCTGGCCCTGCGCGACGTCCTGGCCCCGGTACGGCTCAGCGCCGACGGCGAGGGACTGGTCGTGGTCAGGGGTTTCGCCGGCCTGCAGCGGGTGCCGTGGAGCGCGGTCGAGCGGATCCGCGTGGACACGCGGACCCGCTTCGCCTCACGCACCGGGGTTCTGGAGATCGACACCGGCGAGGCGGTCTTCCTTCTGAGCCAGTTCGATCTCGGCGCTCCGTGCCAGGAGGTCGCCGACGAACTGTGCTCCTTCCGGACCGGTTCCTGACCGTCAGGCCCTGGCCCGGCGGTGCCGCGCCGTGTCCTCCGCCGCCGTGCCCCCGGCCCCGGTACGGCGGCGCAGCAGCAGGCTCGTCTTGTGCAGGGACCAGCTCACGAGGAAGGCCCCGAAGACGACCTGCCCGATCCGCGACCACGTCGACGTGTCCAGGGCGGCGAACGTCACGACGCCGGCCCACAGCACGCCGAAGACGCCCACGAGAACCGTCGCAGCCCAGTTCAGTCTCCGCTGCCACATGCCCGAAGTCTTACAGACCCTGCTTCAAGGCCAGGTCAACGACGTGGAACACCTCATCGGGGGAGGGGGCGGCTCGTGCCCGCGCACCTGCGGACCCGCGGCCCCTTCCCGGCCGGTGCGGCGGAGGCCTGTTCCAGGCAGGCCAGGAGCGCGGCCGCGGTCTGCGCGTCGGCCAAGATCCGGTGCACCTCCTCCTCGCCCGCCGGGAGCTGGCCGCGCTTGGCCAGCTCGTCGGTGATGAAGGTCAGCGGCTCCGGGTAGCCGGCCGCCTCGGCGGCGGCGGTCGCCCGGGCCGCGGTAAGGAGACGCAGGTAATGGGTGCGGAGAGTCGCCTCGCGCATCCGTGCGTCTTCAAGGTCGCTCAGCAGAGACCTGGCGACCCTGAGCAGGTCGCCAGGATGATCGGCCTCCGCGTCGATGTGCGCGCGGATGTCGTCGAACTCCGAGCGGGTCATGGTGCTCACCTCCACGGTGGAGTCAGGATCCTGACCCTCGTGCCTACTTCGTATCCAGCGCCGGTTGCGGATCGCTTGTTGTCTGCTTGCGCCGCCCGGTTTGGGACGCGCGAGTCTCGGGAATGGTTGGCAAGTTGTCTCTGTTGCACAGGAGTCCTGCTACTGTTCTTCCTGCAGGGCAACGAGCTCCGGAGGCCAGACGGCCTCCAGGTCGGCTGAGCGCCCCGCACCCCCTCCACGCTGAACCCGACAACTCGGGCCTGTCCGCACGATTCGACAGGAACCGGATGTCAGAGTAAGTTTGAAGGGTTGCTCCGGAAACGGGGCGGCCGGAATTCCGGTAGGGCCAGCTAGATCAAGTCAAGTCGTTCCAAACGGGCGGGTTTGA
>NZ_JBVJHH010000077.1:0-30014 GCF_055586905.1 Streptosporangium sp. NPDC048886
GTCGTACCGCCGAAGGCTCTACCAGCACCGCGCCCGTACCAGCCACTATCAACGGCGACACCTCCTACACAACGAAATGCTGTTGTAGTACTAGGGCCGGCGCATCCGTCCAAGGAGGAACAATGAAGATCACCATTGACCGTGCCAGGTGCACCGGCCTGGGCATCTGCGAGTCGCTCGCTCCGAAGTACTTCGAGGTCGACGGCGACGGCGAGCTGGTCCTGCTGCGGGAGGACATGCCGGAGGAGGACCTCCACGGGCTGCGGGCGGCGATCGAGGGCTGCCCGACCGAAGCGCTGCGGCTCAAGTCATGACCGAGCGGCGGCTGGTGGTCGCCGGAGCCTCCCTGGCGGGCCTGCGGGCGGTCGAGGCGGCCCGCAGGAGCGGCTTCGACGGCTCCATCACCCTCATCGGCGCCGAACCCCACCTGCCCTACGACCGGCCGCCGCTGTCCAAGGAGTTCCTGGGTGGGGCCGAGCTGCCCCCCTTCCGTTCCGAAGACGTGCTCCGCGACGGGCTGGGTACCGAACTGGCGCTCGGCACGGCGGCGACCGCACTGGACACCGCTGCCCGGACCGTCTGGGCCGGGGATCGTGAGTACGGCTACGACGCCCTGGTCATCGCGACCGGTGCCACGGCCCGAACCCTGCCGGGCACCGAGGGGCTGGACGGGGTCCACACCCTGCGCACCCGCGACGACGCGATCGCCGTACGGCGGGCGCTGGACGTCGGTGCCCGCACGGTCGTCGTCGGCGCCGGACTCATCGGCTCCGAGGTCGCCTCCGCCGCCCGCGAGCGCGGCCTGGAGGTGACGATCGTCGAGGCGCTGCCCACCCCGCTGGTGCGCGCGGTCGGCGAGAGCATGGGAACGGCCTGCGCCGTCCTGCACACACGCAACGGCACGGAGCTGCGGTGCGGGACCGGTGTGGCGACCGTCGAGGGCGAGAGGAGGGTCGAGCGGGTCCGGCTCACCGACGGGACCGTGCTGCCGGCCGACCTGGTGGTGGCCGGGATCGGCGCGGTGCCCGCCGTCGACTGGCTCGCCGGGTCGGGGCTGTCCCTGGACAACGGTGTCGTCTGCGACGAGACCCTGTGCGCCGGAGCTCCAGGGGTGTACGCCGCCGGGGACGCCGCCCGCTGGCGCAATCCGGTGTTCGATCGGCACATGCGCCTGGAGCACTGGACCGGCGCGGCCGAGCAGGGGCCGTCGCGGCGCGCAACGCACTCGACCCCGGCAACGCCAAGCCGTACTCCACAGTGCCGTATTTCTGGTCGGATTGGTATGGCTCGCGCATCCAGTTCGTCGGGGTCCCGGCCACCGATGAGATCCGCGTGGTCGACGGAGACCCCGGCGGGGACCGCTTCGTCGCTCTCTATCGAGAAGGCGGCCGCCTGGCCGGGACTCTGACGATGAACGGTCAGGCTCAGATCATGAAGTACCGCGGGCTCATCATGCGCGGTGCCTCGTGGACCGAGGGCCTGGAGTTCGCCGGGCGCCGCGGGGCCGCGGCCATGGAGAAGGTGTGACAGGGAGATACCGGCGGTGAGCGTTGACACGACCGGCCGGAAGGCGCAGACCTCCACCGAGCCGGCCCCCGGGCGAGCAGGACCGGAGACCGAAGGCGCGTCCACGGACGAGGTGGAGCGAGGGCCACGGCACCGTCAGCGGGATGCCCGGCACCTTGGCGATCCGGGCCAGCGGTTCGGGGCCGACCGGGCGATCGGGTTTCCGCGCCCCAGGCCATCCGCCGGACCGCTCGGCCGTTGATATCCCGAGTTGACTGGACGCTCCTCGTGTTTCTAGGTTGAACGGCAAATTAGGAAAGTTTCCTAACTTCACGGACTGGAAGGGTGCCAGAGTGAAACTCGCCGTTATCGGAGGCGGTTCGACCTACACGCCGGAGCTGATGGACGGATTCGTCCGCCTGCGCGACGAGCTCCCGCTGACCGAGATCGCACTCGTCGATCCCGACGCCTCCCGCCTGGAGCTGGTGGCAGGGGTTTCCCGCCGCATGCTGGCTCGGGCCGGACATCAGGCCAAGGTCGTCGCCACCGCTGACGTCCGGCAGGGCGTCGAAGGTGCGCAGGCGGTGCTCTTTCAGCTCAGAGTGGGCGGCCAGGCGGCACGCGCCGTCGATGAGACGTTCCCGCTGACGTGCGGCTGCGTCGGCCAGGAGACCACCGGCGCCGGAGGCCTGGCCAAGGCCCTGCGCACGGTGCCGGTCGTGCTCGACCTGGCGGCCAAGGTCAGGGAGCACGCGCCCGAGGCCTGGATCATCGACTTCACCAACCCCGTCGGCATCGTGACCAGGGCGCTGCTGGACGCCGGGCACCGCGCGATCGGACTGTGCAACGTGGCGATCGGTTTCCAGCGCCGGTTCGCCGGCTACCTCGGCCTGGCTCCCGATCAGCTCCAGCTCGGGCACGTCGGGCTCAACCACCTGACCTGGGAGCGCGCGGTCCACGTGGACGGCGAGAACGTGTTGCCCAAGCTGATCGCCGAGCACGGGCAGGCCATCGCTGACGACCTGCACCTGCCGCTGGAGCTGATCGAGCGCCTCCAGGCCGTGCCCTCCTACTACCTGCGCTACTTCTACGCCCACGACCTCGTGGTCGAAGAGCAGAGGACCCGGCCCTCCCGGGCCGCCGAGGTCGCGGCGCTGGAGGAGCAGCTGCTCAAGCTGTACGCCGATCCCGGCCTCGACACCAAACCCGAGCAGCTGGCCAAGCGCGGCGGAGCGTTCTACTCCGAGGCGGCCGTGGCGCTCATCGCCTCATTGCTCGGTGACCGTGGCGACGTGCAGGTGGTCAACACCCGCAACGACGGTACGCTCCCCTTCCTCTCCGACGACGCGGTCATCGAGGTGCCCTCGAAGATCACCAAGGCGGGAGCCGTACCGCTGCCGGTCGAGCCGGTCGAGCCGCTCTACGCCGGCCTGATCGCGGGCGTCTCCGCCTTCGAGGAGCTGGCCCTCCAGGCGGCGTTGTACGGCGGAGCGGACCGGGTGCGCAACGCGCTTCTGGCGCACCCGCTGGTGGGGCAGGAGGCGATCGCCGCCGAGCTGACCGCGCTTCTGCTGGAGAAGAACGGGAGGCACCTGTCGTGGTGAGCGTGCTGGCCGTCGACGGAGGCAACAGCAAGACCGATGTGGTGCTGCTGAACGAGCTCGGGGAGATCCTCGCTCGTGGCCGCGGCGGGCCCTTCGTGCCGCAGAGCGGAGGAGTCGGGCCCGCCGCCGACGTCATCGAGAGCGTGGTGCGGCAGGCGATCGGTCTCACCGGCCAGGCCGATCACCTGGTCGCCTTCCTGGCCGGGGCGGACCTGCCGGAGGAGGAACGGGCGATCGAAGCCGAGATCTCGGGACGCGCACTGGCCCGCGACGTCGTGGTGCGGAACGACACCTTCGCCCTTCTCCGGTCGGGAGCATCCGGCCCGTGGGGCGTCGCGGTGGTCTGCGGCGCGGGGATCAACGCGGTCGGCGTCTCGCCGACGGGGCGGATCGCTCGCTTCCTGTCCCTGGGGGCGGTCAGCGGCGACTGGGGCGGCGGTCTCGGCCTGTCGGCCGAGACGCTCTGGTACGCCATCCGCGCCGAGGACGGCAGGGGCGCCCCGACCGAGCTGGCCGAGTTGGTCAAATCGCATTTCGGCGCGGACACGGTCGAGCGGGTGGTGGTCGATGTGCACCTCGGCGCTCTGGAGCGGGAACGGCTGCTGGAGCTGACGCCAGGGCTGTTCAAGGTGGCCGCCGGCGGCGATGAGATCGCGCTCGGGCTGGTCTCGCGGATGGCCGACGAGATCACCACGATGGCCCAGGTCTGCCTCACCCGTCTCGACCTGCTCGGAACGCCGACCGAGGTGGTCCTGGGTGGGGGCGTTCTGCGAGCCCGTGATCCGCTGCTGACCGCACTGCTCGACGAGCGGTTCGCGACCCGCGCGCCGCTGGCCGAGCGAGTCGTCGCCGAACTGCCGCCCATCGCAGGCGCGGCGCTGAGCGCCCTGGACCACGTCGGCGCAGGCGAGGATGCGAAAGTCCGGCTGCTCAGGCGGTTCTGAGCTCCGGTGATTCCCGGGCCCGCCGCGTCCTTGACGGGTAACGGAACCGCGACCTATAGTCAGCCGCTAACCGTCTGGAAGGTATCCGGACGGTTAGCGTCCAGGAGGAAGCATGTCCCCTACTCGCCGCGACGTTCTGCGCGGGCTCGGTCTCGCCGCGCTCGCCACCCCCCTCGCCGCCTGCGTCACCGCCGGTCGCGACGCCGCCCCCGGCCCCGCCGCCTCCGCCGCCGTGACCTCCGCGAACAACCCGCTCGGGGTGGACGCCGCCCGGCGGCTGGAGGTCGTCATCTTCAGCGGCGGCAACGGCGACAAGTACGCCGTGGACCTCCATGAGGCCGCCTACCGCAAGACCTACCCGCAGGCCGAGATCAAGCACGTCGCCACGCAGAAGGTCGGCACCCAGCTGCGCCCCCGCTTCATCGCCGGTGACGTGCCCGACGTGGTCAACAACTCCGGGCCGGAGGCGCTCGACCTGCAGTCGCTGGTCCAGGAGGGACACCTGGCCGACCTCACCCCGCTCTTCGAGGCCCCCTCCCTGGCCTTCCCCGACAAGAAGGTCAAGGACACTCTCGTCGGCGGCGCCTACGAGAACTCGTTGATCGACGGCGTGCCGCGGGTCCTGCAGTACACCGTCGCCCATCGCGCCCTCTGGTACAACGCCAAGCTCTTCGAGGCCAAGGGCTGGTCGGTCCCCAGGACCTGGGCGGAGTTCAACGCCCTCGGCGAGGAGGCGAAGAAGGCGGGGATCACCCTGTTCGCCTACCCCGGCCAGGTCGGCCCGTTCTACCAGTTGTGGAACCTCATCTACAGCGCCGCCAAGATCGGCGGCAACAAGGTCATCATCGACATCGACAACCTGGCCGACGGCGCCTGGACCGCCGAGCCGGTCCGGCAGGCCGTCGCCGCCTGGGCGCAGATCCAGAAGGACTACGGAGACAAGGCCTACTTCGGACTCGACCACACGCAGACCCAGGTCAAGCACCTGCAGGACAAGGTCCTGTTCTACCCGTGCGGCTCCTGGCTGGAGAACGAGATGGCCAAGGACAGGCCGGACACCTTTGAGTACGCCATCGCACCAGTGCCCAGCATCACCTCCGCGGACGCCCTGCCGTACGAAGCGATCATGATCGGGGTCTCCGAGGCCTTCTTCGTCGCCGCCAGGGGCAAGAACCCGCAGGGCGGCCTGGAGTACCTGCGCATGATGCTCTCGAAGGAGGGCGCGCGCGGCTACACCGAGATGACCAAGAACCTCACCATCGTCAACGGCCTGGTGGACGGCCTGCAGCTCACCTCGGCGGTCAACAGCGCCGCCAAGGCCCAGGAGGCCGCCGGGAAGAACACCATCACCGACGCCCGCTTCGAGACCTGGTACAAGGAACTGTTCGACTACGGGCAGACCCAGACCAACTCGGTCATGGCCGGTCGCACCACTCACGACCAGTTCTGCGCGAACATGCAGAAGAAGGCGGACGAGCTCAAGGCCGATTCCTCCATCGCCAAGCAGACCCGGAGCGTCTGACCGATGAGGCGGCACGGCTTCGTCGCGGGGTTCCTGCTCCTCCCCGTCCTCCTCTACGCCGTCTTCGTGATCAGCCCGTACGTGCAGGCGTTCCAGATCGCGCTGACCGACTGGCGCGGAGTCTCGGCCGGGCTCGACTTCGTCGGGCTGGACAACTTCCGGCGGATGTTCGGCAACGAGGCCTTCTGGCAGGCGCTCCGCAACCACCTGGTCCTGCTCGTCACCATGCCGCTGGCCACCGTCTCCCTCGCGCTGCTGTTCGCCTATCTGCTGAACGCGGCAGGCGGCTCACGCGGCGGCACGATGACCGGGGTCAAGGGCTCCGGCTTCTACCGGGTCGTCTTCTTCCTGCCTCAGGTGCTCGCGGTGGCGGTGGTCGGCGTGCTGTTCAAAGCCGTCTACCGCCCCGACTCCAGCGGTGTGATCAACGGCGCTCTCGTCAAGCTGGGGATCGAACCGGTCGGGTGGCTGACCGACCAGCGGCTCGCCCTCTGGTCGATCATCGCCGTCATGGTCTGGCAGGCGGTCGGTTTCTACGTCGTGCTCTTCTCCGCGGGAATGGCCGCCATACCGAAGGACATCTTCGAAGCGGCCTCCCTGGACGGCGCGGGCCGTGCGCGGATGTTCTTCTCCGTCACCCTGCCGCTGCTCTGGGAGACCGTCCAGGTCGGCTGGATCTACCTCGGCATCGCGGCCTTCGACGGCTTCGCCCTGGTCAACGTGCTGTCCATGGAACAGGGCGGGCCCGACGGCGCGACCACGGTGCTGGCCACGGAGATCTACAAGAACGCCTTCGGCTACTCGCGGTTCGGCTACGCCTCGGCGCTCGGCGTGGCGCTGTTCTTCCTGACCCTCACCTTCGCCGCTCTGACGATGCGGGTCACCCGGCGCGAGAGGATCGTCTACTGACATGGGCCGCAAAGTCTTCGGGGGCTTTTCGCAGGCCGTCCTGGCGGTGTGGGCGCTGCTCATCATCGCCCCGCTGATCTGGACGCTGCTGGCCTCCTTCAAGAGCAACGGCGAGATCTTCGGTGACGCCCTGCAACTGCCGGGCGAGCTGCGCTGGGACAACTGGGCACGGGCCTGGGAACGCGCCAGCGTCGGCCGGTACTTGCTCAACACGGTGGTCGTCGTCTTCTTCGGCGTCGCGGGCACCATGCTGCTCAGCTCCATGGCCGCCTACGTGCTGGCCCGCTTCAAATTCCCCGGCAACCGGCTGATCTACTTCCTGTTCGTGTCGGGCATGGCCTTTCCGGTCTTCCTCGCCCTGGTGCCGCTCTTCTTCGTCGTCGACGGGCTCGGGCTGCTCAACACGCACGTCGGGCTGATCCTGGTCTACATCGCGTACTCACTGCCCTTCACCGTCTTCTTCCTCACCTCCTTCTTCCGGGGGTTGCCGGACGCGGTCGCCGAGGCGGCGATGATCGACGGAGCCTCGTACACACGGACCTTCTTCCAGGTCATGCTGCCGATGGCCAAGCCCGGGATGGTCAGCCTGACCATCTTCAACGTGCTCGGCCAGTGGAACCAGTATCTGCTGCCCCTGGTGCTGCTGCCCGGAGACAAGAGTAACTGGGTCATCACGCAGGGCATCGCGGACATTTCAACCATTGCCGGGTACGAGGCGGACTGGCCGGCGCTGTTCGCGGCGCTCAGCATGACGGTCCTGCCGGTCGTGGTGGCCTATATCTTCTTCCAGCGGCACATCCAGTCCGGACTGACGTCAGGAGCAGTGAAGTAGTGTCCACCGGAAACCCCACCGTCTTCCGCACGCTCAACGAACGAGCGGCCCTGGAGCTGCTGCTCCGGCACGGTCCGCTCACCCGCGCCGAGCTCGAGGCCCATACCGGGCTCTCCAAGGCCTCCGCCGCCGAGGTGCTGCGCCGCCTGGAGAACGGGCGCCTCGTGCGCAAGGCCGGCACCAAACCCGGCAACGCCGGCCCCGCCGCCCAACTGTGGGGGCTGAACGGCTCGGCCGCCTGGGTCGCGGGGCTGGATCTGACGGCGCGCGCCGTGGAGGTGTCGGTGGCCGACCTCACCGGCGAGGTCCGGGGCGGCTACCAGGCCGAAGCCCCCGGCGAGGGCACCGACGCGGTGACGTTCCTGACCGAGGCGGTGCAGGCGGCGGCCCACGACGCCGGGGTCACGCTCGACGACCTCGACCAGATCGTGCTGGGCGTGCCCGGAGTCGTCGACGCCGGAGGTCACCGGCTGCGCCAGGCGGTGCAGCTGTCCGGCTGGTCGCACCTCGACGACCTCGGCGACCTGCGCGAGCGGCTGGGCACCAAGCGCTTCCGGCTGGAGAACGACGTCAACCTCGTCGCGATCCGGGAGCTGGAAGAGCACACGGGGAGCAGCTTCGTGCTCTTCTGGGTGGGGAACGGGGTCGGCGCCGGGGCCGTGCTCAACGATGCCCTGTGGCGCGGGGTCACCGGACGTGGTGGCGAGGTCGGTTCCGTGATCGTGCCCGATCCGGTGAGCCGCGGGCGGCTCTACGGGCCGGACGGCGGCCCGCTGGGCGCGCTGCTCGGTACGGCCCCACTGGCCGAGCTGGCCAAGGCGCACGGAGCGGACGTCGAGCCCACCCTCCACGCGGTCACGCGATTCCTCCGCGCCGAGCTTCCCGTCGGGTTCCTCGACGATGTCGCCAAACGTGTCGCACTCGGCGTGACCGCGGCCGTGGGCGTGCTCGACCCCGGCCGCGTCGTCCTCGGCGGCCCCCTCTGCACAGCGGCGGGCGAGCCGCTGCGCATCCGCGTCGCCGAGCTCCTGGCCTCCACCGGCCTCGCACCCGTCACCGTCGCCGTCAGTCGCGTCAGCGGTAACGCCGTGCTCGAAGGCGCCGTCCGCCACGCCCTCGACCTGGCCCGTGAACAGGTCTTCCACGCCGGTACGGCAGGCCGTACCGGCCCCGTCAACGAAAGCTGAGAGATGTTGCGCACCCTGGTGATCGCTGCCCACCCCGACGAACCCGAGCTCTACGCCGGCGGCACCTCCGCCCTGCTGGCCGGGACGGGACACGCGGTGAAGTTCCTGACGCTCACCAACGGCGACGCCGGGCACCACGAACTCGAACGGGCTCCGCTGGCCCGCCGCAGAGCGGAGGAGGCCTGGCGCGCGGCCGACGCCCTCGGAGTGGTCGACTACGAGATCTTCGACGTGCATGACGGCCTTCTCGAGCCGAGCGTGGAGCTACGCCTGAGACTGATGCGCGAGATCCGCGCCTGGCGGCCCGACCTGGTGATCGCCCTGCACGGCGACGGCGCCGGTCACCCGGACAACCGGGCCGCGGGAAAACTGGCCGAGCAGGCCGTGGAGCTTGTCACCGTGCGCAACGTCGAGTGCGGCAAGCCCGCCCTGGAACGGCAGCCGGTCTGCTTGCTGATGACCGACTACGCCTCCGGCCCCGCACACCGGGACGACGTGGTGGTGGACGTGGCACCGGTGGCGCAGGCCAAACTGGACGCCTGCCTGGCGCACGCCTCCCAGTTCCTGGAATTCGCCCCATTCCAGCGCGGCCTCCTGGACCAGGTGCCCCCGGCCGGCGACGTGGACGCCTGCCGTTCCTTCGTCGGCAAGCACTGGTCAGAGTTCCTCGGGCCGGAGACCTTCCAGCTCGCGCCGTACGGCAGGCAGGCCGACGCGGCCGAGCTACGCCGGCTGATGCCGTTCGGCTGAGTTTCGCTTCTGACCCGATGACGAGTGTCAGGCCACTCGGTTGGTCGTTTTGATGACTGGACGACGTGGAGCGGGGCCGGGAGCCGATCGGTGGGCGGCCAAAGGTCTCTCCCAGGGCAGGCGCGGATCGGTGACAAGACTGCGAGCCGGGCGCATTCCGGCCGACGTGCACGGCCCCACCGCCGCCACCCTGGCCTCCTTCGTCGCCGAGCTGGCCGGCCAGTCCGATGGCGGCGGCTCGCTCGGCGGGGGGCGCTCATGGCCGTTCCGCGCGCAGCCGCGCGTTCTCCCGTTCGAGCTCGTCGACGCGATTCTGCAGGTGCCCGAGCGCGTGTTCGACGGCGTCGCGGGGGAACAGTCGCGGGATGTGCTGAGGGCAGTTCCAGTTGAGGCCCTCCACGTCGATCAGTACGGCACGCTCCACCTTCGCGGTGTAGCCCGCGACGCCCAGTGACTGGTCGTCCTCCACCACGCGGGCCCGGCCGAGGATCTTCAACCGGGTCTGGTTGGCGTAGTCCATGAGGAACAGCGAGACGCGGTTGTCGTGGTCGAGGTTGCCGCGGGTGATGTACTGCCGGTTGCCGCGGAAATCGGCGAAGCCGAGCGTGTGGTCGTCCAGGACGCGCAGGAAGCCGGGCGGTCCGCCGCGGTGCTGGATGTACGGCCAGCCCGTCTCGCTCACCGTGGCCAGGTAGAAGCTGTCGCGCTCGGCGACGAACGCGCGCTCGTCAGGGCCGAGCCGGTCAGGGGCCGGGGAATCGGTGAGCATGCGACGGTAGGCGCGGTCACTGCCGTGGGCCTTCTGGTGCAGTTGGACGCCTTCGGTGAAGGCGAGTTGGGCGAAGCGGGACATGTCACTCTCCTTTTGACTCCTGTGCGGCACGCCGTACAGGAATCTAATGATTACCGGCCCATGTAACCGTTAGAAAGTGGCGGTGATTCCGGTATGGGGCCGAAGGGCCGGTCGGCCGCCGGTCGCCTGGCCCGCCGCCGGCGGTGAGGGCCGTCCGGCTCACGCGCTCGTTCCCATGGAATGGCCATGGCGGATGCATGGAGAATCCATCAACGGCGGACCGCAGGATACGTCTCGGCGACCGAGCCACGTCTGACGTGAAGGTCGCCCGGCCGGCGGCCGCGGCCTCCTGCCGGGCGCGTTCTGTCGCCTCGGGCTCGACAGCCCGAACCCGGTACGGCGCACGCCTTCCCCCTTGATTGGACTTTCCGTGAAGATTCTTGGCATTTCCGGCAGCCTGCGTGCCGGCTCCCACAACTCCGCCCTGCTGCGCGCCGCGCGGAAGTTCCAGCCGGGCGGGATGGACATCGAGATCTACGAGGGCCTGCGCGACATCCCGCCTTATGACCGGGAATTGGACAGCGAGCGTCTGTGGCCCGCCCCGGTGGCCGACCTGCGCCGCCGCATCGCCGAGGCCGACGGCTTGCTGATCGCGACCCCCGAGTACAACTACTCCATCCCCGGTGTGCTGAAGAACGCGCTGGACTGGGCGAGCACCGACTGGGCCAAGACCACCGGCGTCCCGCTGAACCGCAAGCCCGTCGCGATCATGGGAGCCGCGCCGACCAACTTCGGTTCGGTCCGTGCCCAGCTCGCGTTGCGCCAGGTGTTCGTGTGGACCCACTCCGATGTCGTCGTCAAGCCCGAGGTGATCGTCTTCCGCTCGCATGAGCGGTTCGACGAGAACGGTGACCTGGTCGACGAGACCACCGTCGCCATGGTGCGTGATCTGCTCGCCGCGCTCGGCGAGAAGGCGTGAGGGTCGCCTGGGCCGGGCTGGCCGCGATGACCGTCTCGTTCGGCCTCAACTTCTCCGCAGGCGTGTTCTTCGCCCCGGCGGCTTCCGCCTACGGGGTGAGTGTCACCGTGCTGGCGGTGGCCGCCGCGCTGAGCACGGCGCTGACCGGGATGGCACAACCGTACGTCGGGACCCTGCTGGACCGGATCGGCGCCCGATGGGTGCTGGCGATCGGGCTGGTGCTGATGTCGGCCAGTTATCTGGTGCTGGCGGTCGTCCATGAGCCGTGGCAGTTCGTCGCCGCCTACACCGTCCTGGGCGGGCTGGGGTTCGCCAGTTCCTCCAGCCTCACGATCAGCACCTTGATCGGGAGGGCGTACGGAGAGCAGGCGGGACCCGCGCTGACCCGCGCCGCCGTCGGCATCAACCTGGGACAGCTGCTCACTCCGTGGGCCGCGACGGCGCTGTTCGGCCCGGTCGGCATCCGTGCCACCTATGCGATCCTGGGCGCGGTCGGCCTGGCCGCCACGCTCGTGATCGCCGCCGTCCTGCCGGCCGACCGACCCGTCTCGAGATCGCACGGCAGGGAGAGTCTGCGCGGGCGGGGCCGGATCGTGGCCTCCTTCGGCCTGCACGCCGCCACGATGTACGTGACCGTGCTGATCCTGCCGAAGCACGCCACCGAGCTGGACTGGTCGGTCACCGACGCGGGTCGCCTGGTCGCCGTCGCCGCCGTGGCGGCCGGACTCACCTCGGCCGTGCTGGTGCGCGTCCTGCGGAGCCACGCGCCGGACCTTCCCCTGAAGATCCTGCACGTCCTGCGCGCCTTGTCCATGCTGCTCATCTTCGCGGTGAACGACCCCGTCGGGCTCGTCGCCGGAGCGGTGATCTTCGGCCTGTCCTCCTTCCCGGTCATCCCGCTCACCATGGCCGTGCTCTCGCGCGGCCTCGATCCAGCCCGCCTGGGCCGGACCCTGGCCCCCGCCTGGGTCTGCCACCAGCTCGCCGCCGCCACCGCACTCGGCGTGGCGGCCCTGATCCACGCCCTCACCGACAGCTACCGCATCTACTTCGGGCTCGGCCTGCTGCTGAGCCTGACCGCTCTGACACTGCTCAATCTGACACTGCTCAAGGAGAAACACCATGTCCTCAGTACGGCACACCACCGTTGACGTCCACGGCCAGCGGATCTTCTGCCGCGAGGCGGGAGACCGGGCCAACCCCACCCTCGTCCTGCTGCACGGCTTTCCCACCAGTTCGGCCATGTTCCGCAACCTCCTGCGCGACCTGGCTGACGACTACCACCTGATCGCTCCCGACCACCTGGGGTTCGGCCAGTCGGGGATGCCCACGGTGGAGGAGTTCGACTACACCTTCGACGCCCTGACGGACCTCACCCTGGGGTTGCTCGACAAGCTGGGTGTCGAGCGTTTCGCCCTCTACATCCAGGACTACGGCGCCCCGATCGGCCTGCGGATCGCCAGCGGCAACCCCGAGCGGATCACCGCGCTCATCACCCAGAGCGGCAACGCCTACCTGGAGGGCTTCACCCCCTTCTGGGAGGTGCTGTTCGCCCACGCCGTCGACCGCGCCACGCACGAGCCCAAGGTCCGCGAGCTGCTCACCGCCGAGGCCACCCGCTGGCAGTACACCCACGGGGTCCCGGCCGACCGCCTCGACCTGATCAGCCCCGATACCTGGACCCTCGACCAGGCTTACCTCGACCGGCCAGGAAACAAGGAGATCCAGCTCCAGCTCTTCGCCGACTACAAGAACAACCTCGACGGCTATCCGGCCTTCCAGGAGTACTTCCGCGCCCACCGCCCGCCGACGCTGGTCGCCTGGGGTGCTCACGACGAGATCTTCGGCCCCGAAGGCGCCAGGGCCTTCGCCCGCGACCTGCCTGACGCCGAGATCCACCTGCTGCACGCCGGTCACTTCGCACTGGAGACGCACGGTGCGGAGATCGCCGAACTGATCCGGGGCTTTCTCGCGCGTCAGGGAATCCTGCCAAAAATCTAACGGCCACAAGCTTGTGATCACGTTAGGAACGTAAAGCACCGTGACTCGCCTCCCGATCCAGCCCGCCGAGGTCATCGCCGACGGGGCTGGGCGTGCTCGCCAGGGGCAGACTTCCGACGTCAAGGCCGCCGGCATCGAGATCGACCGGCCCGTCGTACGCCACAACCACTGAACTCCAGACGCCGGTACGGCTCACGCGAGCCGTACCGGCCCGCACCGAGGAGCAGCCATGTCCGCGGCACGCCCACCGCTTCCCCCGTTCACCGCCGAGACCGCCGCGCAGAAGGTCCAGCTGGCCGAGAACGCCTGGAACACCCGCGACCCCGAACAGGTCGCCCTCGCCTACACGCCCGACTCGGTCTGGCGTAACCGCGATGAATTCCTCACCGGCCGCGAGGAGATCAAGGCCTTCCTCACCCGTAAGTGGGCCAAGGAGAACGACTACGCCCTGCGCAAGCAGCTGTGGGCCTTCACCGACGACCGCATCGCCGTCCGTTTCCAGTACGAGTGGCGCGACGCCGAGGGCCGGTGGTGGCGCAGTCACGGCAACGAGCTGTGGGAGTTCGACGCCGACGGGCTGATGGCCAGGCGCGAGGCCAGCATCAACGACGAACCCATCGACGAGGACGACCGGATCGTCTTCGGCCCGCGGTCGTGACGACGCGGCTCACGTCCACCAAGGTCTTCTCGCGCGTATACGAGCAACTTTCGAAAGGATGATCATGAACCTTCCAGGACCTCCCGACACTCGGTTGGCGTCCGAGGCGACCGAACTGGTGCGGCAGGCGGCGTCGCCGCTGATCTACCACCACTCCCGGCGCGTCTACTACTGGGGCGCGCTGCGCGGCCGGCGGGACGGCCTGCCGTACGACCCGGAGATCCTCTACGTCGGCGCGATGTTCCACGATCTGGGCCTGACGGAGAAGTACCGCCGCACCGACCAGCGCTTCGAGATCGACGGCGCCGACGAGGCCCGCCGCTTCCTCCTCTCCCATGGCATCGCCGAGCCCCTGGCGGACCTGGCGTGGACCGGCATCGCGCTGCACACCACCCCGGAAATCCCCCTTCACATGGCGCCGGAGATCGCGCTGGTCACCCGAGGTGTGGAGATGGACGTGCTGGGCCTGGGCTACCACGAGGTCCCCGACGCCCAGCGGGACGCCGTGGTCTCGTATCATCCGCGTCCCGACTTCAAGCGGCAGATCCTGGCCGCGTTCACCGACGGGATCAAGGACCGCCCCGAGACCACGTTCGGCAACGTCAAGGCCGATGTGCTCGCCCATTTCGTGCCGGGCTTCCACCGAGGCGACTTCGTCGAGGTCATCCAGACCTCGGCGTGGCCGGAGTAGTCAGCAGGATCGGACGCCCCACTCCCGGATCCGGCTGAGCAGGGTCGAAGCGGTGGGGGAGGGCTCGGCGGCGAGCACGCTCGCGTGGAAGGTGTGCGACATGCCTTCGTAGACGTCGAGGTCGACGGTGCCCCCGGTGGCGGAGACGGCCTCGGCGAAGCGCCGCGCGTCGTCGAGCATGACCTCCTTCGAACCGGCCACGATCAGCAGCGGCGGCAGCCCGGCGAGGTCGCCGTGCAGCGGCGACTGGGGCGTCTGATCGGGCCGCGCTCCGTTGAGGTACTGCGTGCGGACATGGTCGAGCACGGCCCGGTTGACGACGTCCTGGCCGTCGTTGGCGTCGATGGAGGGCAGGAATATGGATGAGGTGCGCGAAGTAAATCCTTTGCATGGGGTTGCGAGACGAGCCTGATCCCTCCATGCGCAGCGTGTAATACGCGCGGGGGGCAGGCGGGCGTCCGGAGATCAAGCGCGAGAGCGGCGGCGGATCGGAGACGTTGCGCGAAGACCTGCTCGACGCGAACATGCTGCTCCAGCACGAACCCGGTCGCTACACCCTCCATGACCTGCTCTGGCAGTACGCCCGCGACACCGTGCTCCTCCTTGAGACCCCCGAGGACCGGGAGGCCGCGATGAGACGGCTCTGCGAGCATCACGTGGAAGGCGCCGGCGCGGCCTTGGCCGCGGCCTACCCTCACCGTGTCCAGGCCTGGCCGTCACCCCTGCCGGTTTGGGAGCGTCTGCGCAGCCCGGAGGCAGCGTTCGCGTGGCTGGAGGCCGAACGCGCCAATCTTCTGGCCATCGGCGCGCACACCGACGACATCGGCAGCCTGGCCCATCGCCTCTACTTCTATCTGGACGAGCACGGCTACTTTGCCGAGGCTCTCGTCCTGCACGGCCGCGCGTTGGAGACGGCCAGAACCACCGGCCGCCTCGAAGACCAAGCCATCGCGTTGAACCACCTGGCCGTGACCCATCGCGCCCTGGGCCAGGTAGCCAAGGCCATGCAGTACTGTCAACAGGCGATAGAGCTCGCGCGGGACCTCGGGATCCCGCGCATCGAAGCTCAAGCGCTGGACACGCTCGGCCTCCTGCTGCGACATCGAGGCGACTACACCGGAGCCTGCCACTCCATCAGCAAGGCGCTGGCCTATTGGCGGCAGGCCGGAGACGGCTACCTGCAATGCGTCACCGCCAACTCTCTGGTGGAGACCTACCTGGGGGGAGGGGACCTGGCCCAGGCGGTGGACAGCTACGGAGAGGCCCTCGCCCTCGCGGTGGATTTCGGCAACCGCTTCGCGCAGGGCCGTGCGCACCAGGGCTTGGCGCAGGCCTATCGTGCTCTCAACCGGCCTGAGCAGGCCCGCGCGCATGCCGTACGAGCTGTTGAGCTGGTCACCGGACTCGGCACACCGGATGCGGACGAGGCCCGCGCCGTTCTTGTCAACTTCGTGGGATAGACCGAGACCAGCCACGGCTTGGCAGGAAGCGGATCAGACGACCGCCGATGGGATCGAGCCGAGTCGGGGTCGGGGTCGGGGTCATATCTCAACGAGATTTCTCGCTCAGTGCTGAGCTGCAGGTCAGCTGAATGCTGAGGGTTGCGGGTGGACAAGTTGGTCTCGATTTGGACTTACTGGCCAGCGGTAGCCGCCGTGGGCGCGGCAGCCGTACAGCAACTCCAGCAGGGGCGGGGCGTGACCGTCGCGGTGGTCGATGATCATCTGCAGGCAGGCCATGCCGCAGGCATGCTGGCACCAGCGGCCGTACTCAGCCTGGCTGGCGGCTCCGGAGGTGGGCCAGAGCGGATCGTCGGCCGCCTCGGCGCCCTCGTAGGCGATGGCCGCGATCCGCTCGAGGCTCATGTACTGGGTCGCGGTGCCGGGGGTGATAGTTGGTCAGCGACAACAGGGGCCGGGCTATCGCGGATGTGCTGTCGGCTCCTCGACGGGCAGTGGTGGGGATGCCCATGTTGGTGATCTGACCGGCGAGGAATTCGTGGCGGAGGGGTTGGCTGGGTCGGCGCCCGGGGACAGGCCAGGGTGATTTGGGGTCGGTGGCGGTGTGCATATTGGTGCGGTTCGCCATGTAGTCCAGGAGCATGGTGGCGGCCGGTTCAGGAACCGGCGGAGCCGGCGGCTCAATCGGGCAGCGACGCAGAAGCGAGCGGCGTAAGCCGAGCGAGTTCGCCCCAGGCATGGAAGGATCGCCTGGCAGCGTTGCTGGCGAGCGAGACCGTCCAGCTGTCGGGCAGCGGCGACTGGTCGTGGTCGCCGATCTCGACGTGGATCTGGGTTGAGCTCGTATGCCGCAGTCGACCAGGAAATTTCACCGCGACGTCCAGCAGTCGTACCGAGTGGCGGGCCCCACAAGCTGCCATCTGCGGCATTTCTGTAGTAGGCAGTGGGGTGGTTGGTAGCGCCATGTCCGCGCCTGTGGTGGTTCACATGAGTCCGATCCGCTCATGTGAACCCATGTTCGGTCAGGAACCACCGGCCAGACGACGATCATTCGCAGGAAACTGCAAGCCTGCTCTACAGGTGGTTCAGGTCGATGGCTTCGGCCATGGCGTTCAGGCCGGCGTCGTTGGGGTGGAGCCAGTCGCCCTCCTGCCCGTCGCGGACATTGAACTCCGGCCGCAACCGGTCCGGGTCGGTCGGTGAGAGCAGGGCGTGTTCGAAGTCGGCCACCGCGTCATACTCGCCGCTGGTCCTGATCCAGGTGTTCACCTGGTCGCGGATCTGCTCCAGGACGAACGGTTCCGGGGTGCTGTCGGGGTAGAGCCAGGGGTTGCCCTTGAACGGCATGATCGTGCCGCCGATGATTCTGATCCCTCGGTTGTGGGCGAGCCGGATCAGCTCGCGGTGTCCCGCGATGACCTGTTCGGCGGTGACCACCAGGTCGGTGTAGGTGATGTCGTTGATGCCCTCCATCACGATCACCGTGCGCACTCCTGGCTTGTCGAGCACGTCTCGCTGGAAGCGGGCCAGGCCGCGTTCACCGAACAGCGGGTGGTCGGCGAGCACCCGGTTGCCTGAGATGCCGCTGTTCAGCACGGTCAGCGGTCTGCCCGCCGCGACCAGCCGTTCGGCGAGCTGGTCAGGGTAGCGGTTGTCGGCGTCCTGGGTGGAGCCGGTGCCGTCGGTGACCGAGTCGCCGAAGGTCACCACCGCGCCGCGGGTGGCGGGGCTCAGCACGTCCACTCCGCTCAGGAAGTACCACGAGTGCGAGGTGTCGGTGAAGGCGGTGCCGCGCGGGTCGAACCGGTGGTCGCCGGAGGCCCGGTAGCTGGTGGCCGAGGAGATGTCGTGGAAGGTGGCCGGTCCGGTCGCCCCTTGGAAGTACAGGGTGACGGCCAGCCGGTCCAGCGCTTGGACGGGCAGCGGGATCGGGTCGCTGACCAGCTCCTGACCCGCCGGGACCACCGTGTACGGGCGCAGCGAGAAGGTCACCGGGCGCAGGGTCGCCGGACGGATGGCGGCCTCGGCGGCGGCCTTGGCCACCGTCGCCCCGCTCACCGTGAGGGGCGCCGTGCCGTACAGGTTGGAGATCTTGATGCGGACGGCGACGCCGGCGCCGGTGACCCGGACCACCTGGCGCACCGACTGCCGCTCGAAGCCCGCCTGTGACCAGTTGGACGAGCCCGGCAGCCCGCCGGGTGAGGGCCGCTGCACGGCTGCCGACCAGCCGCCCGTCCAGCGAGAGCCCGCCGTGCCGGCCTGAGCCGGGACGGCGGGCACGATGAGCGCCGCGGCGGTGGCCAGCGCGGCGAAAGTCTTGGCGAAACGCATGAGGGGGAGATCCTTTGTTCAGAAGTCGGCGGCGTGGTCGGCGGCCCACTGGGCGTAGGTGCGGGGCTGGTGGCCGGTGATCCGCTCCACGGTGTCGTTGACCTCGGCCGGCTTGCCGACGGTGGCCGCCATGAGGCCGAACAGCGCGCCCAGGAAGGCGGGGTCCATGAAGGCGCTCATCTGCTGGAGCACCGGTTCCGGGTCGAGGTCCTCGGTGGTGAGCGGGCGGCCGAGCGCCTCGCCGAGGATGCGGACCTGGTCGGCCTGCGTGAGCGACTCGGGCCCGGTCAGGCTGTAGGTCCGTCCGGCGTGGCCGTCGCCGGTCAACGTCGCGACCGCCACGTCCGCGACGTCCAGCTCGTGGATGGCGCTGAAGGCGGCGTTGATGTACGGCGCGCGGATCATGTCACCGCCGGCCAGCTGCATCGCGAACGTCAGCGAGTTGATCGCCGGGAACAGCAGTCGCAGCACCGTCCACTCCAGGCCTGACTCGCGCACGGCCCGCTCCACGTCACCGTGGTACTGGGCGATCACATCCGGCTGCACGTCGGCACGGTCCACGACCGCGCCCGACGACAGGAAGACGATCCGCGCGACACCGGCCTCCCGGGCGGCGGCCAGGAGCGGCGCCGGGTCCATGCCGTACTGCAGGACCAGCAGGATCGCCTGCACGCCTTCAAGGGCGGCGGGGAGGGTTTCCGGCTTGGTCAGGTCGGCCTGGGCCAGCTCGACACCCTGCGGCAGACCGGCCTGCTCGGGGGTGCGGGTCAACGCCCGGACAGGATGGCCGGCGGCGTGCAGCGCTTCGGCGGCCTGACGACCGAAGTGAGCGGTGGCACCGGTGACCAGGTACATAGGGACTCCTCTCAAGGGGCTGACAACAGGGACAACCTTAGCGGAACAGAATATATTGTTCCATAATTGGGTGGTGTGGGTCGAGCGGCAGCTGCTGTCCAGACGTGCCAGGCGCGCGAGCCGGGCTCCAGTCCACGTCCAGGCGAGGACTGGTGCCGGAATTGGGTGATTTCCCGACGCCCCACCGCCCCCACTCCCCCGGCCCGAAAATCAGGCTTCGCGGCACGGAACGCCGCTCCGAGTGACCTGTTTCGAGCTCTGCGACGCAGTCCCTGCTGCGGCACAGCCTCACCGAGGCCGGGCTGCTGGTCCCGACCGAAGACATCACCGAATGACCTCGCCCGGCCGAAGGAGTGCGACTGTTCGAGGATCCGACCACTCGCGCGTACCGCCAACGGCTGCCCGCAGGTTCCTCGACCCCGGACTCGGCAATTCCATGACCTGATCAGCGCTTTCTGGCCAGGGTGACGCCGTCGCGGACGGGCAGCATGACCACGTCCAGCCGCTCGTCATGGACGAGAGCCTCGTTCACGCGCCGCATCGCCTGGTGATCGTCGCCCTGGAAGGCCGGGTCAAGCACCCTGCCGCCCAAGAACACATTGTCAAGAACGAACAGACCGCCGGGCACGAGCCGCGGCACGATCTCCTCGTAGTAGCTGGGGTAGTTACCCTTGTCCGCGTCGATGAAGGCGAAGTCGAAGGCCGGTTCTTCGGGCAGTGCCCGGAGCGTGTCGAGGGCCGGACCGATCCTGAGGTCGATGCGGTCATCGACGCCCGCGCGTCGCCAGTACGGCCTGGCGATGGAGGTCCATTCGCTGCTCACGTCGCAGGCGAGCAGGTAGCCGTCGGCGGGCAGCGCGCGGGCGATGCACAGCGACGAGTACCCGGTGAATACGCCGATCTCGATGGCCCGGCGTGCGCCCGAGAGCCGGACCAGCATCTCCAGCAGCGCCCCCTCGTCGGCCGAGACCTGCATTCCGGCGGCGCGCCCTGTCGCCTCCCGCGTCGTTTCCGCCAGCTCGGTCAGCAGCTCGCCGGCCGGGGTGCAGTGCGCTCGCAGGTAGTCATCGACGGCGGGAGCGACGATCTCGAGATCACCGCCGGAGCCTGGGTCGGTCCAGTCGACGCGGATCTCCTCCTGAGTGGCGAAGCGCAGCAGGTGCCGGGTGATGACGTCCTGCACGCCGATCAGCGAGTCAAGGTCTGCGGCGGTGGCGATCAGGACAATTTCCTGCTGGGAGGAGACCAGTGAGCAGGTGCCGGAGCGGAAGGTGATCGTTCCTCTGCCGACACCGGTGTGCTCCACGCTGGCCTTGTGGCCCATGTGTGAGATCAACTGTTTGACGTAGCGCTCGGGGCGATCGGTTGCGACATGTGCGGTTGACAGGGGCATGCGAGCTCCAAGTATCTAGATTATTCGACACTTTCGGTGCCGGGCAGTCTGCCAACGGCGTAGACGATTTGTCAAAAGCGCCGAAGATCCTAGACACTTACGCCATGACAGATGAGCAGCTCCTCGCCCTACGCTCATCCGCGCAGTACAAAGCGCTCGGGCACCCGTTGCGCCACCGCATGGTGAACCTGCTACGCCAGCGCCCCGCCACCTTGGGCGAGCTGACCACAGCACTCGGTTCCACCAAGGGAACCGTCGGCTACCACGTGCGCATCCTGCGCGAAGCCGGGCTCGTCCGCATCGCGAGCACCCGGCAGGTACGTGGCGGCACCGAACAGCGCTTCGAGCTGATCAGCAAGGGATTCCAGCTGGATGAGGAAACCGGGGCCAAGTTCCTCCACGACGCGGCCCTGGCAGAGATGGCACCTGTCCATCCCGGCGACCCCGGCCATACCGTGCTGTATCACCTCTGGCTCACCCCCGAAGAGGCCCGCGCGCTGGCCGAACGGCTCGAAAAGTTCGACCACGACCAGCATGAGGCCGCAGAGCACGGAACCGAGGCCTACGGACTGCTCCTCAGCCTCTATCGAGCCGACATCCCCCGCCTGCCTTCGGAAGATCACATGAGATAGCGCAGCCAAAGGTACGGCACGCACAACGCGATCATTATGGGTGCCACACCATCGACGGCCTCGACCACACCGGTCCACGCAAGCTCATCGCTCTTCGCGGACGTATCCATGCCGCCGCCCGCATCGTGGCCGAAGACGAGCAACCACCCACCACGCCACCGACTCCACCATCACCATCGGCATCCGTGGACCCGACGCAGCCGACCACGTCAACCAACTCCGCCACGCCCTGGCCGCACTCATCACCAAACACGGCTGGACTACCCGAGACGGACCCCGCTGACCTGCGACTCAGCCCTTATCGAGAAGTTTCGTCGAGATATGACCACGACCCCGAGTCGCCCGGCAGAGGGCTGCGGAGGATCGATGATCAGACGCGCCCGCATGGGTTCTCGTGGATTCCAAACCGCACAGGGGATGGCTACGGCTCGCGCGAGCCGTAGCCACCGCCGAGGTCAGTCGGTGCTGCGGACGGCGGGCCAGTCGATCGCGACACGACCGGCCTTGTTGAGGTAGTTGGTGAAGACGTTGAGCGCGACGTTGGCGACGACTTCGGCGATCTCGCCCTCGGACAGGTTCGCGCTCGCGGTGGCCAGCTCGGCGTCGGAGACATCGCACCAAGTCAAGCGGGGACGATCATGGTTGTCACGGGGATCTGATGGGCATGGTTGGGGCTACAGGTTGAGTGACCGTTCCTGCTTCTCCTGCTCCGTGCACGTCTGGCTCGGGCGCCGCCGCGAGCCGAAGGCGTTCTCCTGGCGCCATTACCGCGCGATCACTAGACGCACCGGCACTTCGGCACCCTGGTGGTGTGGTGCTGGACAACCTGAACGTGCACTGGTCAAGGAGCTGGCCGGTTTCGCCGATGAGCATGGGAAACGGCGGTGAACCTTCCAGGTGCCCCCTGCGCGTCGGAGGTGGACCGGTTGAGGGCGTTTGGTCGCTTCTCAGGAGGCACCTGGCTGACTTCGCCGCCGCGGCACGGGCGCTGGGCTCGTCCAGGCACACCGTCTCCCGCCCGCGCAGACAGGCTTCACCCAGTTGTACTCATCGGCGGCTGCCGATCAAACCGGCAGGAAATCAGGGGCGCAGCAGGGGACGTCCTTGCCAGCCTGCTCGTGCACCGGCACGACGAACGGCTCAACGCCATGCACAACGTACTGATCCGCGGCGAACTCCGCGCCGACGGCGACCAATGGACGATGGTCCCGCGGAAAGCGGTCGAGCCGGCCGGATCCGGCCGCGTCAGCGACGCGGTCCGCACCCTGCGCACCGCCCGCCGCTCCACGGTCCGCTACCTGGAGCGGCGCCGCCTGGCCCGGCCCCGGGTTCAGTGGGACCAGTTCCAGATGCTCACCACATCCAGCAACGACGCGTAACGTTGGCTGGGCAGGACGGCAGGAAGTAACCGCTTGGCAAGTCACGGTAACCGGCATTTCGCCAGTCCTACGGCTGGGCCTCGCCGACGCAGGAAACGATCACCCTCAATCAGAGAAGCGATCTTACGGTTCTTCGGTGCCTTCTGCGTCCCTGGCCAGGGCCGCTCGTGAACACCCTGTCATACCGCCAAGTTACGACTCTTGGGCAGCCCGCCGCGATGATCCGCTCAACTCCCCCAGGACGACCATCGCGATCTTCCCGCTTGCGCACGAAACCGAGCCCGTTGACGCCTTCGTTGGTCTCCTCCCGACCTCGCCGCTCGCACACCAGCGACGACCAGCGACGACCTGGATCCGACGTTCCCCTGCCAACGGTGCAGGAGTCTCCGTAGATGGCCGGCTTCACCGGTCTCGTCCCAGACCTGCGCATCGCGTCGTCCAACCAGAGATCGAAAATCCCGGCCATACCCAGGTCGCCGATCGCCACATTCGCCAAAGACTCCGGTCTCCCAGCCGGCCGTACGCGCGCCTCACCGGGAGCAGCCTTCGAGGCGATCTGGTCCCCGACGTCTCCTTTGGCGGTGATGGAGGCCGATGTGCCGAACAGGACGGAAGACCCTATCGAGAGCGGGCGTCCTCCTCTATCTGGTGAAGTCGCCGCAGGGCATCCTGAAGTCACACGCTGACATCCAGGGGTGACATCATGTGCAATTACTGCGGTTGCCGGGACTTCCCGCTGATCGGCCGGCTCTCCGAGGAGCACTGGCAGATCGAGGAAACCGCCGGGGCGCTGCGCCGGGCCATCGGCGAGAGCCGGTACGGCGACGCCACACTCCTGCTCGACAAGCTGCTCGCCCAGCTCATCCCGCACACCACCACCGAGGAGAACGGCCTGTTCGCCGAACTGCGCGCCGAGGGATCGCTGACCGAGGTGGTCGACAAGCTCCGCTCCGAGCACGACGAGATCCACGGGGTGTTCGCAGCGATCGACCGCGCGGCGCCGGACTGGTCCGCTGTGCTGGAGGCGATCCGGAAACTGCGCCGGCACATCGACAGCGAGGAGCACGGCCTGTTCCCCGCCTCAGTGATCATGCTTCCGATAGCCGCCTGGGACCGCATCACCCCAGAGCCTGCGAGCGGAAGGTGAGCACGATCGTCTCCCGGCAGGCGCACGGTCTTACGCCCCCGTGGACCGTGCGCCTCCCGGGAGACGACCTTGCTTGGGGCCGAACGTCCCGCAGGTCCAGGGGCGAAGGTCCCGTCCCGAGGTGACCTGCGGCGGTGACGGCCACCGGGGGCCAGGACCTAGCGTCTGAGCCATGTCCGATGCGCATCCGCCCCGCCACCTGGTCGGTTCGCGGTCCGCGATTCCCATGGCGGGTCTCCACGTATGCCGCGTCTTCGACGAGCGCTGTCTGCAGACCTGACGCCGCACCCTCCGGCGTCGGACAACGAAATGAGGAGTCCATGACCGCACAGACGACGACAGGCCCGCAGGACGCTGTCCTAGCCACGATCCGCGCCCACCACGACCGGCTCAGCCGGACGATGTCGGATCACACCGTGACCATCGCGCGCGCCATCGACAAGCTGGTCTCGCCGGCCGCCCGGCAGGCGGTACTGGTCGCCTTCTGCGCCGAGGAAGTGCTTCCGCACGCCGAGGCCGAGGAGGAGACGCTGTACCGTGTCGCCGACGCGTTGCCCGCCACCAGACTGCTCGCACAAGCCATGCGCGACGAGCACGTCCTGCTGCGCGAACAGGTCGACGAGCTTGAGGCGGCCAGCACGTGGGGAGAGATCGTCGGCGCCGCCACCGCGCTGAACGCCCTGTTCCAGTCGCACCTGGACAAGGAGAACGAGCTCATGCTGCCCGCGCTGGCCGACGCCGACGTCGATCTCGCCGCCCTGCTGGAGGGGATGCACGAGATCCTCGGCGCGCCAGCCGAACCTCAGGGCTGCGGGTGCGGCGGCTGCGGCTGCGGCGCCCGGGATCTCGCGGCGGAGGAGGAAGCCGATGGCCGGGGGCTCGTCGTCGGCGAGCTCGACGTGCGCCGGCTGGCCCCGGCCCAGCGGCACACGCAGATCTTCGCCACGTTCGCTGAGCTGCCCGCGGGCATGGCGTTCATGCTCGTCAACGACCACGATCCCAAGCCTTTGTACTACCAGTTCGCCGCCGAGCACCCCGGTGAGTTCACCTGGGAGTACGCCGAGTCCGGCCCACAGGCGTGGCGGGTGCGCATCGGCCGCCCCTGATTCCGCACGTCAAGCGGTGGGGGCAGAGGCCGAGGTTTCGGCTGTGGATGGCGGTGCCCGGCATGGGGCCGGATTGGCTCCCGCGGCGCCCCTACTGCGCTGACCTGGTCAAACGCCGCCCCGGAACCGGGCCGAATCGACGCACTGTCCGGTATATGTCCGGACGGGCTGCCGGCCTGCTACTGCGGGCGGTCAGGCGTCCTTGGCCGGGCCGCCGTCTGCTTCCTCTCGGATCAGGCGGCCGAGCCCCTCCGACGTCACCTCCAGCCGCCACCCGTCCGGCCACACATGAGCGGCTTCAGGATCGACCACCACAGCCCCACCCAGCCGAGGGGTTTTGGTGAAGGTCGCCCCGACGAACCGGGCGTGCTCGGTGAAGGTCGCCCCGTCGAACCTGGCGAACCCGGTGAAGGTCGCCTCGACGAACCCGGCACCCCCGGTGAAGGTCGCCCCGTCGAACCAGGCCTTTCCGGTGAAGGTCACCCCGACGAACCTGGCGAACCCGGTGAAGATCGCCCCATCGAACCAGGCGTCGGTGACGTGGCCGCGGAACAGGTTGAAATCCATGAGGGTGGCGCCGGTCAGGTCCAGGCGCATCCCCTCCCAGAAGGCCGGTGCGGCCGGGAGGGTGGAGCGCTGGTCGGCGGGGCGGTCGTCGCGCAGGTGGTCGGTGAGGATGCGTTGGGCGGTGAGGCGGACCTGGCGTTCGCCTTCGGCGTCCTGACCGGTGTCGGCGCCGACTGGGGCGGGTGGGGGTGTGGTGCGTCCGCGGGCGGCGGCGCGCAGGGCGTGGTGGCGGCGCCGGGCGGCGCGCAGGGCCTCGGCCCGGTCGGCGGCCGCATCGGGCGTCGGAGGCGGGGTGTACGGCATCCGTAGGTAGGCGCAGATGACGTTGACGATGGTCTGGCGGTGGCCGGGGTTGTCCTGGGCCAGGCGCTCCAGCGCGTACAGCCCGCCCAGGCGGACGGCCGCCTTGTCGCTGCCGAGCTGCTCGACCGCCTTGGTGTACAGGTCGGTCACCCGCCGCTCGGTGGCGTCATGGGTGGCGTGCGCGGTGGCGATCTCCTGATGACGCTGGCGCCGGAAGGCCAGCATCAGCGTGACGGCGGCACCGACCCCGGCGCCGGCGGCCAGCGCGGTGCGCAAGATCTCCCCCGCGCGGTGCCGGCCCCGGCCGGCCCGGACGGCCCCGGGGCCGGGACGGTCAGGGCCGGGTCGGCCAGCAGCCACCACAATGTGCCGCCCACCGCCGCACCGACCAGCACGATCACGGGGATGATCCACCAGGCCGCCGGGTGCGGCACGCGCATCGCCGGCGGAGCGGCAAACACGACGGCGGGGCGGCGGGCACGGGGGCGGGGCGGCGGGCACGGGGGCGCAGCAGTAACGGCATGTCCTCCATTCCAGCCGCCCGCGGCCCGCATCCGGCCGGACGCTACATGATCGTTATCGGGCAGGTCGGACAGAATCAGCGCAGTGTCCGGTATGACCTGCCGTCGGGCGCGGCCCGTTCCTGTCCCCCTGCGGCGCCCCCTCGGACGTGGGCGAGCAGCGTTGTCTGTCAGGCAGGGCGGTCCATGCCGCGGCCGACATCCGGATCTTGTCCGTGCCGCGCCGCGAACGCCCACAGCTCGGCGTATTGATCATCAGGTGCCATGACGAGGAAGTCGCAGCTGTCGCAGGCGGCCATCCACTCGCCGCCGGTGTCGGGGGCACAGTCCGCGTCATCGCACAGGCCCGCTGCTCCGTCCGCGCAGTTGGGCTCCCACATGAGCGTGACGGTGTGTTTGTCGTCGTAGCTCACGCCGGAATGAGGATCTGACAGGGTCCGTGGCATGGCAGCACTGTACGAAGTGACGTTCCCGTCGCTCTACCCCGGCGCCGGTGCTGACGTGGCCGCTTCAATGTCATAACCAGCCACTGCCGAGCGCTGATCTGCGGCGGCGCAATCGCTCCAGTACGCCGTCGCCTGCCTCCGGACACCCCGACCCGGGGCCCGCCCCGACTCCTCCTCGATCACGGCCTCGGGGATCAATCGGGCAGCCGTTAGCGGTAAGGACGGCACCCCGATGCTCAGGCCGGGATCCAGTTGCCGTGGAAGCCGGCCGGGACGCGGACCGGGACATGCACCTCGGCCAGTGGCGGCGCAGCCAGGTCGGCGGCGCCCAGGATGGCCAGATAGCTGCGGTCGGTGGCTCGGTCATGGGCGAAGGTCATCAGGTAGCCGTCGTTCTCCCCGGCCGCGCCCGCCGCCACGAACACCGCCTCGCCACAGGTGTGCCCGGCCGGGAAGCGGTGCACCGCCCGTACGCCGCCGTCGGCCAGGTCATAGGCGTAGACCTCCGACCGCTCCGGCTCGGCCTCCAGGGCGAAGCTGGTGGTGTAGCCGTAGCGGTGCGGCAGCCCGATCGCGCTGTCGGCGACACGCGGATACTCGCTGGGCGCGTCGTCGATGGGGGCCTCCGCGACCGTGCCCGCGCGCGGGTCCAGGGTCCAGCGGTGCAACGTGGGCAGGCCGCCGCCGACGTCCTCGGGGCCGCCGCGCCACAGCGACGGCACCCGGGTGCCGGTGACCGTGATCGTGCCGGTGGCGGGGTCCTCGAAGGCATTCATGGTGTGCCAGACATAGCACGGCGCGATGTCGAACCAGCGTACGGGCGCGTCGTCGCCGGCCGTGCGCGGCAGGACGCCGAACCTGGCCTGATGGGCGTCGTCCCAGCGCCATGGCGGTTCACCGGCGGCGGCCTGGGCCGCGTCGAATACGACCGGCAGGTCCAGGAAGATCACGTGATCGCGGGTGACGGCGAAGTCGTGCATCATCGTCGCCCGCGGCACGTCGATCACCCGCGTCTGCACCACCTTCCCCGCAGCGTCGGCGCGGTAGTACGTCAGGTACGGCGGACGCAGCCGGTAGCCGAAGAACAGCAGCTCACCAGTGATCGGGCAGGTCTTCGGGTGCGCGGTCATCGGCGTCTGCAGCGCCCCGTCAAAGGTGTACGCCCCGATGGTGGCCAGGTCGGGCGTCACCTCATACGGGAAGCCGCCCTCCTCCAGCGCGAACAGCCTGCCCGCGTGCGCGATCAGGTGCGTGTTGGCTGTGGTCACCCGGTAGTCGATCCGGCCCGTGCCGGGATCGAAGGCGAGGGCGAACCGGGACTTGCCGGGGTGCTCGTACAGCGGCGTGCGGACGTACCGGTTGCGGTACCAGCGTGCCCGGCCGCCGTCCAGCGCGATCGTGTGGATCATGCCGTCACCCGCGAAGGAGTGCGGCGACCAGCCGGTGCGTGGGTTGGGCCCGTTGCGGAAGAACTGGCCCGACAGCTCAGCGGGGATCTCGCCCGTCACCTTGGCGGGCTCCAGCGTCACCTCCTCCGCGACCGGCGCGTTGTTGCCCGCGAGATGCAGCGGGACGGTCTCAGCCATGGTGGATCTCCTGTCGGCGTGGTCGGGGGACGCCGACAACCATGCGCGGGGAAATCCGCGAAGAACAGTCTTGTTCTGCCGGACGCCGTCAGCCGCCCGGCGTACGCGCAGGCCAGGGCGGTGCGAGAATCTCCGGCGGCAGGCTCGGACGGAAGTCGTGACGAGACCGGCGCGGGCACCCGACGGGCTCACCCGCCCGGCGTCCGGTCCGTCCAGGCCGACGTCCTGGACCACCTCGCCTCCGCCGGCCGGCAGTGGGAGGTGAGCTACTCGATCTGGGGAGCGTGCTGGTCCACCGATCCCGTCCAGCTGCTGCCGTGCCCGTGGACGCCGAACTCCCACCGGCGCTCCTCGGCGCCGTTGTCCTGTGGGACTTCGCGGAGGGTGAGGTAGGCGAAGCTGTCCGGAGTGAGGAGGAGGGGGCAGGACCAGCCGGTCGCCAGGGCGACGAGATCGCCGCCTCGGTCCGGGTCTCGCCAGATCATGCCGAATCTGTCGTCGACCGTCGCGATGCGCAGGTGCATCGAGTCGAACGGCTCCCCGCCGGCGACCGTCACGCCACTCCACAGCTCGGCCCGCTCCCCGACCAGTGCCTGCTCCAAGGCGTCGGCGTCGAGCGGCGGGCCGCTGTCGATGGTCAGCTTCACGGCCCCGTCGGCGAGGGCGGCTTCCTGGTCCAGGTGCGCGCCGGCGCCCTGGATCGCAACGAATCCACACACGGTTGGATCTAGGCCGATGAATCGGTCACCGTCCCGGACGAAGGTGAACGACCTGGTGATGGTGGCGAACCGGAGCGGGATGACCATGCGGCCGCCCTGGGCGAGCAGGTGCCCCCAGGGGCAGTCCCACGCTCCCACCGTGACGAGGATGGCGTCATATCCGCCCTCGGGTGCGTGCTCTTCGGCGGTATCCTCGGCATCCCCCAAGATGACCTTCACCTGCGGGTAACCCGTCTCGGCGAGGAACCGGATCGCGCGCTCGGTGACGAACGGATCGATGTCGGCGGTGACCACCGTCCCCTCGGGGCCGACGATCTCGGCGATGAGCGCCGCGTTGTAGCCGCCGGATCCGATCTCCAAGACCTTCGCCCCGGGCAACAGCCGGGCCGCCTCCAGCATCTCGGCCTGAAGCCAGGGTGCGCTGAGCGAACTGGTCGCCCTGCCCTCGGCGTCGCGTTTGGTGATGACCACGTCCCTGGGAGAGTATGCCTCGGTGGGGGGCGCTTCGGGAGCGAACCTGTCGCGCGGGACCTTCGCGAAGGCCGCTTTGACCTCCGGTGAACGGATCGAGCCCTGCTCGGTCAGTGCCGCGACCATGCCGGCGCGCAGGCGTTCAGGGGATTCAGGTGACAGGGTGTCAGCGGTCATCGGCCAACGGTAGTTCTCCGGTGAGGGCGGTGGGGGAATTCGGGGAGGTGCGGACAGCCGCGCCCATGGCCTGCCGGAGTCGGCCGGCGCGGTCTGTCCATGGGCCGGAGGCGGTCCTCAGCCAACGCGGCCGCCGACAAAGGAAACGGCCGTCCCCCGTTGCCGAAAGCTCCCCGGAGCTGACCGTTACCGGGTCCGGCCCACATCGGCCCGACCCCACATTCACCAGGTGTCGCCGCCGGCCGAGGGCACCATCGACGTCATGCTGCGCTGGAACGGCGCTCAGGCGCAGCAGCGGTGATGGACGGCAGCCTGAAAGCGCCGGCAGCAACCGCGCTGGTTGCCGTCATAGGGGGTGCCTTCACCGACTCGGGCGCGCGCTGGTCGAGCGCCCGCCATCCCCTCCGCCCCCCCGTCCGCAATGACACCGTGCGAGATCCGTGGCGGTGATCCGTGGCCGGGTTCCGTGGTCGGGTTCCGTGGTCGGTTCCGTGGTCGCCACGGATGCGGGCCGGCCAGGCCGGAAGGAAAGCTGTGCATAGGCG
>NZ_JBVJHH010000078.1:0-26332 GCF_055586905.1 Streptosporangium sp. NPDC048886
GATCGGGTCGGGGGCGCAGGTCTCGTCGTAACGGATCCGGGCGCCGGAGAAGACCGCGTCGCTGGAGACGTGGACCAGGTGAGCGCCGGTGGCCGAGGCGGCGAGAGCCACGTGCGCGGCGCCGTCGGCCGTGACCGTCCAGTCCGCCTGGCGGAACGCGGCGTTGATGACCGCCTCCGGCCGCCAGGCGCCGATCAGGGCGGTGACGTCCTGGCGGCGGCGGAGGTCGAGGGGCCGCCAGTCGGTGCCGGCGGCCTCCCCCGGCCGGGTCAGGTAGGTCGCGACGACCTCATGACCCGCTGCCAGGGCCTGACGCACGAGCTCGCCGCCGAGGAACCCGCTGCCGCCGGTGATGAGAACCCTCATGGCCGACCACGGTAGTTCATCCGGTGTCGAGAGCACGGCCGTCGCCGATGGTCACGCTCCACCAGGCCGTGGCGACCGCCACGGTGGTGGCACAAGCGATCTCTCCGGGGCTGGCGGAGGTCTGCCCGGTCAGGGCCTGGCGGCATTCCGGACGGGCCTTGGCTCGCCGGCCGTCGGTGCTCCGGCCGGGGCGTGGCATCACGGCGGACACGGTCACCGGCTCCGGGGCCGGGGCGGGCTCGGGTCCTTCCTGGCGCCGACGGGGTGGGGCACTCGCGGCAGACATCGCGTAATGCGGCGTCAGGTTTATCCTGAAGTTTCTTATCCGCCCCGTTACCCCGGGTGGCGCTGTTGAACCTGGGGCGCGTACACGGATGTGGTGTACGAATTTTCGCTGGCAGTAAGCGTGGCGCTGGAAAACGAAGACGGCCATCGCGTGATCCTTCGGGCTGCGAAACCAAGATCGAAGAAGAAGCCCGCCCCCCCGAGCCGGATCTGTGGGGACGGGGCGCCGGGGGCCGACGAGGAACGCGTCACCAGCCCCGACGGCGACGCTTCACAGGCCAGACGGGGTTGCCCTGGGTGGAGGCATCGGCTCGCCGGGCCCGTCATGGCCCCTCCGGCAAGCCGATGACCTGCGTTTTCTCGCTGATCTGAAGCCGGTGACGCGTTTCTTGACGGCACCCCGGTGGACGTGGAGCGCGGCGGCCACGCCCCGGCCCGTCGCCGTCCTAGGCCACGGAGTGGTTGATCGTGCCGGTGTAGGTGCCCGCCACCGCCTGGGCGGGGATGTTGATCACGATGGTCGGGTTCCAGGTGGCGGAGTTGTTGCCGGACCCGGTCGTCTTGCTGAAGGCGGTGCGCGAGACGTCCAGCGACTGCGCGGCCGCCGCGTTCACCTGCCCGGGGACGAAGGTGCCGGTGCCGGTCGTCGCGGTGGCCGGACCGGACCAGTAGCGCAGCGCGGTGTTCGGGATGGTCTCCGCGGCCGTGCCGCCGCCGGTGGTGAAGCCGCCCGGGGCCGCGATCACCGACGCCGTCCACGTCGCGGTGAGCGCGGCGCGCTGGTCGGAGACCGTGACCGGGCCGTCGGGCACAGTGATCGTCAGCCCGTTCGGGGCGGTCACCGTGAACGTCACCGTGGTGGGACAGGCGGTGGAGGCGGCACACGTGCCGGCCGGGCGGGCGGCGCCACCACCGCCATCGCCGCGACCAAGCTGACGGCGCCCGCCAATGAGCTGCCGAGACGGCTTTTCGACACTGCCGGCTTCCCTTCATCACACCCCACCCGCTCCGGGCCGTCCTGGGTGATCAACATCCTGCTCCGTCACCGGCCGGCGGCAGCGATCCGCGTGCTGATCTGTCAACTTTTGGTGATCTTGAGAGGCTTCCGATGATCAAGCAGGAGAAAGCGGCTCTCGCGGGTGACCCAGCTGTCACCGGCTCATCCGCCGCCCATCCGGTCCCCGCACCCACCGCACGCCCCGACCGCTTGTGAGGGCCCCGACCAATCGCCGGCGGTACGCCATAGATGCACGGCCTCGGCCGCATCTAAGCGGATGAGACCCGAGGAGAGCCTTGCATCCCGACCAACAACGCGAATTCGCCGAATTCGTAGCCAGCCGATCGGACAACCTGATCAGGCTCGCCTACGTCCTGACCAACGACCAGCACGCCGCCGAGGATCTGCTGCAGACAGCGCTGATGAAGACCGCCGGCCATTGGCGGAAAATTCGCGGCAATCCCGAGGCCTACGTGCGGCGGGTGATGTACCACGAGCAGGTCGGCCGCTGGCGAAGTCCCCGCTGGGGCCGCGAACGGGTGGTCCAGGCACCCCCCGAGCAGGTGGTCGCCGACCGCACCGGCGAGGTCGAGACCCGCCTCACCCTGCAACAGGCGCTGCGCACCCTGCCGGTGCGCAAACGCGCGGTACTGGTGCTGCGCTACTACGAGGACCTTTCCGAATCGGAGGTCGCGAAGATCATGGGCTGCTCGGTGGGAACCGTGCGCAGCCAGACCCATCAGGCGATCGTCCGGCTCCGCGAGCTGGTCGGCGAACCCATCACCCTGGAGGCCTGACATGACCGTCAACGAGCAGAAGATCGCCGAGGAACTGCGGCTGATCGCGGGCGAGGCCCAGCCGGTCAACGCGCTCGCCTACGCCTCCCGAGCGGCCACCAGAGCCTCGAGGCGCCGCCGGCTGTCGTGGTCGCTCACCGGAATCCTGGTCGCCGCGGCTTCCGTGACCGGCGTACTCGTCGCGACCTCCTCACCCGGAGGCCCGAACATCGCCGTGCAGGTCTCCGAACTGCCGCAGAACACCCCCGAGCAGCTGCGGGCGGTACGCGACTGCATGCCCATGGGAGGCCCGGTGCACGGCATGGACGGCAAGAAGCGGATGCCCGAACACGGACGGGCCGAGGACTTCCGCGTGCTGGTGGAGTACCGGGACACGGTGGGGGCGACGGCACTCGTCGGCAGCACCGCCGGGTTCGTCTTCTGCACGCCGCAGAAGTACGAGGCGTTCGCCGAGCGCGCGGTGTTCACCTATTGGGGCTACAAGCCTCCGGGTGATCTGGCGGCCGGTCTGTCCGGAAACCTCACCGTGGATGCCTATGAGGTGCAGACGGACTCGCACGCCATGCGGGACGACGACCAAAGCGGCGGCTCCTACCGGGTCGTGGCCGGGCGCGTCGCATCCGGCGTGCGGCGGGTGGAGATCGACTGGGCGGACGGGCGGCGCACCGACGCGCAGGTGGCCAACGGCTTCTTCGTCGGGCGGGTACTGGGGAAATCGGTCTCGGATCCTGAAGGCGGCGTGGACGCATTGGGCGAACCCATGGAAATCCTCAGCACCCCTTCGGTCACCGTGACCGCCTACGACGAGACGGACCGGGTTGTCGGACAGGAGAAGGACATCACCTATGCCTGGCGGGGCCCCGTCCACCGGGCTACTCCCAGGAGCTGACCACCACCGCGACGGGTCACCACCGGCGGGTCGAAACGTGACCTGAGTGCGTCAAGCACAGTTGTGCCCTGCGGGAAGATCGGAAGTGACTCCCGGTCCCGGCTTCCGAGATCCCGCAGGGCGGCGCCGTACAGGCCGCCGGATCCGCTTCCGGGACCGCGACCACGATCGATCCATGGCCGCGCGTACGGCCCCGCCCTCGGCGCGTACCCGGCACCGGGGCGGGGAGGGGGCCTGACCGGCTCGGAGCGAGATCCCCGGCCGGTCCCCGAGGCCGGCCGCGGGGTCAGGGGTTGTGGAAGGCGACCTCGGGGTCGGCCGGTGACGGGCCGTTGAGCAGTGGCTGCTCCCTGCCCTTCAGATGCAGGTCGAAGAAGGCGGCGACATAGGTACGGGTGATCTCCAGCGAGCGCTGCGGCGACAGAGCGTCCGGGCCCGACATGCCGACCGCTTTCTGCAGGATGGACAGGTCGGTGAAGCTGAGGTGGTCGGTCCCGGCCACGGTGAGCCATCGCTTCCAGCCACTCATCTTCGCCCAGCCCTCGTCCCAGGTGTGGTCCTCGCCGGGGACGTGGTCGGCCTGACTGCCCAGCAGCAGGAAAGGGCGGTGGAGTGCGGGGACGGGATGGAAGGTCCCGTCCAGATTCACCCCGGCCCGCACGCGCCTGTCGGCCACCATGGTGGCGGCGCCGGCGTCGCCGCCGAGAGAGTGACCTGCCATGCCGATCCGCTTGGAAGCGATCATGCGGGCCTTCCGCCAGGCGGGGTGCCGGCCGGTCAGCTCGTCGATGACGAAGCTGATGTCCTCGCTCCGGTTCTTGGTGATGGCCGCCTGCCCGCCTTCGGGAGGCTTGGGCCGGTCGCACAGCGGAGCGCAGGTGATGGTCCGGCCGTCGGGGAGGGTCGTGCCGGAGGATTCGTAGGCATGGTCGACCAGCGCGACGACGTAGCCGCGGCTGGCCAGGTCCTCGGCCAGGAAGGTGAGGCTGGCGCGCGGGAGGCCGAGGCCGGGAGAGAGCACCACCAGCGGGTGGCGGCCGGGCTTGGCGGAGGCGCCGGTGTGGGCGTGGGTGCGGGTGGCGCTGACGGTCTCGGCGGGCAGTCGGATACCCGGAGCCTTGCGTCGCAGCAGTGAGGCGGCCTCCGCGGTGGTCATGTAGGGGGCGGGGCCGCCGGTGGCGGAGCGGGCGGGGTAGTACATCGAGATCATGAGCCGGCGGGGGCCCGATTCCGGTACCCACGGGTCCTTGCGGCTGTCGTCGACCAGATGGAGGATGTCGCGGCCGACCGGGTCCGGTCCGGTCGGGCGGGGGAGCTCCAGCCGGACGGCGGCCGTGGCGGCGGGAGCGGGGGTGGGCTGTCCGGACGCCGAGGCGGCCGTCGTGGCGCAGGCCACGGCGGGCAGGGTGAGGCAGGCCGTCAGGGCGGCGGCCAGCAGGCGGGCCCGAGTGGTCCGTGTCGTCATGGGATTTCTCCTCGTCGGGGTGGTCATACGTCGCGGCGACGTATGACGATCAGGGTCAAGAGAGCGGCGGCCAGGGGCCAGAGTGTGAAGGTGGCCCACGAGTCGGCCACCGTGGGCAGGGCCGGGTCGTCCCGGAGTTGGGGCAGACCCAGGCAGGTGCGCCAGACGTAGAAGGGGACCAGGGCGTACAGCTCGTTGGCCCATTGGTGGACGGTGGGCCGCAAGAAGGTCGGCACGATGACCAGCACGGCGCAGACCGTGACGACGGCGGCGGCGGTGTGCCGTACCAGCGCGCCGATCCCCATGCCGGCCAGCGCGGACACCGGTGCGAGCAGTGCGTTGGCGGCCAGGACGCGCAGCACGCCGGGGTCGCCGAGCGAGACGGCGACGCCGCGGCCGGACAGGATGGCCTGGCTGACACCGAACGTGCCCGCCGAGATGAGCGCGCCGGTCACGAGCGTGCCGGCGGCCACGACGGAAAGCTTGGCGGCCACGACGCGGTGGCGGGCCGGGACGGCGGTGAGGGTGGTGCGGATCAGGCCGGTGGCGTACTCGCCGACGACCGTCAGGGCGCCCAGGCTGCCGGCGCCGATCACGAGCAGGGAAGCGGAGAGGCCGCTGAACGTCTCGTTGAGGGGGTTGAACCGGGCCCTCTCCATCGCCGTGAAGTCCGGCCAGCCGCGGTAGGCATCGAGGCTGTTCTGGGCGGCGAACCCGACGATGGCCAGCGTGCCCAGGCCGACCAGCCAGAAGGTCGAGCGCAGGGAACAGAGTTTGATCCACTCGGCGGCCAGCAGGTCGCGGAATCGGGGGGCGGTCACCGCCGGTCACCGGCCCGGGAGTCCGCTCGGGAGTCCGCGCGAGAGTCGGCCCGGTAGTCCGCGCGGTCGGCGGTCAGCTCCATGAACGCCTGCTCCAGCGAGGCGGTGCGCGGGGCGAGCTCGTGCAGCATGATCCGGTGCTGATGGGCCAGCTCGCCGATGCGGGCGGCGCTCAGTCCGGTCACGGTCAGGGCCCGGCCGTCCTCCGGCCGCACGGCCGCGCCCTCCGGGGTGAGGACGGCGGCCAGCGCGCCGGGATCGGGCGTGCGTACGGTGACGGAGGCGCCGGCGCCGCGGGCGGCGAACGCGGCCAGGGCCTCCGCGGCGATCAACTCGCCGCGGCCGATGACGACGAGGTGGTCGGCGGTGTTCTCCATCTCACTCATCAGATGGCTGGAGACCAGCACGGTGCGGCCTTCGGCGGCCAGACGGCGGAACAGGCCGCGTACCCAGCGCACGCCTTCGGGGTCCAGGCCGTTGACCGGCTCGTCGAACAGCAGCACGGGCGGGTCACCCAGCAGGGCGGCGGCGATGCCGAGCCGCTGGCGCATGCCGAGGGAGAACCCGGCGATCCGGCGGCGCGCCACCCCGGCCAGCCCCACCTCCTCCAGCACCTCGGCCACTCTGCGGCGGGACAGGCCGTTGCCGCGGGCCAGCGCGTGAAGATGGGCGGCGGCGGTACGGCCGCCGTGGACATCGCCGGCGTCCAGCAGCGCGCCGGCGTGCCGCAGTCCGGCCTTGTGGCGGCCGAACGGGTGGCCGTCAACGGTGGCGCTTCCGCTGGTGGGTCGGTTCAGGCCGAGGATCATGCGCATGGTGGTGCTCTTGCCGGCGCCGTTGGGGCCGAGGAACCCGGTGACGTGCCCGGGCCGTACGGTGAACGTCAGGTCGTTCACCGCCGTCACCGCGCCGTAGCGCTTGGTCAGTTCGTTGACTTCGATCACGGTCGCCAACGCTGTCGCAGATCACAGGCGCGCCGGATCCGGCCACGGGCCGGTTTCCGCGGCGCGGGGGTGGCCCGCGGGCATACGCCCGCCGGCCGATGCCCGGCCGGAAGCGGATGACTACGATCAACCGAGTGCGCGACAAAACGCCCAGACCGCCCCTTTGGTCACGGTTGCCCCGTGGTACGCGGGCCCTGCTCACCTGGTGCGGCCTGGCGGCCCTGGTGCCGCCGCTGTACGCCATGACGCTGATCGACGGCGAGAGCCTGCTCCCCGTGGGGACCATCCACGCCGCTTGCGCCGTCGCCATGGCCGTCCCCCTGGCCTGGGCGCGGCGATGGCCCGGCGTGATACTCGCGGTGTCGCTGACGGAAATCGTCGTGGCGGCGGCGCTGGGGCAGCCGGCGCAGCGGATCTGGCCGCTCTTCCTGGCGGCCGACGTCCTGGTCGGTCTGCTCACCGCGCTCCGGCCGCGCCGCGCGGGCCTGGCCGCGGCCGCCGTCACGCTGGCCGTCCAGGAGACGGTCTGGCAGGTGGACCTGCTACGCCACGGCCTGCGCGGCTGGGCGTCCGGCTTCCTGGCGCTGTCGGTCCTGCTCGGTCTGGGTGTCCTGGTCGCCTGCATGGCCGGGCTGGTCGTCCGGCAGCGGCGCGCGTACGACCAGGCGCTGCGCGCGCACGCCGAAGTCCGGGCGATCACGGACGAGCGGCTGCGCATCGCCCGCGAGCTGCACGACACGGTCGCGCACAGCATCGGCATCATCGCCATCCAGGCCGGCGCGGGCGCCCGCGTGATCGACCAGCGGCCGGAGCAGGCACGCCAGGCGCTGGACGCGATCGAGGCCACCAGCAGGCAGACGCTGAGAGGACTGCGGCACATGCTCGGCGTGCTCCGCGATACCGAACGCGAGCGTCTTGGAGCACCGCCCGAGCCGGCCCCTGCCGCGGGGCTGGCCGACGTCGACCGGCTGGCCGAGATGACCACGGCCGCCGGCGTCCGCGTGGACGTGCGCAGACACGGGCGGCCACGCCCGCTGCCCGCCGCCGTCGACCGCTCTGCCTTCCGCATCATCCAGGAATCGGTGACCAACGTGCTGCGTCACGCGGGAACAGGCCGCTGCCAGGTCATGATCGGCTACGGGGACGAGGACCTGCGCATCGAGGTCGTCGACGACGGACGCGGCGCCGTCACCCTCGCCTCCCCGCTCGAGGGGAGCGGGCACGGCATCGCCGGCATGCGAGAGCGGGTAGCCCTGCTGAGCGGCGACTTCAGCGCAGGCCCCCGGCCCGAGGGCGGCTTCCGCGTCACCGCTCGCCTGCCGCTCGCGACCTCGACCGGACATGCGACCGTCCGGGCACGGACGGAGGCCGGCCCGGTGAGGCCCCGGTGACGATCCGCGTCGTGCTCGCCGACGACCAGCCGCTGATCCGCGCCGGCCTGCGCATGGTCATCGACACCGCCCCCGACGTCGAAGTCGTCGCGGAGGCCGGGACCGGAGCCCAGGCCGTCCAGCTCACCAGGCGGCTGTGTCCCGACGTGGTGGTGATGGACATCCGCATGCCCGGCATGGACGGCATCGAGGCCACCCAGACCATCATCGCCGAGTCCCCCGCCACCCACGTGATCATGCTGACCACGTTCGACGACGACGACAACGTCCACGCCTCGCTCCGTGCCGGGGCGAGCGGGTTCCTCGTCAAGGACATGGCGCTGGAGGACATCCTGTCCGCCGTCCGCGTCGTCGCCGCCGGCGACGCCCTGATCGCGCCCGGCGTCACCCGCCGCCTCATCGAGGACTTCGCCCGCCGCCCCGCCCCCGCCCCTGAGCCGCGCGAGCTCGCGAGCGTCACCAGGCGGGAACGTGAGGTGCTGACCCTGGTCGGGCGCGGTCTGTCCAACGCCGAGATCGCGGCCCGACTGCACATCAGCCCGGGCACCGCCAAGGCGCACGTGGCCAGCCTGCTCACGAAGCTCGATGCCCGCGACCGGATACAGCTGGTCATCATGGCCTACGACGCGGGCCTGGTGTCCCCGTCCCGCTGACAGGGATTTCGAATACGACGGAGCGCGGGCGCGGGAGGTCGTCGGCCGCTACGAGGAGATCGACGCCATGAACCTCGACATCGCCACCGACGGGCTCCAGCTCACGCTCGAGGTCGGGATCAAGCCGGAGATCCGCCAGACCTCGGACGCCGGCATGCCCCCCCCGACTACCCGCCGGCCGGCTCTTCGGCCGGGTCCCGGCCGCATCCTGATCGATCGGCCGGAGGGAGCGGCCGCGCTGTGCCGGCCAGAGGACCATAGGACGCTGTGTTCAGCGGATCCCGGTGAGTTTGTCGGGATTGGTGACCGAGTAGATGCCGGCGATCCGGTCACCGCCGGGCGTGAGATCCACGACGACCACGGCGAGCGGGCTGTCGCCGGAGAAGACGAGCGCGCACGGGTCGCCGGCCACCCGCCGGTAGCGGATGTCCAGCCCGGCTGCGGGCAGCGCCGTGGCGACCGACACGAACAGCGCGGCCACCTGGTCGCGGCCGTGCACGGGCCGCATGCTGGTGGCGGGTCCCTTGCCGCCGCCGTCAGTCCACAGTGTCACCTCCGGTGCCAGCACCTCCAGCAGTGCCTTCAGGTCGCCGCCGAGGGCGGCCGCCGCGAACCGCTCGGTGACCTGGGCGTGGATGTCCGGCTCGGTCCGGTGACGGGGGCGGCGCGCGTGAACGTGGCGGCGCGCGCGGGCGGCGAGCTGGCGGACCGCCGCCGGCGTACGGCCGAGGATGCCCGCGATCTCCGGATGGCCGAAGCCGAACACCTCGTGTAGCACGAACACCGCCCGTTCCAGCGGCGACAGGGTTTCCAGCACCACCAGCATCGCCATCGACAACGATTCGGCGCGCTCGGCGGTGCCGGTGACGTTGTCCTCGGCGGTGACCAGCGGTTCCGGCAGCCAGGGGCCGACGTAGGTCTCCTGCCGGCGGCTCATGTCCGCGCGACGGGCGAGCGCCTGGTTCACCGCGATCCGCACCAGGTAGGCCCGGGCGTTCTCGATCGGTCCGGCGTCCGGCCTGCGGTGCCGGGTGGACCAGGCCAACCACACCTCCTGCAGCGCGTCCTCGGTGTCGGCGACGCTGCCGAGCATGTTGTAGACCACCGAGAACAGCAGTTCGCGATAGCCGAGGAACTGCTCGGTGACGGCCCGCTCGATGGCGGCGCCGGTCGCGTGCGGTGGGGTCGATGTCACGGCGTACCTCCTCATCTGTCGCGGCCGAAGAGACCCGTCACGTCGGGAGTGTGACATGAACGGCTGAGATGTGATCCATGCCACGGCCTTCGGGGCGATGTCACAGCCGGCCGCCGGCGTCCCTCTTTGGTGGCGTCCGAGGATTCACGACCCATGAAGGAGATCTTCGATGCGCACACTGATCCGCGACGTCAGGGTGTTCGACGGCGAGCGGACCATCGCGACGGCCGACGTGGTGATCGAGGACGATCTGATCGCCGTGGTCGGCACCGGTGCGGGTCGCCCGGCCGACGTCGAGGTCGAGGTCGACGGGACGGGCAGGACGCTTCTGCCCGGGCTGATCGACGCGCACACGCACGTGTTCGACGGCAGCCTGGCCCAGGCACTGCGGTACGGGGTCACCACCGAACTCGACATGTTCTGCCTCCCGCAGATCCTCGCGGAGCAGCGGCGACTGGCCGCCGAGAACGACGACGTGGCCGATCTTCGCAGCGCGGGCACCCTGGCCACCGCACCCGGCGGACACCCGACCCAACTGCTGACGGCCCTGGTGGGCACCCTCCTCGACGGCCTCGACGCGGCGACGATCGACTCCGTCTCCGACCCCGCGCAGGCGCCGGCCTTCGTCCAGGCCCGGCTGGCCGAGGGAGCCGACTATCTCAAGATCGTCATCGACGACGGCACGGTGCACGGCGCCGACCTTCCGGTCATGACGCCGGAGACCGCCGCCGCTCTCGTCGCGGCGGCACACGACGCCGGGCTGAGGGTCATCGCCCATGCGATCACCGCGTCCGAGGCGGAGATCGCGCTCGACGCCGGCGTCGACGGCCTGGCCCACGTGTGGACCGACCTCGCGCCGGACGACCCGGCCTCGCAGCGGCTGGCCGAGCGGGTCCGCGCCCAGGGCGTCTCCGTCGTGACCACGCTCGCCTACTTCGAGGCGATCACCGCTCAACACCTGGAGACCGCCGACTGCGCCCGTCCCGGCAGCTCCGCCAACGCCGTCGGCGCGCTGCGGGCCCTGCACCGAGCCGGCGTGCCCCTGCTCGCCGGGACCGACGCCACCCCGTTCGTGCCCGCCCACGGCACCGGCATGCACCGCGAGCTGCGACTGCTCACCGAAGCCGGGCTCAGCGCCGAAGAGGCGCTCGCCGCCGCGACCAGCGTCCCGGCACACCACTTCGGCCTGACCGACCGCGGCCGGATCGCCCCCGGTCTCCGCGCGGACCTGGTGCTGGTCGAAGGCGACCCCACCCGGGACATCACCGCCACCGGCTCCATCACCGACGTCTGGCGCCGCGGAGTGCGCCAGACCCGCTAGCCCCTTCCAACTCCTCGGATCGGAACACCATGTCCAAAGACCGCTTCATCATGCTCGACGCCGGCCAGGCGCGTCCGGGCCGCATCCCGATCCCGCCCGCGTTCTCGGTCAAGGCCGGGAGCACCGACACCGAAGGCCGCTTCTCCCTGCTGGAAGTGGTCGTGGCACAGGAGATCCCGCGCCACGTCCACCACATCGCCGATGAGAGCATCTACGTGCTGGAAGGAGAGCTCGTCGTCGACTTCGACGACCGGACGCACACCGTCACCCGGGGACAGTTCGTCCTGCTCCCCCACGGTGTCCCCCACGCCCTGCGCCCCGGTGCGGGCCGACCGCCCCGGGTGCTCCAGCTCTCCTCCCCAGGCGGCTGGGAGTGCTTCGTCGAGGACATGATCGAGGCCAGGAGCCGGATCAGCAGCGGCGGAAGACTCGACCCGGCCCAGCTCAACCTCATCTCCGGCAGATACGACATCACCTATGAAGAAGAGCGCCGCCCGGTCTGACGGGCGGCACCTCGCCAGGGGCGCCGACGCGCCCCTGGCACACGGCGACCGAGCGTGGTTCCGTGGAGCGACACTCCCTCCGGCCCGCGGTAGCCGGTCAGCGGCCGACGATGTCCCGCATTCCCCGGATGGCGGCGGGTCAGCCGCCCTGGCCCGGGTCGGCGGGTAGTCCCTGCCGGAGTCTTCCCGCCTGTTCCTGCCGGAGTCTCTCTGCCTGTTGCTGCAGATGAGAGAGCATGGCCCGGCCCGCGGGCGGGAGCGCGCGGGCCTCGGGCAGCGTCACGCCGACCGAGCGCCGCACGGACGCGAGCGGCACCGGCAGCTCCACCAGCCGGCTGTCGGTGCTGACGAACAGCGCCGGAAGGGCGGCGATCATGTCGGTTTCGAGGAGCAGGGAGCGGATCGTCAGGATGGATGTGCATTCGACCCGGTTGCCGGGCAATGCCAGCCCCTGGCGGTGGAACACCTGCTCCAGCTCCTGCCTCAGCGAGGTCTGCTCGAGCGGGAGGATCCACGGGTAGCCGAGCAGCTCCGGCAGCGCACGGGCCTGCTCGGCGGGGTGGCCGGCGCGGGCCACCAGCAGGACGGGCTCGTTGTAGAGGGGGATCTGGCGCAGGCCCGGCCGGTCCTCGATCGGGTTGAGCCGGCCCAGGATCAGGTCGGTCTCCCCGTCGACCAGGCGGGGGACGAGCGAGTCGAAGGTGCCCTCCCGGACGATCACGGTGACGCCCGGGCGCTCGGCCTTCAGTGAGGCGATGGAGCGGGGCAGCAGCACGTTGGTCGCGGTCAGCAGGGTGCCGACGGTGACGGTGCCGGCCTCGCCGTCGGCGAGGCCGGCGATCCGGTCGCCGGCCCTGCGCAGCTCCGCCTGCACGGCTCGCGCGTGGTCGATGAAGGCCTCGCCGAAGACAGTGGGGGTGACGCCGCGGGGCCCGCGCGAGAACAGCTCCACCCCGAGGATCCGCTCCACCTCCCGCAGCCCCCGCGTCACGGCCGGCTGCGCCAGGCGGAGGTGCTCGGCGGCGCGCAGGATGCTGCCCTGCTCGGCGATGGCCGTCACGAGCACCAGGTGCTTGAGCTTGAGCCGGCCGCTCAGCAGGTCCAGGGGGCGAGATATCACTGAAACAGTATATGAACCGAAGTTTCCTGCTTATTTCGTTATATCGGCTGGCGCTGCGGGAAGGTCGCCCAGGCGCTCGGCGTCGTTGCGCGGGATCACCAGGGCCGCGACCAGGCTGATGACGGCCACGGCGGCCAGGTATCCGGTGATGGACAGCGAGCTCCCGGTCGCGGCGTAAAGTGACGCCGCGACCAGCGGCGTGATGCCCCCGCCCAGCATCGCGGCCAGCTGGTAGGCGGCGGAGGTGCCGGAGTACCGGATGGCCACCGGGAAGAAGCTCGCCGTGAGCGTGCCCTGGGGGGCGTGGGTCATCGACAGCACGGCGCCCATCGCCACCATGAACACGGCGACGAGGACCGGGTTCCCCGTGTCGACGGCCGGGAAGATCGCCATGGCTCCCACCAGCAGGATCACCGAACCCCACACGAAGACCGCCCGCAGGCCCAGCCGGTCGCCGAGGTGCCCCCACAGCGGCGCGGTGGCCAGCCACGTGGCGGCGCCGCCGATCACGCAGGTCAGCAGGAAGGTGCGCGACAGGCCCGCCGCCGCCACGCCGTAGCTGAGGATGTAGACCATGAAGATGTAGGCGAGCGCGCTGTTGGCGATGACCACCGCGATCGTGTGCAGGACCTGGCGCCAGTGGTCACGCAGCACCACCGCGATCGGCAGCTTCACCGGCCGGCGGCGCTCGACGAGGTTCTCGTAGTCGGGGCTCTCCTCGATGCGCAGCCGCAGGTACAGCCCGACCACCACCAGCACGACGCTGAGCAGGAACGGCACCCGCCAGCCCCAGGACATGAAGCTCTCCTCGCTGAGCAGCGAGGAGGTGCCGAGGAAGACGAGGTTGGCGCAGAGCATGCCCGCCGGTGTGCCCATCATGGGGAAGGCGCCGTAGAGGGCGCGGCGGCCCTTCGGCGCGTGCTCCATGGTCAGCACCACGGCTCCGCCCAGCTCGCCGCCGAGGCCGATGCCCTGGGCGATGCGCATCACGATGAGCAGGACGGCGGCCCATACGCCGATGCTCGAATAGGCGGGGAGCAGGCCGATCAGCGTGGTCCCGATCCCCATGATCAGCAGAGAGACCACGAGGGTGTTCCGGCGCCCGATCCGGTCGCCGAAGTGGCCGAAGACGATGCCGCCGAGCGGGCGGGCGAGGAAGCCCACGGCCATGGTGCCGAACGCCGCGATGGAGCCCGCCACCGGATCCATCGCCGGGAAGAACTGCTTGTTGAACACGAGCGCGGCGGCCGTGCCGTACAGGAAGAAGTCATACCACTCAATGGTCGTGCCGATGAAGGCCGCCCATGAGACGCGGCGCGCGGCCCGGCTGTTGTCTGTGCCCATCATCCGTACCTTCCGATCGGGGGGTACGGACGAGGATGCATGCTGGCGGTATGCCAAGACGAATACCGATCCGCGCATGTCATATGCCGAAAACGACATATGACAGAAATTGCATACTGAACCCACAAGACAGTATTGGACTGTTATCCCGGCGCCTCCGCACAATTGCGGCCATGAAGCCCGCGCACCATGCCAACGGCGCCTCGCCGGCGGCGGGGGACGTCCTCCCCGCTGTGTTCACCCGGCCTCGGGGGTCGGGCGGGGGCGTTGCCGGTCACCTCCCGCGAAGGAGCCCAGCATGATCCCGCCGTTCAACCTCCATCGGTGGATCGACGAGCATCAGGACCTGCTCAGGCCGCCCGTCGGCAACGTGCAGATCTGGAAGGAGGCCGACCTGATGGTCACCGTCGTCGGCGGCCCCAACCAGCGCACCGACTTCCACGACGACCCGATCGAGGAGTTCTTCTACCAGCTCAAAGGCGACATGGTGCTGCGCGTGCTGGAGGAGGAGGGCAGAGCTCCCGTCGACGTGCGGATCAAGGAGGGCGACGTCTTCCTGCTGCCGCCGCATGTCCGGCACTCCCCGCAGCGGCCGGTGCCCGGCTCGATCGGCATGGTCGTGGAGTACGCCCGCCCGCGAGGCGAGCTGGACGCCTTCGAGTGGTACTGCGTGAGCTGCCACCACCTGGTCCGCCGGGCCGAGCTGCAGCTCGAATCGATCGTCGAGGACCTGCCTCCCGTCTTCCAGGCGTTCTACGACGGCGACCGCACCTGCCCGCACTGCGGGACGACGCACCCCGGCAAGGAATGGCCGGCACACCTGCGACCGGTGATCGAGTAATGGTGATCGACGTTCACGCCCACGTCTTCCCGCGCATCTCCCGGCAGGAGAGCCGGATCCTCGCCGGCGCGGGCGAACCCTGGCTGCGCGACGGCATGATGATGAGCGGCGAGGACGACTACCGTCCGGTCACCCCCGAGCTGTGGGACGCGCAGGCGCGCCTTTCGGCGATGGACCGCGCCGGGGTGGACGTGCAGGCGGTCTCCTCGACACCGCTGCTGTTCGGCTACGCGGCGGAGGCGGACCGCGCGGCCGACTGGTGCGAGCTGGTCAACGAGCGCATCCTCGCCCACTGCGCCCAGGACCCCGCCCGCCTGCTGCCCCTGTGCCAGGTCCCGCTGCAGGACCTCGACCTGGCTGTCGCGGCGGTCACCAGGGCCAAGGCCGCGGGCCACCGCGGGGTGCACATCGGCAACCACGTCGGCCCGCGCAACCTCGACGACCCGCAGATCATCGAGTTCCTGGCCCACTGCGCCCGCGAGGACATGCCGGTGCTCGTGCACCCGTGGGACATGCTCGGCGCCGACCGCATGGCCGGGTACATGCTGCCGTGGCTGGTCGGCATGGCCGCGGAGACCCAGCTCGGCATCCTGTCGCTGATGCTCTCCGGCGCGTTCGAGAAGCTGCCCGCGTCCCTGCGCCTGTGCTTCTGCCACGGAGGGGGCAGCTTCGCCTTCCTCCTCGGCCGTGCGGACAACGCCTGGCACAACCGCGACATCGTCAGGAAGGACTCGCCCAGGCCCCCCTCGGCCTACACCGACCGCTTCTACGTCGACTCGGCGGTGTTCGACCCGCGGGCGCTGCGCCTGCTCGTCGAGGTGATGGGCGTCGAGCGGGTCATGCTCGGCACCGACTTCCCCTTCCCGCTGGGCGAGCAGGAGCCGGGCGCGACCGTCCGCGACTGCCCGGACCTCGGGGAGGCCGGCCGGGCCGCCGTCCTCGGCGGCAACGCGGCACGATTCCTGGGACTGGGCGCGTGACCCTCGCGCACACGGCCCTGGGGACGCTGCGCGGCGTCCGCTCCGCCGGGGTCCGCGCCTTCAAGGGGGTGCGCTACGCCGCCCCCGCCCGCCGGTTCACCGCCCCCTCCCCCGCCCTCCCCTGGCAGGGGGTCGAGGACGCCGTCGCGCCGGGCGCGCCGGCCCCGCAACGGCCGGGGCGGATGGGGTGGGTGCCCGGCCTCGAGATCGATCCCGCGGCGGGCCGCGAGGACTGCCTGTTCCTCAACATCTGGACGCCCTCGTGCGAGGGGCGGCGCCCGGTGCTCGTGTTCCTGCACGGCGGCGCGTTCGTGTTCGGCTCCGGCACGCAGCGGATGTACGACGGAGCCGCGCTCGCCCGCGATCACGGGCTCGTCGTCGTGACCGTGAACTACCGGCTCGGCCTGTCCGGGTTCTGGTACGGCGACGCCGTACCGGCCAACCTCGCCCTGCGCGATCAGATCGCCGCACTGGAGTGGGTGCGCGACCACATCGCGGCGTTCGGCGGGGACCCCGCCGAAGTGACCCTCGGCGGCCATTCGGCGGGCGGCACCAGCGTCCTGGCCCTGCTGACCGGCGCGCCCGGCCTGTTCGCCCGGGCCGTGGCGATGAGCCCGGTGCCCTACGGCTTCGCCACCGGCGACGAGGCGGACGCCTGGACCGCGGCGGCCCGGCGCGCGCTCGGCGCCGATCCGTCCGAGGTCCCGCTCGCGGACCTGCTGGCCGCCGAGGAGACGGCCGTCCGGTCCGCACCGCCCGTGGGCGGGCTGCTGCCGCTCGCCCCGGTGGTCGACGGCGACCTGCTGACCGCCCATCCCCTGGACGCGATCCGCTCGGGTGCCGCCGCGCCGGTGCCGCTCCTGGTGACGACGGTGACCGAGGAGGCGCGGCTGTTCGCCGCGATCGGCTCGGGAGACCTCGACACGCTGGAGATCTTCCACCGTCCGGCGGAGGAGGTCGTCCGGGCCCACCGCGGTCGCGCACGGCACCTGGTCTGCGACCATCGCTCGCCCATGAGCCGGGGCGGGATCGCGCTCGGCGCGTGCCACCTCGTGGACGTACCCCTCTACTTCGGCAACCACGGGAGCCCGCTGACCGGTTCGGGACCCGGGGTGGCGGCGCTGGCAGGCGCGATGACCGAGGCGTTCGCCCGGTTCTGCCGCGGCGAGGAGACGGCGGACCCGGCGGGGCCGAGATCGCGACCGCCGGTCCGGGGGAGATCGGCACCGGCCTGACGCTCACGGCGATCAGGCCGTCACCGGCGCCGCGGGTCGCGGCGGCTCCGTCGCCGTCGCGGCTGCCGGGCGATCCGCCGGGTCCGTTCGGGCACAATGGGGGCATGTCCCGTCGTGTCCCCGCCGCCGGCTGCCACTGCGGCCTGCCGGCCTCCTACCAGGACTGCTGTGCCCGCTTCCACCGGGGCGAAAGCTCGGCCGCCACCGCCGAACTGCTCATGCGGTCCCGTTTCAGCGCCTTCGCCGTCGGCGACGAGGCATACCTGCTGCGCACCTGGCACCCCGCCGGCCGCCCGCCCCGCGTCGACCTCGACAGGGAGCTGCGCTGGGTCCGCCTGGAGGTCCTGGAGACCGCCGACGGCAACGTCTTCCACACCGAGGGGACGGTCCGGTTCCGCGCCCACTACCTTGATCGCGGACGTCCCGGGCAGCTTGACGAACACAGCCGTTTCGTCCGCCTCGACGGCCGCTGGGTCTACGCGGGCGTCGTGTAGCACGCGCGCCCGCCAGTGGCGCGGTGGGGGCTCCAGCGCCACAGCGCCGCCTGACGGCCTCCGCCGTGACCGGCTCAGGACCGTCCGGCGCGTCCCCCGGGGCGGCGTCCGGTCACGACTGGTCATCCGAGAGCCAGCGCTCCGGACGCATCCGGATACCGATCATCCGCGCGGTCGCGCCGGCGCTCGACCCGACATAGCGATCGCCCTCCTCCTCGCCGAGATACCGCCGGGCCAGGGCCCTGCGCTCGTCGGCGGTCACCGACTCGGCGATCGCGGTGACCGGCCCCTCCACCGACACATACCGGTAGGGCGGCTCCGCCGCCTGCACGCACAGGCTGTAGCGCCCGGCCAGGCGGATCAACCGGGCCTTGCGGCTGTCGCGCGGCGTGATCAGCATCACCTCACCGCCGGGCGCGTAGCCGTACCACATCGGCACCGCCAGCGGCCCATGGCCGTCGTCGGCGACGACGCTCACCACCCCGACCCTCACCTCGGCCAGGAACGCCTCCCGCTCCGGCCTGGTCATCGCCCGTCCCATCGCCTGCTCCCTCCGCCGTGGAATCCTCAGCCGGACACGCGGACCGGTCAGTGCAAGGTAGGCCGGGGGCGAGTCGATCACAACCCCTGTCCTGCCCGGCGCGCCGGCGGCCCGCCGGGCGGAGGGAGACGGGCACCGCGCCGCGGGTCAGTCCGGCGCCCAGTACTTGTCCAGGAGCTTCTCCAGATGCCGCACCACCGGGCTCCAACTGCCGGGCAGCGTGTAGCGGCTGACCCGGCGCCCCCGGTAGGCGATCGTGTATTCGAGGAAATCGGCCCCCTGCGGCCGCGCCTCGGAGCGCCCCAGGCGCAGGCGCTTCAGATGGCCGCGCAGCGCGCCCATCTCTCCCCTGGTCAGGCACTTGTCCACGACCGGGCCCGTCCGCCGGCTCAGCCGGGCACACCCGCTGGTGTATACGATCACCCGGTCGTCGAACCCCGCGAAACCGCCCTGCCGGCGGAGCTCCACCAGCACCTTCTTCTGTATGGCCGGCCTCTGCGTGGCCACCGCCCGCGCCGGCTCCGTCGCGGTCACGGCTGGGAGCGACAGCAGCGCCGACACCAGGAGGATCCGCCAGATCTTCGTCATGCCCTCTTGAACGTAACGGAGCGGCGGTCGGCTCACCTTCCCCCCGGATCCGTCACCTTCCCGCCGGATCCGGGGGTGAGGATCCGGATCCGTCCGGGCGGCGGGCGCGGCCGAAGGCCAGGGGCGCCCGCGCCCGGACCCGCCGCCCCGGCACGGGAGACGTCCTCGGCCGTCGGCGACGCCGTCCAGCGCGGGGCAGCAGGCTCCCGGGCGCCCTGGCGGGGCGCGCGTTCAGGGTCCGCAGGACACGGAGAGCGGCACCGACGGCCCTTTCCGGCTCCGTCCTGGCCGCACCCCTACAGTCGAAGGTAGTGGGACTCACACCCGCCCACTTCCGAAGCGTCGGCTGCCTCGCATGTCATCGGCCGCCGGTCAGCTCCACCGGCCCACGGCCCCGACGGAAAGGACCCGCCCACCATGAACCACCGACCGGCTACATCCAGCGGCCACTCCGGAGACGACAGCGGCGCGCGGCACGCGTCCATGTCCCCGTTCCTCAGGGACCGGCTCGACGCCGCCACCGCCGCGGCCCGCGCCGAGCTGATCAGCGCCAGCGAGAAGAGGGCCGGCCTTCTACTGTCGTGGGCGGGCGTCGCCTACGGTGTGATGGTCACCCTCATCCTCACCGGCCCGGCCCGCTTCCCGGGAGTCGGGCGCTTCGGCGTCATCCTGGCGCTGATCCTGCTGTCCGCGGCGGTCCTGCTGATCCTGATCACCATCCGCCCGCCGAACCCCGGACAGGGCGGACAGCGGATCCTCGCCTACGCCGAGGAGCCCACGCCCCAGGCCCTGATCGAACGGATGAACGCCGAGACAGCCGACTACGAGCTGTTCCTGGCCACCGACGCCCTGCGGATCGCCCGGATCGCGCGCACCAAACACCGCAATCTACGCTGGTCCGTCAACCTGATCGTCACCGGCATCACGGTCATGACGGTCATGGTCTTCCTGGAGCGCCTGCTCTGACGCCGTCCGGAACCACCGCGGGCCCCTCCCCCCTCGGACCGCTCGCCTCGCGCTCCGGCGGCCGGCACCCCGGCGGCACCGCGCGTCTCAGGCGGTGCCGCCGTCCCGACCGTGGCCGAGCACCGCGGCGACCGGCAGGGCCGCGGCCAGACCGCTGATCAGCACCGCGGCGAGCGCCCCCAGAACGGCCTGCTCATCGCCGAAGGCGATCCCGACGGCGGCCAGCGGAGGCCCCACGTTGCGCACCGCCGCGATGCCTCCCATGGTGGTACGGCGCGTGGGCGTTCCGGTGGCCAGTAGTGTGCCGACGCCGAACGCGACGACGGACAGGACGGCCCCGGCGAGCAGGGTGCGTGAGCCGAGCAGCGCGACGACGTCGTGCCAGCTGCCCAGGAGCATGCCCGCCAGCACCACCATGAACGTCACGTTCGACACCACGGCGGTGACCGGGTGCCACGAAAGCGCCGTGGACCGCGCGTAGCGGTGCACCGTCAGCCCGACGGCGAACGGCACGAGCTGCAGGATGGCCATGGTCCGCACCAGCGCCGCGACGTCGAGGGAGACTCCCCCACCGACCTCGGCCAGGGCGAGGATGCCGCTGCTCGTCGGGCCGAAGGCGAGGCTGCCCACGGCGGCCAGCAGCACCTGCATCGCCGTGCCCGCGACCACGTCCCCCTTCTGCACCATGCTCAGCTTCGCCCCGAACGGCCCGCCCGGTGACGAGGCGACCAGGACCACGGCGACGAAACCCGCGGCGGGCAGGCCGAACAGCGCGGCGATGCCCCAGCCGAGCAGCGGGACGGCCACCAGATTGGCCAGCAGCGCCAGCAGGAGCAGCGGGAGGTCGGTGAAGACGGCGCGCAGCGCCGGCAGCGTGGTCGCGAGACCGGCGGCGAACATGGTGGCCACGATGAAGATCACGGTGACCGCGTTGAACAGCGACTGCAACGCGGTCATGAAGCCTCCGGCCCGTCGACGGCCGCGTCCGGGCGGCGCCTGGCGCCGCGCGTCATTCGCCGAGGTCGCCGAGCCAGCGCAGGGCGCTCAGCGAGGGCAGGAAGCAGTATTCTCCACCGCGCGTGACCACGAACCGCGGCAGGCCTTGCAGGCGTCGCCGCAGCGGCCTGCGGGGGATCGTGAAGTCACCGGGACCGTCGCCGGATCCGACGACGGGATCCCTGGCGTCGCCCGCGCCGAAGAAGACGCCGTCGTTCATCCACTCGGACTGGACGAACTCGAACTGCCGCCCCGGATGCGCGCCGATGAAGGCGAACATCAACCCCCGGTCGGCCCCGTCGTCCTCCAGGACGCCGTCGGGCAGCGGCGGGCCGTAGACCGTGCCGCGTCTGATCATCCGGTGCAGTCTCGGCACGCCCGCCACCACCGCGTCGCGGGGGTTGCCCCGGCGGATGTGGCAGCCGCCGGGAGTGATGAACCCCGCCGGATCGTCCTGCTGGTAGAGGAAGCTGTTACGGTACGGGTCGGCGTCGAGGGCGGGATCGTCGCGGTCCGGGCTGAGCGCCAGGGGCGCGCCGCTGCGCCAGCGGCCCATGATCTTCGCCGCCAGCAGTTCCTCGTCCGCCGGATCGGTGGCGTTGTCCCGCAGATAGCGGCGGAAGGCGCCGACGCGCTGGTGGAGTTTCCGGAAGGCCGCGTAACTGCCGTTGCGCCCCAGCACCTCGGGCCGGAGAGTCCGGACGCCGCCGAGCTCGTCGGGGTAGCCGAGCACGAACTCCCCGGCCCTGAGCGGCTCCTCCAGCTTGTTGGACCCGGCGATGCCGCTGCCCTCGACAGCCGGGTGGCTGATGCCGTCGCGGTAACCGAAGGGCTCGGTCTCGGTGGGCAGCGCGTGGCAGTCCTGCCGCCAGATCGCCCTCACGCCGGGCAGCGCGTGATAGGCCAGGCGGGCACGGTCGATGGCCGCCTCCAGGCGCGCGCTGTCGGGTGCGAGGGCCACCAGCACCAGGTGGACATCGGACGTGCCCAGTGGCGCCTCCCAGTTCGCGGGGGCGCTCTCGCCGACGTCGCCCAATGCCGTGGCGCGCGCGGCCATTCCCTGCCGGAACTCCCAGGCGAACGTCTCCAGCGACTCCTGCGGCACCCCCAGTGCCCTGAGGCCGTGGTAGGTGAGCGCGACGCTGACCCAGGTCTCTCCCAGGGGGCTCACCGTGTCGGCGGCCGAGGTCACCACCGCGGCGACGCGCCGCATCAGCTCCCGCCCCTGCGCGCGGTCGTCGATGCGGAACAGGATGTAGGTCGCCGCATACGGGCTCGGGCGAGGGCTGAGCACCCCGCGCTGGATGTCGTCGAGTTCGAGTACGGCTTGCGCCTGACCGGTCATGAGCACTCACCTCCCTGGCGCGCTACTTCGACGCGACGATGTTTCTCCAGAAGGCGCGCAGGCTCTCGTCGCCGCCGAACAGCGAGCTGAAGACCGTGGAGTCGGCCAGCAGCACGTCACCGGCCCGCTCCCCGCCCGGGGGCATCCACAGGACCATGTTGAACTCGGTGTTGCCCGCCTCGGTGAAGGGGTGCGGCGGCCGCGACGGGTCGATCGGCTGCCTGCCCAGCACGTGGACGACCTTGGGGTCGTCGGTCGTCACGGCGTAGTGGGGCAGGTGCATGTGGAAGTTGAGAGTGGTCACCCCCTCCAGCCACCCCCTGGTGTCCAGGTCCCTGGCGACGGACAGCGGAGCGATCTTCTTGGGCTCCCGCACCGCGGGGCGCAGGCCGTAGCGGTTCTCCACGGGCACGCCGAGCTCCCGCATCAGGGTGCGGAGATACCGGGCGAACCGCTGCTGGCGGGGCACCAGGGGGTCACCGTGGTGGTGGTGCTCCATGTCGCGCACGGCCAGGTCGTCCGTCGCCCCGACGTCGTGGTGCGGCCCCAGGACCAGACAGGTCCCCTCCCTGGCCAGGAAGTCCCGCACCGCCTCGATCTCCTCGGGGGTGGGCTCCTGCCCGGTGACCATGTGGTCCAGCCCGAACAACAGCAGGGTGTCGGTGTCGGCCAGCACCCGCTCGTCCAGCGGGGTCTGGAAACCCGCGTGGTCGACGCGCTGGTAGACGGGCACGGGATGGCCGGTGGTCTCCAGGGCGAAGTTCTGGAACGGCGTCCAGCCCCGGAAGAACAGCTCCAGCGACCCCGCCACCCCCTGCTGGAACCACCGCGGGTCGGACCACTTGGGGTCCTCGTAGGCGGGCCAGCTCGTCCGCCGCACCTCGGTCATCGTGGAGAAGCGGTTGTCGAGCTCGGCCGGGTCCCTGCCGGCCTCGGCCGGATAGCTCCACGAGACGTAGATGCTCACCCGTCGCCGGCCGGAGGTGTATTCGCGCGGCACATGGTCCTGGTTGTAGGTGCGTGCGGTCCTCAACTGGTTCATCTCGCTCATCTCGTCTCCCGGTCGACAGCGGAGCACTCGGGCCGCGGCCCGATCTCACTGCAGTTGGTCGAGCATCTCCGACAGGGCGCTCTTGATCCGCAGAGCCTTCTTGATCTCGTCGGCGGTGACGTACGGATACTCGCCGTACTCGATGAAGCTAGGACAGTGATGCTCGCGGACGAATTTGACGAACGCCTCGGGATTGGTCCTCCAGTCCTCGGGGAAGCCCTCGAGGTTCTCGAAGGCCGTGCTCACCCCCGACCGGGTGAACAGCGCGATGGCGTCCTCGGTGTATTTGTCGAAGTCGGTGTCGAAGATCCCCTGATACATGAAACGCGTGTCGCCGTCGAAGAGCACCCAGCGCAGGTAGTGCAGCTTCAGCGGCGCGAGAAGGTGCGGATCGCCCTCCAGCGCCTTGGCCAGCGTGTGACCGTAGTTGCGGATCGCCTCGGCCCGCCCCGGCTTGACGTCCGCGATGATGGTGAACCCGTAGCACGCCGGGGTCCTGGGGAAGACGGGGCCGTATTTGCCCTGTTCGAGATGGTCGGTCTCCTTGGGAATGACGACCGCCTGGGGCGTTATGTCCATGCCTGCTCCCCTTTCGCCCTTCACCCGGCAGAGTCAGAGGGGGAACAGGCCGGAGCCGCCTGACCACAGAATTATCCCACGCCCCGATTACGATCCGGCGCGCCCCGCCGTACGGCCCGCGCCCACCGCTCGCGGCGCGGCCCGGGCGCCGGCAGGGCGCGGACCGGACGTCGGCAGGGCCCGGCCGGCCTGTCAGCTCCTGACGGCCCGCAGGATGACGAACTTCGGGTTGCTCGCGACGACCTCGCAGTTGCCGAAGAGCCGCCGGAGCTTCACGTGGTATCCGAGGTGCCGGTTGCCGATCACCCACAGCTCGCCGCCACGGCGCAGCGCGGTGCGCGACCCGGTGAACATGCGCCAGGCCGTCGCGTCGGTCGTCGCCTGATGGGCGTGGAAGGGCGGATTGTTCAGCACCAGGTCCACCGACCCCGCAGGCACCCCCGACAGGCCGTCCCCCACCACGAACCACGCCGTGACGTCCGCGGCGACGTTCGCCCGGAACGTGGCCTCCGCCGAGGCCACCGCCTGGTAGGACTCATCGATGAACATCACCTCGGCTCCGGGGTCGGCCAGCGCCGCGGCCGTCCCGACCACCCCGTTGCCGCAGCCCAGGTCCACCACCCGCGCACGGCCACGGCGCCGGGGCAGGTTCTGCAGGAAGAACCTGGTGCCGATGTCGAGGCGGTCGGCGCAGAAGACACCCGCGTGGTTGGTGACGGTCAGACCCGAGACCACTCCCACGTCATCGGGCAGCGCGTAGTCTCGCGGCCACGGGCTGGCGGACCGGGCGAGCCCGGGATCCGGCGAGCAGAAGATCAGCCGCGCCTTCCTGGCCGCCAGCGACGTCCGGGTCGGCCCGAGGATCTGCTCGAACAGCTTCAGCGTCGAGGTGTGGATCTCGGTGACCATCCCCGTGCCGACGACGACGGTGCCCTCATGCAGACCGGGCGCGAGGCGGTGCAGCTGATCCTCCAGGAGCGCGAGGCTCTTGGGCACCCGGATCAGCAGCACGTCGATCCGCTCCGGCGGCGTGTCCCTGGTCGACAGCAGCCGCACCGTGCCCGCCTCGACCCCGTTACGCCCCAGATTGGCCCGGGTCGCCTCCTGGGTGAGGAAGGAATCGGTGATCTGCACGGGGCGGTGATCGGCCAGGGCGGTGACCAGGGCGCCCCACCGGTCGCCCACCACGACCACGGTGCCCGACAGGTCCGTCGGCCCGCCGTCGATCCCGGCCAGGTGCCGTAGCAGGTATTCGTCGGCGGCGTCCCAGGCGCGGAGCGCGTCACGCGGGCCGTCGGGGAAGCGGGCGAGGTCGAACTCACCTCTTGACGTCGTGAAACGGTTCATCGTGCCCACAGGCTAACGGAGTCCCCCGGCGCACCGGCCAATCCGGGGGGCGGCGCCCGGCCCGGCGACCGCCCTGGGCCGCCCGCCGGGAGAAGCCCGCCGCGGCGAAAACCGGTGGCACGGCGGCCGGAGCCGATGACAATCTCCGGGGATGACCGCAACCCGCGTCGATCTTCTGATCCGACAACTCGACATCGCCTGGTCCCTGTTCGAGTATCACCTGAAGGACCTCGACGATCCGCTCTGCCTCTGGGAACCGGCACCAGGCTGCTGGACCGTCCGGCCGGACGGCCAGGACCGCTGGGTGGCCGACTGGGAGACACCCGAACCGGATCCCGCGCCGGCCGTCTCGATCGGCTGGCTGACCTGGCACATCGGCTTCTGGTGGACGACCACCCTGGGCCACTGCTTCGGCTCCGGAGCGCCCGCGCGCGAGGAGATCACCTGGCCGGGCACCGCCGCGGCCACCGCCGACTGGCTGCGCGGGCTGAAGGACGGCTGGCGGGCGAGCCTGCTGCGGCTCACCGACGCCGACCTCGACTCCACCGGCAGGACCGCCGGACTGCCCTGGGGACAGCACGAAACGCTGGTGAACATCGCGGGCTGGGTCAACGTCGAGCTGACCAAGAACGTCGCCGAGATCGGCCTGCTGTGCAATCTTCACGGAGCGCGGAGGGATGGCTCCGGCGACGCTTCTGTGTGAGCGCCCGAGGCGGCCGGGGCCGCCGTCCCCGACGCCCCCCTCCGACATCTGACCTGCGGTGATTGTGTTCTGCGTCAGGGTCGTGCCATGACCAGAACCTCTTCCCTGATGGCGTCGAGGTCGTGCCCGGCGGCCTGACTCGGGCGGAAACCCTGCCGGAAGCACTGTCCGGCATCGAGCGGGCATTCCTGTTCCCCGTCGCCACCGGGGGCGGCGGAGTCCTCGACGCGGCGCGGCAAGCCGGCCTGCGGCATGTCGTGCCGCTGTCCTGGGGTCCCGGTGGTATCGGCGAAATTTTCAACGGATATGCAGGTCAGGGTATCGGTGAGGACCTTCGAGCACGGCTTGGAAGGGGTTCGCTGACCTGCCTTGACCTTGTTTCCCGCGCCGTCGCCACCGGGATCCCGTGTTCACCGTCGCCGAGATTGAACGGCCGGAGGAGAGCTGCTCCCGGAGCGGGAAGGTCTTCCCCGCAGGTCAGGAGAGGTCGGGCGGCTCGTGCCGGGGCCGGGCCGTCACGGCTTCAGCTTGTCGGCCTCCCGGACGTCGTGGAGGTGGATGAGGACGTCGAAGGA
>NZ_JBVJHH010000079.1:0-26158 GCF_055586905.1 Streptosporangium sp. NPDC048886
GCCTCAAACGAGCCCTCTCCCGACAACTGTTCAAACTCCTCGAACGCGACCCAGAACCCCTCCAAACAGCCGCTTGACAGATATAGCAGCCTCGAGAAGTCCCGTTAGCAGAGCAGAGTTGAGCGGCTTACCGTGACTTTCCGTTCGGATGCGTCTCACGAGAGCGTTTTCGCGGGTCACGACTTGCGGGTGAGCCGGTGGGGGGTCGGCCACCCACTGAGGGCGATCACGTCAGTTTCGATGGAACGCCCTTACCGCCAGCACCGATGGGACGGGGTGCTCGCGTGGCTCGGAGAGCCGATCGATGCTCAGCCCCGCGTCGATGAACGCGTTGATCAGGTCGGGCAGCGGCACGTGGCTCATGCCGACCCGGTCCCCGCCTTCGCGCCACCACGGCGAGCTCTTGTGCCAACCCTTGAGCCGGTAGGTGGGGTGGATGACCACCGCTCCGTCGGTCGGCCCTGCCGCCGGACGTGACACCAGAGATTCCCCCTCATGTGACCGAGCGTCTTGGTCGGCGGACATCGCCAACCATGCGCTCAAGGCTCCCGCGTAGGCCTGCGGCGGAACCAGGGACTACGACCGATGATGCCGAGACATCAAACCGGAAAGGGCGGCTCAGTCGTCGTGGGCGATGTGCATGAGCTGCCGCCACAGCAGCACCACGAACACCGCGGAACCCGCGAAGGCGAACCAGAACGGCGCCGCGACACCGAAGCGGGTGGCCAGAACACCGCCGATCAGCGAGCCGACCACCAGACCGGCGTAGACGCAGATGGTGTTGACGCTGCCCACCCGGCCCTGCAGCTCGTGCGGGACCGCGCGCTGGCGGACGGTGACCGAGGTCGTGCCCCAGATGAACGCGTGCGCGCCGAAGACCAGGAAGATGCCCCCGGCGACCCACGGCGAATGGGTCAGTGCCAGGCCCAAGTGGGTGAACGTTTCAATGATGAGCCCGATCCGCATCAGGGCGCCGAGGCTCACCCTGCGGGTGATGGCCCCGTACAGGCCGGTGCCGATCAGGCCGCCGATCCCGCCGATGGTGGTCATCAGGCCGAAGCCAATGCTGCCGAGGCCGAGCTGCTCCTGGGTGTAGAGGACGAGAACCGACCAGGCCGCGCCGAACGTGAAGTTGAAGATCAGGATCGTGAGCGCCAGCGTGCGGACCGCCGCGTGCCGGATGGTCCAGCTGAACCCGGCGATGAGTTCCCGTACGGTGTCGGGTTTGGGATCGGCGCCCTGTCGGCCGTGCGGCGGCAACGTGAGCCGGGAGACCAGGACGATCCCCGCCACCACCAGGAGCAGCTGGCCCGCGAACGGCCAGGTGAAGCCCAGGCCGAACAGCGCCGCGCCGATCGGCGGCCCGGCGAGCTGATTGAGCGTGATGAACCCCGTGCCCAGGCGGGCGTTGGCGATGACGAGATCGTCCTTGCCGACCATCATGGGCGTAAGCGTGGCCGTCGCGCTGTCGGCGAACACCTCGGCGATGGACCGGAGCGTGAGCGCCACCAGCGCCGTCACCACGGTCACCGTGCCGGTCACCATGAGTACGACGAGCACCGCCAGCACCAGAGCCCGCACCGCGTTCGCGACGAGCACGATCCTGCGCCGGTCGTACCGATCCGACAGCACGCCCGCATACAGGCCGAACAGCAGCGGCGGCGCCCAGCCCACCAGGGCCGACAGCGAGATCATCAGTGGATCGCGGGTCAACGTCGCGATCAGCAGCGGGCCTGCGGCGGCCGCGACCCCGTCACCGAGATTCGTCAGCCAGCTCGAGGCCAGCAGCCATCGGAATCCTGTCCCCAGCCGGGCAGGCAGGACCCTCTCCACCATTGTGATCACGAGCGTAAAACCATACGTTTTGCAGGGATCTACGGCAACACGTTTTCGCGGCTACACGCTAGGCCGGACGGTCGCGGCGGGCGCGCGGAAATCCAGCGGTATGCGCGGACGGCCTCCGTCTGTCGCGACTTCGGCCATCGCCTCACCAGGCCACGCGGCCGCTCCTGAGGAACCGGTGTGAGCGCGTGCCGGGCGCTGTTCGCCCGCCGGCGGCCATCTCGGCGCGCCGCTTTTACCGCAAGGATGATCATAAGGGCGCTCTCCGCCCTGCCGGGGCCCTGCGCCGCCGCGGCGAGCGTGAAGGCCGTGACCGCGTTGGCGGCGCTGCGCCAGGCCATCGGAGTTTCCAGTCCGGGCCCGGGCTCAGCGAGGGTTCGGCGAGCGGTCGACGAGATCGCGTGGGTCCGGACGGTCCCTGATCTGCGGAGCGCCGGCCTCTTCGACGCCGCTCTCGATGAGACGGCCAATTATCGTCGCCATCTTCTCGGTGTCCTCAACCACGTTGACACGTGTGATCTGGCCCCAGCGCAGCTCGATCGTCTGGGCGAACTCGTTGCTGAAGGGGTGACCGGCGGCCGTGCCGCTGGTCCGCACGAGCGCCACGACCCGGGTACGCCAGGGCCATCCCTTGACGAGCACATCATCAACGGTGAACTGGATGTCGGCGAGCAGTCGAAACAGCCGCTCGAACCACCGGCGCTGGGAATCGATGTTGTCGCGTACTCCTCCCATGGCGTTCTCTCCTGCGAAGCGGTGTGTGAACGTCGGCGCGAACATCCTCAGGACGAACCCGATGTCGCGGTCGTTGAGATGGCCCCAAGCGGTCCGCACCCTGCGCGCGACGATCGCGTTGTACATCACTGCCTCCGTGTCAGTTCCCTTAGGAGACTGACGCTATCAGGGTTGGTCTCCTCAGGGAACTAGACTGCAGATCATGCAGCGCACCTCATTCGGGGCCATGACGTGCTCCATCGCGCGGACTCTGGACGTCGCCGCCGAGCCATGGTCCCTGTTGATCATTCGCGATGTTTTCGTCGGCATCAGCCGATTCGACGCGGTGCGGCGCGATCTGGGAATCTCCCGTAAGGTGCTGGCCGAGCGGCTACAGCGGCTCGTCGAGGAAGGCGTCCTCGAGCGCCGCCCGTATTCGCAGCACCCCGTCCGGCACGAGTATCACCTCACGGTCAAGGGCCTCGAGCTCTGCGAGATCATGTTCGCGATCATCGCGTGGGGAGATCGATGGACCGCGGGCGCGGCCGGACCACCGGCATTGCTTCGCCATGAACGATGTGGCGCAGTGACCCGTGCTCAAGTCCGCTGCGGCGAGTGCGGCGAGCCGTTGAATGCCTCGCAGGTGCACGCCGAGGCCGGTCCCGGAGGCACCGATGGTCCGGGAACTCAACTGATGCCCGAATATCTGCGAGTCACCTGACGGACACGCCAACACGCATACCCGGCAATGCTGCGCAGGACAGAGCCCTGCTCTTCTCCCTCGTAGGCCCTCCGCTCGGGTCCGTGCCACCAGCCGAAAAGTAGCTGTGAGTGATCAGAGTTACGGTCGGCGCAGGCTGGTCGGCCCTCGGCCGGTGCCGCGGCGGCGCCTCCGATGGTCTTTCCTCGGCCCGGGCGGATTCGTGGCCTTCCAAGGTGCGGTCGCGGATGTATCCGCGTTCCCTCCCCGACAGCGCGGCCAGCACGGTGAACACCACGCCGGAGGGGTCGTGGGAGCCCTGCAGCCCGCCGGTGAGGAGCTCCAGGCCGACGTCGACCGAACCCGGTGGGCAGAGGGTGCCTGGTGATCTCACGCCGTGCCCCCACTTGACCTTGACACAGTGACAAGGCCTTCACTGTTGCCAAGGAGGTGGTCCCGATGACCATGCTGAAACAGGACACGGATACGATTCGAGCTTTCCAGGGGCTGGAGGACAGCAGCTCGTCAGTGCGGCTGCGGGCAGCGCTGGCGGTCGGCACGACCCCTGACCCGCGCTTCATCGACAAGCTCATCGAGCGATGCGCGATCGAGCCCGAATTCCATGTGCGCGACATGCTGACATGGGCACTCACTCGCCACTCGGCATCAATGACGGTCCCAGAGCTTCTCAAGGAAGTCCGCTCGGAGCGTGCGCAGGCACGGAGCCAGGCATTGCACACGCTGTCCAAAATCGGGGATCGGCAAGCGTGGCCGGTGATCACACGGGCGCTTCTGTCCGACGCCGACGACGAGGTGGCGCGGAGCGCTTGGCGGGCAGCGGTCGTGCTCGTGCCCGATGGCGAAGAGCCCGAGCTGGCCGCGGTGTTGTCGACACAGCTCGGGCGCGGCGAACGTGAGATGCAGCTGAGCCTCAGCCGGGCGCTGATCGCGCTCGGTGAGGTGATTGTGCCAACGCTGCGCGCTGCGATGACGGATCTCGACCCACGGGTGCGCGCGCACGCGATCGCCACGGAACGGCTGTTGCGCGACCCGGACGCCGGGTTCGGGTTCGCGATCGAGGAGGCGAAGCGCATCATGGCCCTCGGCAGCACCAGCAAGGAGGAGTGATGGACAGTGTTGATCGGTGATGTGGCACGGCGATCCGGGGTCAGCGCCCGCATGCTCAGGCATTACGACTCGCTCGGCCTGGTGCGGCCAACGGGGCGTAGCGACGCCGGCTATCGCGAGTACTCCAGCGAGGACATCCGGCGGATCTTCCATATTGAGAGCCTGCGGTCATTGGGGTTGTCGCTGCGTGAGGTCAAGCGCGCCTTCGATGATCCTGACTTCACGCCCTCAGAGCTCGTCGACGACCTCATCCGCCAGACGCGAGAACGCATCGCAGCTGAGACGGAGCTGCTCACACGACTGCGTCGGATCGGTGCCGCCGAACCCGCGGGCTGGGAGGACGTCCTCCAGATCGTCGCCCTCCTGCAGGCGTTGGGGTCAAAGAGCGCCGGCAAGCGTCAGCACGCGGCCCTGTCCTCAGTCGAAGAGGTTCCGGTGCCGGTGGAAGCACTGGTCGAGGCAGCGCTGAGCGAGACGGACCCGAACGTCGCCGGAGCCCTTCGATGGGCTTTGGCGCAATCGGGTGATGACGGATTGACGCTGCTGGCGGAGGGCCTCGGCTCACCAGCAGCCGAGGTGCGCAAACGTGCCGTCCAGTCCATCGCCGAGATCCCGGACGGTGAGGCGACCGTGCTGCTGCAGGACGCCCTCACCGCCCCCGACATCGTGGTCCGCAGGTATGCGGCTCTGGCACTCGGGGTACGTGGAGTGGCCGACGCGGTCCCGACACTCATCGATATGGTCATCGAGGGGACGAATGACGTCGATGCGGCCGATGCACTGAGCGCGCTGGCGAGTCGTCCCGCGTTGGCGGATCAGATCACCACCAGGCTCGTTGATCGCCTCGCCCAGGGCACCGTTGAATCGTCTGCACGTCGACGGCTGGCACAGGCGCTCGCGGGTATCCCGGGAACCACAGCGTCACGAGCCCTCGCAGACCTGTCACATGACGACGACCGTGCCGTTGCGCTTACCGCGGCATACATTCTCGGGATACGCGAGGCACGATAACGGATCTTTCCTGGGGTGCTGTGTGTCCTGGACAAGGGGGTCCGTCCGCTCGTCGCGGAGCGAGTGATCTTTTGGGCCGGCGACACCCAGCTCGGCGATGTCAGCCGGGGTGCCTGCCTTTCCGGCGGCGTGGACCACCACGTCGGCGCCACCCGCCGCGGCGCTCGGCCGATGCTACGGGTGCCCCGGGACCCGGCCAGGCCCGCCGGACCGCACCATGACCACGGTGACGAACGGCAGGGGCGGGCCGGAAAAGTTCTTCGGCCCGGTGCGATGAGTTCCGGGGCCCTCGCCGGTATGTACCGGTGAGCCTGTCGCAGGCCGTGGGAATGCAAGCGCTGAGGAGAGCTATGACCCAGATCCGACCGCACGACGTGGCCGCCATTGAGGGCGTCCTGGAAAACCTCTACAGGGCCTGGGGAGCTGGCGACGCCGACGCCTTCGTCACGGATTACACGGAGGACGCCACCGCGATCATGCCCGGCACCTACCGCAGGTCCAAGGAGGAGGTCCGCCAGAACATGGCTGACGGCTTCGCGTCCTTCCTCAAGGGCAGCACGACCATCGACAAGCTGGAGAGCATCCGTTTCCTGGGCGAGAGCGCCGCGGTCGCGGTGAGCGAGACCGGCGTCAGGTTCCCGGGCGAGACCGAGGTCCCCGCCGAGCGCATGGTGTACGCGACCTGGGTGCTGGAGAAGCGTGACGGCGCCTGGCTGCTCGCGGCGTACCACAACAGTCCGGCCGTCCTGCCGAGCTGACGCCCGCCCCCGCAGGTTCGCGCTGAGCAGACTGAGTCCCGTCCTGGCTGCCAGGACGGGACTCAGTCTGCTCGGTGTCGTGTCGGAGCCAGTGCGTCGTGGGCGTGGCGGGTGCGGCAGCTGCGTCGAGAGCTGTCGTGAGCCGGGGTACTCGTTATCGGCCGAGCTTCCAACCGGTATGCAGGTCAGGCGCTTCGCAGGGCTCGGTGATCTTGGTAGGAGCAGAGAAGGAGAGTGGGCGCGTGACCACAAGGGAAGAAGGCTTCGATCGCCTGGTCGAACCGTTCCGAACGGAGCTGCTGGCGTACTGCTACCGGATGCTCGGCTCGGTTCACGACGCCGAGGACCTGGTCCAGGAGACATACCTGAGGGCGTGGCGGGCGCGGGAGCAGTACGACGCCGCGCGCAGCTCCCTGCGCACCTGGCTTTACCGGATCGCGACGAACGCCTGCCTGACCGCCCTGGAGGTCCGCGGCCGCCGGCCGCTGCCGTCGGGGCTGGTGGCCGCGTCGGACCCGCTCGGGCCGCTCGTCCAGGCAGAGAACCTCGCCTGGCTCCAGCCCCTGCCGGACTCGTTGCTGGAGGCGGGCGATCCGGCCAGGGCCGTGATCGACCGCAGCAGCCTGCGCCTGGCGTTCGCCGCCGCCCTGCAGCACCTGTCGGCGCGTCAGCGCGGTGCGCTGATCCTGCGTGACGTGCTCGGCTTCTCCGCGTCCGAGGCGGCCGAAATCCTCGGCACCACCACCGTATCGGTGAACAGTTCCCTGCAGCGGGCGCGTACCCGGGTGAAGGAAGTCGGCGTCCGGCGGGAACCTCTCAACGAGCCGTCCGCGGCCGAGCAGCGCGCCTGGGTCGATCGCTACATGAAGGCCTTCGAGCACGCCGACGTCGAGAGTCTCAAACGGCTGCTCACCGAGGACGTCATCATGGAGATGCCGCCGATGCTCAACTGGTTCGCCGGCCGTGGCAACTACGGCCTGTTCATGGAATGGGTCTTCCAGGAGGCCGGAACGGACTGGCGGCTGAAGACGGTTACGGCCAACGGCCAGCCCGGATTCGCCGCCTTCCAGCGCGTCGGTGGCAGATACGAGCCCCACACGCTCCAGATCTTCACCGTCACCGCCGAGGGCATCAGCCGCAACTCGGTGTTCCAGGGTGCCGAGATCTTCGCGCCTTTCGGCCTGGCGGCCGGACTCGACGCCCAGGGACCTGTCAACGTCGAGGGTCGTGTCTAGCCAGATGAGGGGGATGACAGTCCGAGTGGCAGCAGGGCACGGCGGGGATCTCTGGCATCACGGCAGGTTTCTTCGGTGTATCTGGTTACTCCCTTGCAGGCCGACCGGCCCACGGTCGCGCACCGGGGTCATGGACTGGCGTGCTCGCCTGTCCAACCATCGTGAGCTTCCCGGACAAGCGACATCCCCAGGCCGCCATGCGGCCCTGCTGGAATGGCACGTACGACGCGGCCGAGTTCTTCCACAGCCGGATAGACCGGGTGCTTGGGGCCGTCGTGGTTGGTGGTGGGCCGCCGCCGATCTTGCGGGGCGGTGTAGGCGCGAGGGCGCCGCCTCCCGAAGCTGTCAGTGGCGGCCTGTTCAATGTGGCTCATGGAGATGGATACGCAAAGACGTGGGTTGTTTTGGGATGTGCAGGCGGGGCGGGTCCCACCGCCGCCTGCAGCGGTGATTTTGGGCTGGGAACTGGTTGGGGTGGATCCAGAGCAGGGGACCATCGAGGTGGCATTTCAGGCGGGTGATCAGTTCACGAACCCTGTCGGTGTGATCCAGGGCGGGTTCTTGGCCGCGATGCTCGATGACACCTTGGGTCCGGCGCTGGTCGCGACGTTGCCGGAGGACCAGTTCGCGCCGACTCTCGATCTTCATGTTCAGTTGGGGACCGGCCGGAATACGCCGGAAAGGGGCCGCGGGGCTGACGGTTGATCGTTAGGGTGGGCGGCGTCCTATTGGCCGCATCTGCGGGGGTTGGCTGTGACCTCGGTCGATCGCACGGCGTATCCACGGTTTGGCCGCGTGGTGTCGGGGCGGGAGCTGGCCGAGGCGTTCACGCCGACGGATGCCGAGGTGGAGTGGGCGCGTACCAAGACGCAGGATCAGCAGCATCTGCTGGCCCTGGTGGTGTGGTTGAAGTCCTACCAGCAGCTGGGGTACTTCCCGAAGGTCGAGGATGTGCCGCTGTTGGTGGTGCGGCATGTGAGGGACGTTCTGGGGCTCGGCGAGGACGTAGCGCTGGAGCGTGCGGCGGTTCGGTCGGCCAAGCGCCATCGGGAGTTCGTCCGCAAGCGGATGAAGGTCGTCTATGACGGGGCTGGGGTCCGGAAGGTGGCCGAGGACGCGATTCGTAGGGCGGTCCTGACGAAAGATAATCCTGCAGACTTGATCAACGTGGCGTTGGAGGAGCTGGTTCGGGCGCGCTGTGAGCTGCCGGGCTACACCACGCTGGATGCGATGGTCGCGACGATCCGCGCCGAGGTCAACAACGGCTTCTACCAGAGCGTCGCTGGACGGCTCGTCGCTGGGGCCAAGGCCAGGCTGGCGCGGATGCTGGTGGTGGATCCGATCAGTCGGCGCAGCGAGTTCGACCGTTTGAAGGATGTGGCGCAGGCCGCGTCGCTGGGCAAGTTCAAGCAGCGCCTGGATCTGCTGGAGGGTATCGACGCGATCGGGCCGACTGAGGTGTGGCTGGAGGGCGTGCCACCGGGGAAGATCGCTCATTTCGCTGGGGAGGCGCGGGTCACCGACGTTGCCGACATGAAGAAGATCATCAACGAGGACAAGCGGCTGACACTGATTGTGTGCTTTGTGCACGCAGTCCGGACCAGTGTCCGCGATGACGTGGTGACGATGTTCTGCAAGCGGATGGCCGCGATCCACAAGAAGGGGCGCGAGCGCCTGGACGCCCTGCGGGAGGCGCATCGGGCCGAATCGGAGCGGCTGTTGGGCGTCTTCGGCGACGTGCTATCCATGGTTCGCGAGGCCACTGCTTCTCAGGAGGAGGCGTCGACCGAGAGCAACGGTAATGCCTCGGTCGAGGGCCGAGCGCCGGACACGCGTGAGGTAACGGAGCGGGCCGGCCGGTTGGTGCTCAAGACGCTGGAGAAGGCAGGCGGGGTGGAAGTGCTGGTTGCGGCCCATGAGGCTGTGTCGGCTCATCACGGCAACAATTACCTGCCGCTGCTGGAGCAGTACTACGGGTCCCACCGTGCGGCGCTGTTCACGCTGGTGACCGCGATCACGCTGGAGCCGACCAGCGCGGACCGAAGCGTGGTTGACGCGGTGGAGTTCCTGCGGGCGCTGCGGGGCGCGAAGGCCGTGTTTGTGCCGGAGCGGCTGACGGTCGAGCGGGTGGGCGCGGACGGACAACCGGTCACGGTGACGCTGTCGATCGACATCGACGGCTTCGCTTCGGCGATGTGGAAGAAGGTCCTGCGGGACAAGAACAAACCGGGGATGCTGATGCGCCGTCACCTGGAGGTGTGCGTGTTCTCGTACCTGGTGGCGGAGCTGCGGTCCGGAGACATCGCGGTGGCGGGGTCGGAGTCCTACGCCAACCTGCACGAGCAGCTGATGTCCTGGCAGGAGTGTGAGCCGCTGGTTGCCCGGTTCTGCGAGGAGGCCGGGATCCCGTCCGAGCCGTCGCAGCTGACCGGCCTTCTTCCGGAACAAGCTTGCCGCCCTCGCGCAGAGCGTCGATGCCGGGTATCCCTCCAACACCGATCTGGTGCTGGAGGGTGGCCGTCCGGTGCTCAAGCGGCGCAAGGGCGCCGAGCGTCGGCCGGAGGCGCTGGAGTTGGAGGCTGCGGTCCATGACCGGCTGCCGCAGCGGGCGCTGCTGGACATCCTCACGCGCACCGCCTATCTGCTGGGCTGGCACCATCACTTCGGTCCGGCCTCCGGCTCGGATCCAAAGATCAAAGAGGCCTTGGCTCGCTACGTGCTGACGGTGTTCGCGCACGGCACGCTACTCGGCCCGTCCCAGGTCGCAGCACACATGCGCGGCAAGGTCAGCGTGCATGAGCTCTCACTGGCAGGCAACAAGCACGCCACCGCCGGCAAGATTGAGAAAGCATCGGCGACGGTCGTCAACGCGTTCAGCAAGTTGGACGTGGCCGGCGTGTGGGGCGACGGGAAGACCGTCGCCGCGGACGGCTCCCAGATCGACACGTGGGAGAACAACCTCCTGGCGGAAACGTCCATCCGGTACGGGGGCTATGGAGGCATCGCCTACCGGCATATCTCCAACACCTACGTCGCCCTGTTCAGCCACTTCATCCCGTGCGGGGTGTGGGAGGCGGTCTACATCATCGAGGGCCTGCTGAAGAACACCTCCGATGTCCAGCCCGATACCATCCACGCGGACACCCAAGGCCAGTCGCTGCCGGTCTTCGGCCTGGCCGCGCTCCTGGGATTCGACTTGCTCCCCCGCATCCGCAACTGGCACGACCTGATCTTCTACCGGCCTGCCCTCGACACGCACTACCAGCACATCGATTCCCTGTTCGGGGACGAGGCGGTCGACTGGGCCCTGATCGAGGCCCATTGGACGGACCTGCTGCGCACCGCGATCTCCATCCGGGAGAACAGGATGTCGTCGGTCACGTTGCTGCGCCGGCTGGGCAACCACTCCCGCAAGAACCGCCTGTACCGGGCGTTCAGGGAACTCGGCCGGGCGATCCGCACCATCACGCTGCTGCGCTATCTGTCCGAGCCGCAGCTCCGGGAGCAAATCACCCAGGTCACCAACCGGAACGAGGCCTTCCACGGTTTCGCCGACTGGCTGATGTTCGGCGGCAAGCTCATCGGCCACAACGACCCCGACTACCAGGAGAAGGTCATCAAGTTCAACGAGTTGCTCGCCAACTGCGTCATGTACTCAACAGCCCTGGACATCACCGACGCCGCCAACGACATCGCCGCCGAGGGACAACCTGTCGACCTGGACGACCTGGCGACCGTTTCCCCCTACATCACCCACACCGTCCGCCGGTTCGGCAACTGGACCCTCAACCTCACCCCGCCGGACGACACCCCCAACACCCGGTTGGACCTGGAACCACGAGTGTTGTTCGCCGCGGCCCTGGCCTGATGCCCCATGCAGGGGTGGCATGATGACGGACCCGCACGTCCCAGCTCGTGCCTGGACGGCCGAACAGGGGCCGCTCACAGCAACTGTGCGGCCAGCTCCTGCCATTGAGGCAATGGCGGCTCAGCTGGTGTGGCCGTCAGCACGTGCAGGCTGACGTGATTCGCACCGGCGTCGAGATGCAGCTCACCCCGCCGAGCGACGTCCTCCGGACCGCCGGTGGCCACCAGGACGTCGACCAGCCGGCCATCGAGGGATTCGGCGTCGTCGAATCCCAGGTCGCGCAGCAGCGCGAGCCGGTTGGGCAGGGCGGCGGCCGCGTGGGCCCGGGCTTCGACGGGGTCGGGGAAACCAGGAACAGTCGTAGACGGTGAGAATGATCTTGTGCGAAGCGTGACGTCCGGCTTCGGCGTGCGATCGCTCTACCTGGAGGTTCCTGGCCCGTGGATGATGCGGTGGATGGTGGAGCGTCCGACGCTGTACTCGGTGGCCAGGTCGGCCAGGGAAACCTCGCCCTCGGCGTATCGCCGGCGGATGGAGCGCCGGGCAGGTTCGGGCAGTTTGGGTTGCCTACCCTTGAGCTTGCCGTTCTTCTTGGCCAAGGCCATGCCCTCGCGGGTGCGCATATGCCCGAGGTTGGTCTCGAACTCGGCGACCATGGCGAGGGTCTGCAGGAACAGCCGCCCGAACGGGTCGGTCCAGTCGTAGACGTTGGCGCCGAGGCCGAACAGGACGCCGCGTCCTGACAGACCGGTGAGGACCTCATTGGCCTCGGCCATGTTGCGGGCGGACCGATCGAACTTCGTCACCGTGAAGACGCTGCCGTCCCATACGGCGGCGAGGGCCTGGTCGAGGCCGCCACGATTGCGGCGGATGGTGCCGGAGAAGCCGCGGTCAGTGTAGATCCGGTCCTCGGGGACGCGGAGGTGGACCTGTAACGGAACCGGATCGCACGTTAAGCCGGTTCGGGCAGGTCAGCGACGGGTGTCCAGAGCGGCTCACGCGCGGACTTTGGCGTGCGTTTCGGTTCCAGCGCAGCCCGGATGTGATCAAGGAGTCTGCGCCTGATCGCCCGGTGGACGAGGTCCGGTGCCGGTGATCTTCGTGTCCGGAAGTCTCAGTAAGGGGCAGGATACCAAGTACGAGAGAAAGACATCCCTGGAGCTTGAGTGTCAAGCAGCGGGCGATTCGGCGTGATGCGCCCACGCCGTGACCTCGTCGTAGAGGGTGCCGGTCTTGAGGCAGCCGTGCAGGATGCCCACCGACCAATACCTGCACTACGAGCGGACCGCGGAGACACGCAGCGAAAATGAGATTCCGAACGCCGTTCCGCGCCACATCACGGGCGAGGTCTCGGAGTCCGTCGACGGCTTCCGCCTCGATCTCATCTGGCACAAGCCGGCGAAGTCCGTCCCCCGGGGCCGCGAGTACAAGTAATTCCCGACCCGGTGCTCCGGCTCCACCTACGCCGACCTCCGCTCATGGCCGACCGACCAGAAGCAGCTCCGGCGCAAGCTGGCCGAACGCGGGTAACGAGATCGTCCTCAACAAGGACGTCGCGACCCGCACCTGGTACGGCGTGCTCAGCGTCCTCGGCAGCCCGATTCCGCCCAAGCAGCAGGCGGCCATCTTCAGGATCGCCAATACTCTACCGGGTATCGAGATGGAAGAGTTCAAGGAGCCACTGGCAACTCGGGCATCGCCGTTACCCGGGTGGACCACCGGGGCCGCGAATCCCTCATCTTCGACAAGACCCCGTACGTCCTGCTAGGCGGCCAGGAACTCGTGCCGGGGGCGAGGGCGTGAACTCTGATCCATAACCCGTGCGCCGATCACCGACATACTCCCGGCCTGGTCCACATCCCTGAAGCCGAGATACTGCGTCTGAGCCCGCGCTCACCGGACGGCAGGCGGGCCGTGCCTGGACGGAAATTGGCGTGAAGAAAACCTGCCGAGCGGCGAACACTGGGCGACAGTTGCCTTCGGAAGGACGCCATGGCTGCACCACCTGACGCCAACGATGTGATGGAGGACGTCACCGTGGTCGAGCGGTCGCTGGACAGTCCCGAGCTTTTCGCCCTCCTGTACGACCGGTACTTCACGGAGGTCTACCGTTATCTGGCCGCGCGGCTCGGCAGTGAGCAGGCTGAGGACCTGGTCGCTGACGCCTTCCTGCTCGCGTTCAACGGCAGGCACGGCTTCGACCCGCAGCGGGGCACTGTTCGGTCGTGGTTATTCGGCATCGCCACGAACGTTGTGGCCCGTCACCGCCGCAGGGAGGGCCGCCGCCTGAACGCGCTCAGCAAGGTGGCGGCTGAGGACTCCGTCGACGGGCACGAGGATCGGGTGACCGCGCAGCTCGCGGCGCAGGCCAGCCGGCCGGAGCTCGTACGGGGGCTGAAGGGCTTGGCGATGGGCGATCGCGACGTGGTGTTCCTGCTCGTCTTCGGCGGGCTGGGCTACGGGGAGATCGCCACCGCTCTGGACATACCGGTGGGGACCGTCGGGTCCCGGATCAACAGGGCGCGCAAGAAACTGCGCAAGGCCCTGGGCGACGTCAACCCGATCGGGGAGTGGTGATGGACGAGCTGAAGCTGATCGAGGCCGTGTTCGCGGAGCCCGGGCCCCCGCCGGAGGCGGCGGTGAAGGGGCGTGACCGCCTCCTCCGCCTGACCCGCGAAGCACAGGCGTCACGGTGGGATCGTCCGCGTCGCAGGTGGCCCGCCGCGCTGCCGATCCGGCGCGTCGCCCTGGTCGGTGCCATGGCGGTGATGCTCACCGGTGGCATCATCGTCGCCCAGGTGAGCCTGGGTGGCTCCGACCCGCGTACCTCCGGGTACCTGCTCGCCGCCCCTCCGGCCGACGCCAAGGCGCTGCTCACCCTGGCTGCCCGGGCCGCCGCCGACCGGCCCGACACGGTGCCGGCCCGCGGCCAGTACGTGCACACCAAGGCGCTGGCCCAGCACAGCCTGCACACCAAGGACGAGTCGGGCCGCATGCTCTATACCAAGGTGATGGTCAACCAAGAGCGGTGGGAGGCCGCCGACCTGGGCAAGCCCTGGCTGAGCCGCAGCCAGAACCTGTCGGCCACGGGACCGGCGCCCCGTAAGTACTGGGACCGCGGCGTCGAGGACATCGTGTACGAGCCGGGAACCTGTCCCGGCCAGCCGGCCTACGCGCGGCTGGGCGCCTGGCCGACGGACCCCGCCCAGGTACGCGCGAAAATCGTGGCCGACACGGGCGAGGAGCCGCTGCGCATCTGGCACTCCCTCCAGAGCCTGGTCCGCGAGTCCGTGGTACGGCCCAGCCTGGGCGCCGCGCTGTACCAGGTCGCCGCCGGGCTGGACGGCATCGTGCTCATCGGCGACGCCGTGGACGCCGCCGGCCGCCCCGGCCTGGCCGTCGCCATGGACGAGGGCAACGGCACCCGGTCCGAGCTGATCTTCGATCGGACGACCTACCACTATCTGGGCGATCGCACAGTGAACACCAGGGACCGCAAAGTGGAGACGCCCTCCGGCGGCGACTACACCGAGAAGAAGGGCACGGTGACCGGCACCGCGGTGCTCACCGTCGATCTCGCCCCCGCCTTGCCCGAGGTGTCGCCGAAGGCGTCCCGTATGAAGATCCCCTGCTGAGACTTTTCCCATGATCCGGCCTTTCCGGCCGTGAGTTCTGTTTCGCATGCCCTCAGATCGATCCGGCATGCTCTCAAGGAAGAAGGAGAACATCCATGCTCATCGCCAAGGCGGTCGCGGCCACCCTGCTCGCCGGCTCGTTCGGCGGCCTCACCGCGTCGCCACCGGGGGACGCCGCCGCGTACGAGAAGCAGACGCAACTGGAGGCCAAGCGCGTCGCCTGCATGACGGAGCGGGGCTTGGACTACGTGGCCTCCCCGGAGCCTCGGTACACGTGGCAGCCCGGGGAGCAGGAGCGGCTCGCGGGTGATCTGGAGGCGCTGCGAGCGTACCGGGCCAAGTACGGTTTCGGCGTCTGGTCGGCGAACGTCTATCCGAAGGACGAGGTCGTCAACTCCGTTCAGCACGAGAACCCGAACAACAAGATGCTGATGTCGCTGTCGGCCGGCGAGCTGAAGAAGTGGCGCGCCGCCGACGAGTCCTGCTTCTCCCAGGCGGTCAAAGAGGTGCTGGGCAAAACCGTCACCTCCCAGGAGGACTACCACGACCAGCTCGAAGCGGCGGTGCGAAAGTCGTTGAGCGTCCTCGACCAGGACAAGCGGCTCGTCCAGCTGGGCAAGCAGTTCGCCGCGTGCCTGGGCGTCAGCCGAACCGAGCCGACCGCGCTGGACGGTCTGAGCCAAACGAAGATCGTGCGGCAGGCTTCGGACGTCGCCAAGAAGGCGTGGAAGGGCGAACTGCCAAAGGCGCCCAAGGGCAAGACCGTCATCTTCCGGCCGAACCTGAAGCCCTCGCAGGCCAGACCGTACCTGGACAAGGAGATCAAGGCGGCGCTGAAGGACCTGGAGTGCGGTAAGGACTTCTACCCCGCCTACTCTCCCAAGGCCATGGAGATCACGTCGCGGGTCTACCAGGAGTTCGGCCGGGAGGGCGCGGCCCAGGCGATCCCGTCCCGGATCTACCGCAAGCTCGTCTGACCCAGCGCTCTCGGGGTGCCGCTCGCGGCGTGCGAGCGGCACCCCGACGCGCCCGCCTCCAAGGCCCCCTGCTGACCAGAAGGCACGGCAGAGTCGCTTCCCAGGCCATCAGCGTCTCTGCTCCATCGGAGGATCAACTCTCCGCACATCGACGACGAGAGAGCAGATGAAATTAACTCACGGAATTCTCGCCATGATCGTGGCGGGATCTCTCATCACAGGCGGCACCACGAGCGCCGCGCAGGCGGCCGCGCCGGTATCTCCCGTGACCGGGGTGTCGGGCTCGGTGACGCTGCTGACCGGCGACCGGGTGACCGTCACCGCGAACGGTTACCGGATCGAGCCGGGGCCAGGCAGAAAAGAGCGCTTCGACGTTCAGCGCCGTCAGGGCCACCTCCACGTCATTCCAGAGGACGCGAAGCGGCTGCTGGCCCAGGGTCTGCTGGATGAGCGCCTGTTCGACGTCACGCAGCTGCTCACCTGGCGGTACGGCGACGCCCACAAGGCGGAGATACCGCTGATCGTGCAGTCCGCCGAGGGGAAGGCGGCACAGGCGCTCAGCGGAACGCGGAAGGCGAAGGAGTTCGCCGGGCTGGGACTGGCCGCCACGAGCGTCTCCAAGGCGACGGCGGGCCAGACCTGGCAGAGCCTGGTCGGCGGCGCCCGATCACTGGCCGCGGGCAGGTCGAAGATCTGGCTGGACGGTAAGCGGCCCATCACCCTTGACCAGAGCGTCAAGCAGATCGGGGCCCCGCAGGCGTGGCAACAGGGGCTGACCGGATCCGATGTCACGGTCGCCGTGCTCGACTCCGGTTACGACGCCACTCACCCCGATCTCAAGGCCGTGGTCACGCAGTCGCGGAACTTCTCCGACGAACCCGACACTACCGACAACGTTGGACACGGCACCCATGTCGCCTCCATCGTGGCCGGAGCCGGAGAGAAGTATCGGGGCGTCGCGCCGGGCGCGAAGATCGCGCTTGGCAAGGTCGGCGGCGAGTACGCCGGCGAAGCGGCACTGTTGGCGGGCATGGAATGGGCCGCCGCCGAGGTCAAAGCGAAGATCATCAATATGAGCATCGGCGGCCCGGACACGCCCGGCATCGATCCGCTGGAGCATGCTGTCAACACCCTGTCAGCGCGTACCGGAGCGCTGTTCGTCATCGCGGCGGGCAACGACGGAGTACCCGGCTCGGTCAGCAGTCCGGGCAGCGCCGATGCGGCACTTACGGTCGGCGCGGTCGACAAGTCCCACCAGATGGCCCAATTCTCCAGCCGCGGCCCAAGGCTGGGCGATCACGCGATCAAGCCCGACGTGACCGCCCCCGGCGTCGACATCATGGCAGCGGCCGCGCAGGGCACGGCCGACGGCCCGTACGTCGCCCACAACGGCACCTCCATGGCGGCGCCACACGTCGCGGGCGCGGCGGCGATCCTCGCCCAGCGGCACCCGGACTGGAACGGGGAGCAGCTCAAGGCCGCGCTCATCGGCAGCGCCGCGCCGCAGGCCGGCGCCACACACTTCGACCAGGGCGCCGGGCGCGTCGACGTGGTCCGCGCGATCGGTCAGCAGGTGTACGCGAGTCCCGCGAACATCAGCACGGTCTTCCGCTGGGGCGGATCCGGCGAGCGGCAAGCGACCAAGGAGATCACCTACACCAACGCCGGCGACTCCCCGGTCACGTTGGACCTCACCGTGGACGGCGACGTGCTGCGCACCTCGGCACAGCGGGTCGAGGTGCCCGCCAAGGGCACGGCGTCCGTCACCGTGACGATCGACGGGACCGGCAAAAAGCCCGGTGATCACCCGGGCACCATTACGGCCCGATCGGGTGACCTTCTCGTACGTACCGTCGCCACCGCGTACGTGGAGCCGGAAGCCTACGACGTGAAGATCAGCGCACTCGGCACCGACGGCCAGCCTGTCGACGCGATCGGCGAGTTCTACAACGGCAAGGGCGAGAGTGTTCGGATGGTCCTTATCGGCACGCCGGACACCTACCGGCTCCCCGCCGGCGAGTGGAGCCTGTACGTGGACATCTACGAAGGCACGCGCATCACGACCACGCACCTGCCGGTGAAGGTCGGCGAACAGGGCACGGAAGTGATCCTGGACACGCGCAAGGCCAAACCGATCAGGTTCGCCCTGGACGAGCCCACGGCTGTCACCAGCGGGTGGCTCGAGATGTGGGTGATCAACGGTTCATGGTGGCTCGGCTGGGCCGGAGGCAGGCCGGACCCCAGCTCCGTGTACTTCGTGCTCGGCTCCAAGCAACCCGGACTGAAGTACGTCAGCAGGATGCATTTCCACACCAAGGACGCCTCTCCCACCCCCGTCCGCTACGACCTGGTAGACGAACGCCAGGACGGCATGCCCGAAGACCCCACCTACACGGCCAGGGTGAAGGACCTCGACAAGGTGACCACGACCTTCCGCGGCGCCGGAACGGCCGCGAAGGGCACCTACTACGTGGCGAACGCCATCGAAGGCGTCTCTAACGGATTCCTGACCCCCACGAACGATGTGCCGCTGCCGGGCAAGCTGACGGAATACCGGACGCGAGGGCACAAGTGGTCCAGCGCGCTGCGCGTCGGCGAATCCGCAGTCACGGGGGCCACGGAACCCACCGGCCACGGCCGCGATCGGCAGACGTGGGGCGTCGCGGTGAGCGGCCCGTCCTTCGCCACCTTGGGCGCCTGGCGAGAGGGGAACACCGTGGTGTTCGACGGCGCCCGGCTGTTCTCCGAGGGCGTGCCCGGCCGGGTCGGCATGGATGGCACGGCCATCGGCACCATCAGCCTCGCCAAGGATGATCAGGTCATCTCCACGATTGACTACACCAGGTGCGGGCCGTGGGAGCTCGATTCCTGCCGGTTGACCGCCGGCATCCCGGCGAAGCCCGCGACGTACACGCTCAGCGCGACGGCCGACCGGCAGGTGCCGTACTCCACGCTGTCCACGAAGGTGGAGTCGACGTGGACGTTCCGCTCGGCGAACACCGCGAAGCCGGAAGCGCTCGCCCTGACAGCGATCCGCTACACCCCCAAGGGGCTGGACGAGTACAACCGTGCCAAGCCTGGATCGTCCACCCGGTTGCCCATCTGGATCGAACGCAATCCCGGCGCTCCCGCGGCAGCCGTGAAGTCCATCCACCTGCAGATGTCCGTCGATGACGGAGCGACCTGGCGCGGCATCCGGGTCAGGGCCGAGGGCTCGGCCTGGACGGCGCAGATCACCAATCCGCGCGTAGCAGGCTTCGTGTCCCTGCGCACCACGATGACCGACACCGCGGGCAACAGCGTCAGCCAGACCATCCACCGCGCCTACGCGGTCGGATAACCCTCCCCAAAGGGCGGCTTCACCAACGGCGCGAGGCTCATTCGCCGTGGTGAAGCCGCCCTGCTTCGCCAGCCTCCAACCCCAAGACCGCCGTCCCCGCCAGGTGGGTCGCCAGCAAATGGGCGCAGACCAAAGCCTGGAAGGTGCCCATGCCCGCCGCGGGCGCCACGGCATCATGGGGTGCCGGTATTCCTGGGGAAATTCCAACGGATAACACTGGCCTGCGGTGACGGGTGGCGAGTGCTTGCGAAGGGCCGGAACTCCTCTTGCCACGGCGAGGAGCAGCTAGGCGTTGCTCCCGCGTTCTACTTAGGGGTTTTCTTCGCCGTGGATGATGCGGTGAATGGTGGAGCGTCCGACGCTGTACTCGATGGCCAGGTCGGCCAGGGAACCCTCGCCCTCGGCGTATCGTCGGCGGATGGAGCGCCGGGCGGTTCGGGCCTGTCGGGATGTGAGCGAATGCCGCGCGTCGCTCCGCTGCCCAAGGCGCGGATCTCGGCGGTGTGGTCGTGTCCGCGCCTGCCGAGCGAACGCCGCACGGCCCGACGTCTTGATCACGGATCTGCTCAAACTCGTCAACGCCATCTGCCTGGCCGTTGAGCAGGAACCCGACGGCGCGGCCCCGGCCGACCGGCTGCTCACCCTTGCGCTGACCGGAGTGCATCCTGCAGGAGAGGCGGCGGGCCAAAACATGTGACACAGAAGATGAATTATCTGTCACACTGGCGGTCACCGGATCGTGTCCGCACAGTTCGGCCTCCGCCGCGCCGCGGGCGACTCGGTAACATTATGTGTCACATCCACGTGCAGGAGGACAGCCCGTGTCCGTCGTGGCGTTCCCCAGCCCACCCGACCCCACCGGCTCGACCACCGCCGCAGCGGTCGAGCGCTTCCTGGAGTCCCGCACCGCGGCCACCACCCGCGCCGGCTACGCCGAGACCCTCACCCTCCTCACCGCGATCATCGGCCCGGACCATCCCGTCGCCGAGCTGACCCCCGAGCAGTACGCCGCAGTGATGGACCGCTGGAACACCGCGGCCGCGGCCACCTGGAACCGGCATCTGTCCGCCCTGGTCTCCTTCACCACCTGGGCCCAGCGCCAGGAACTGCTCATCACCAACCCGGCCCGGCGCCTGGAGCGCCGCAAGCCCGCCCGCCGCGGAGACCGCGCCATCCCGCGCACCCGGCTGGAGACACTCTTCACTGACCCCACCCACGCGCTGCGCGAAAGAGTCCTGTGGCGGCTCCTGTACGACACCGCCGCCCGCGCCGAGGAAATCCTCACCCTCAACATCGAAGACCTCGACCTGGAGTTCCGCCGCGCCCGCGTCACCAGCAAGGGCGGCGCCATCGAGTACGTGCACTGGGCCACCCCCACCGCCCGCATCCTGCCCCGCCTGCTGGTCGGCCGCACCGCCGGGCCGGTGTTCCTGGCCGACCGGCGCGCCCCTGCCTCCGGATCTCGCGCGCCCGCGGCCGCCGACATCTGCCCCGTCACCGGGCGGGGCCGGCTGTCCTATCCACGCGCCGAGTACCTGTTCAAGACCGCCTCCGCAAAGCTCGACCCGCACCGCCAGGGGTGGACGTTGCATCAGCTTCGCCACAGTGCGCTGCAGCATCTCGCCCAGGCCGGGCGTACCGCCCCGGAGTTGCAGGCCAAGAGTCGCCACCAGCACCTGGCCAGCCTCGGCCGCTATGTGCGCCTGGGCGAGGAGACCTCCGCGCGCATCACCGCCGAAGCAGACCCCGCCCAACGTCGCCGCGCCCGCTGACCCTGGACCACCCACCTCACAGAGGATGTCGCGTCTACAGCCGAACCCGCTGAGCTGCGGCTACAGCAACCCGCGGCCCCTTTGCGGCGTATTCCGGCCGCCCCCGCAGTTCCTCCGTCCCGCCCGCCCCGGACGGCTTCTGGGGCGCGGACGGATCGTGCAGCGCGGCAAGGAGGTGTGCTTTCTCGCCGGCGAGCTCATCGGCCCCGACGGCAGGACGGTGGCTGTGGCGACCGCGACCGCGCGAATCCAGACTGTTCGTCAGTGGTCGTAGGCGATCAGGGATCGCATGACGGGGGCGCCGGTCGTTGGTCGTGCCAGATGGCGGCAGCCATGGCGAGGATGCGCTGAGCGACCCGGACAGCGATGCCCTCGAAGGTCCGGCCGCCGTGTTGTTCCAGGTCGAGCTGTCCCCTGAGGGTGTCGTTGACCGACTCGATCAGCTGCCGCACCGATCTCAGCAGCGGCTCGCCGCGGCGAGGACCTCCCGCTCGTCGCCCGGCCGAGCGCAAGGACACGGGCACGACCGAACTGCTGGGACCTGAGAACTTCTTCCCGACGGTCAGGACGGGAGTCCAGGCGTTTCGGGAGCGCACAGCTCGTTGACCCCAGGCGTGGCCGCCAGTCCGAACTCGCGCGAGTCCGACGCGCCCGAGGGGCACGCCCCCGCACGCCGGCCTCGCGTACGGCAGGGGGTGGCGTTGACCAGCGTGCGGATCTCCTCGCGCAGGCTGTCTCGCGGAGATTGTCGCGGGGGATGAACAGCCGGCGGGTGCGGCGCACCGCCGCCAGGTAGCCGGCGAGGCGGCCTGGCCCATCTCACAGCGTGGGTGGCCGCCGCGGCCCGGCGGAGGGGGCTGCCGGGGTGCTGTTGCTGTGAGATGGGGTGCCCGCTGGTGTCAGGGCGGCGGTGCCGGGCTCGCCGGGTGCCGTGCCGGCGTGCGGGGTGGCCTGTGTGCGGTGTGCGGCTCGGTGGCCGGGCAGGCGGGTGCCGTAGCGGGCTGCGACGGCCAGCACCATCAGGAAGGCGAACGCCTTGGCCGCTTGGAGGATCGTTTCCGCGATGCCCTGGGCGCCGCTGATGACGGGCTGGAGAGCGGCGAGATACAAGGCGAGGAAGATGTCCTCCACAACAGTGACGCCAAGGATCAGCCGGGTCTCGGGGCGAGCGATACGGCCGAGGTCGACAAGGATCTTGGTGACGATCGCGGAGGAGGAGATGCCCAGGACGCCGGCGAGGACCAGAGCCTCCCGCGCTCCCCAGCCCAGGGCGAACCCGAATCCCAGACCCGCACCGACGTTCAGCAGCAGGTAGGTGGCGCCCGCGGCCAGCAGGCGTCTGCCACCGCTTCTCAGGTCGTCGAGATGGAACTCCAGACCCAGGTAGAACAGCAGCAGCACCAGTCCGAGCGCGGAGAGCATCTCGAAGTCGTGCGCGTCCTCCACCAGGACCAGGCCCGGCGTGTGAGGGCCGAGCAGGATACCGGCGAGCATGAACAGCGGGATGGTCGGCAGGCCAATCCGGCTGCCGAGACGAGCCAGGACAGCGGCTGCCAGAAAGGCGCCGCCCGTGGCGAGCAGAGTGTCAGCATGTCCCACCGGTCACCACCTTCCGCGGCGCGGAGGGTCCAGTGTGTCGCAACCGACCGGAACGGATGGGCCGTCGTTTCCCGGGCCGCTCAGGCACTGATGATCGCTTCGATCGGCGCCGCCGCGATGGGATGCGCCGCTTCCTGTTAGGGGAGGCCGGGTGGCGGAGGTTCTGCGGAGGTGTGAGCAGATGCATCGCCAACGGCGCCGTGACCAGGCCCGCCGCCAGGAGCAGGCCCTGCGGCAGCACCATGCCCGTGACCAGCATCGCCACAGAGAGCGCCAGCAGAGCCAAGGCCAGGTCGCGCCGTCGCGGGTATGCGCGCGGCCGGCGTGGGCGCCCTGCTTCCCGGGCGCGAGCGACCTGCGGATCGCTCGGCTGCATCTGCTCCTCAAGAGCGTGCAGCGGGTCGGTGCCGGACTGTGCCATGCCTCCTCCTTCCGGGACGGCAGGACAGGGGCTCCATGCCACCATCACATGCGACCTAGCGGCATCACCATCGGGTCCAGCACCCATTTCCGCAGGTGAACGGAGCCCATTCGCATCGGGCGGCATCTGTATGCCTGCCGCGATGGACAGCGGACAGGGAAAGCTGTGCCCTCAACCGGTCCCCGCGGAAGGCGCGGATCTCGACCCACACCCACCCCTGCCGGGGCAATGCCCGGGCAGGAGTCAGGGCTCGATCAGGCCGGCACGGATGGCATGCCGGGTCAACTCCAGCCGGTCACGCAGGCCGAGCTTGGCCAGGATGTTGGCGCGATGCCGTTCCACGGTCTTGACGCTGATGAACAGCATGTCGGCGATCTGCTTGCCGGAGTGGCCCTCGGCGATGAGCTTGACGATCTCCTCTTCGCGCGGCGTCAGGACGGTGTCGGGAATCGGCTCGCCCCGCTGGTGGCGTTGCAGGTAGTCGCGGACGAGGGCGGTGATCGCGCCCGGGTAGAAGAACGGCTCGCCACGCATGGCGGCGCGGCAGGCCTCCAGCAGGTCGCGGTCGGCCACCGACTTGAGCACATATCCGCTGGCACCGGCCTTGAGGGATTCGAAGAAGTACTGCTCGTTGTCGTACATCGACAGCATGAGCAGGCGGATGCCGGGCGCTCGGCGGGAGATCTCCCGCGCGGCCTGGATGCCGGTCATCCGCGGCATGGCGATGTCCAAGATGGCCAGGTCGATGTCGGCGCCGGCGCGGGTCGCCAGGTCGATGGCCTCGGCGCCGTCGCCGGCCTCGGCCACCACCGTCAGATCGGGCTCGGCGTCCAGGATGAGCCGCAGCCCATGGCGTACCAGAGCGTGGTCGTCGACGCGAGGCTGCGGCGCAGCAGCAACGCATTGGCGCCCAGCGTCAACGCCAGGCCCGCGGCCAGGATCGGCAGCTCGGTCAGCAGGACCGGCGAGGACACCGTGGCCGGTGACAACGCCAGCACCGTCAGGCCGGAGGTGAACACCAGCCCGTTGATCAGCACGATCCGCCGGAGCAACGCCGAAGCCACCGGGCGTGCCTTCCTGCGCTCGTCCGGGCCGGACGCGGTGCGCCCACTTCCTACAGCGGTCATACCACCACCCTGCCCACTTCTGAAGAAGGGTGTCCATCGGCCTCGTCCCCTGTCCACGCCGGGCGCCGCCCTCCTCTACACGTCCGCCACCTGCGGAAATGGGTGTCGGCGCCGATGGCGGGCTCCGGGCGGGCCGCGTAGTGTGGTTGCTGAGGGGATCCCCGCTGATCACCTACGACGAAGACACCACACCATGGAACACACGCGGGTCACCATCCCGGGCACCCGGACGCTTCACCACTGCCGCACCCGGCATGGCGAGCGGCTCGGCCTCATCGTCGCCCACTCTGGCAAGCGCACCATCCTGTTCTACGACGCCGCCGATCCTGACCAGCCGGCCCACGCCGTCCCGCTGGACACCGACGAAGCCGACGAGTTCGCCCAGCTGCTGCACAGCCGGCCGCTGGCCGATCGCCTGGCCTCCGTGGAACGGCGGTTGACCGAACTGGCCGCGCAACGTCGATAGAGCGGCCCGGCGACGCCGTCGCCAGCACCTCCCCGGCGGCGCTGTTCCTCTCGGCCGCCTCCATCGCTGCCCGCCGCTCCGACGGCCGGCTCTCGACCCGCTCGATCAACACCATCGTCGGCGAGATCGGCCGCATCCACATCCCGTTGAGATCGACAAAGTCAAGAACCACTGGGCCGAGAACGACGGACTCTGACCGGCAACGCCTCATGAATTCTCAGTCCTTGGCGGTTCCGGCCAGGTTCCGGCCCAGGTCAGCTGTCCGCCATGGCCGGCCGTACCGGTGCGGAGGCCGCCTGACCGGCGTGCCGGAAGCACCAGAGGCGACGGCCGAGTGCGACCGCCCCGAGCACGCAGCAGGCGAGGCAGAAGAGCGCCAGCAGCGGCAGCAGCCAGGCGGTGATGATCCAGTACTGGAAGCTGAAGGCCCCCCAGACCAGCGTCGGCAGCACCGCGCCCAGCACCGTCACCAGGGCAAGGGGCACGAGCCGCAGGACCAGCCTCGGCCGGCGCGCCGCGCGGCGTCGCGAGGCCCAGCGGCGCGCTCGGACGGCCGCGGTGACCAGCAGTGCGACCATCCCCACCGTGAGCCCGAGCAGGACCGCGTTCACGACGGTGAGCGGGTTGCTCATCGGCGTTGCCGGTGCCCCGATCCGTTCGGCGAGAAGGTTGGTCGAGAGCAGGCTGGGATCGCCGCCGCTGTTGGTGAGGACGAGGGCGGCCACACCGGTCTTGGGCGAGAAGACCATGTCCCCGGTCCACGTCGCCAGTGTTCCGCCGTGGCCGATCACCGACGGCGGGGCGTCTGCTGCGACGGGGCGGGACTGCCAGCCGAGGGCGTAGTCGCCGGCCTTCGGCTGGACGGTGTGCAACTCGGCCAGGGAACCGGCACTCAGCAGGTCCGCCCCGAAGGTTCCCTGGTTGAACCGCAGCCACCGCACCATGTCGTCCAGGGTCGAGATCACCCCGCCGTTGCCGACGCAGATCCCCGGCATCTCCGGTGCCGCGACGGCAACCCCGAGAACGACCTCGTACCCGGACGGCAGGCCCTCGGCACGATCGGAACACCCCAGCGTCGAGCTGGTGCCGGTCATGCCCAGCGGCGTGAACAGCTCGGTGTGGAGGAAGGCGTCGAAGGACTTCCCCGACACCACCTCGACGATCCTCGCCGCGATCGAGTAGTTGGTGTTGTGGTACTCCGAGCGGGTGCCCGGATCGGCGGCCAGGGTCTTGTCGGCCAGCCCGGCCACGATTTCCTGCGCGCTGCGCGGAGGCGGGAACACGTACTCGTTGTTCGTGCTGTTCGACAGCCCCGAGGTGTGGCTGAGGACCTGGCGCACGGTGATCCCGGTGAAGCGCGGATCGGCCATCCTGAAGTCGGGCAGGACCTTGACGACCGGGTCGTCCAGGGAGACGCGGTCACGGTCGACCAGCAGCATGATCGCCGCAGCCGTCATCGACTTGCTCATCGACGCGATCCGGAACGGCGTCCGCGCCGTCACCGCGTTGCCGTCCCCGTCCCGGCCGCGGACGATCGTCTCGACCGACGACCCGTCGATCACAGC